>NZ_JADPJJ010000077.1:0-144945 GCF_023073375.1 Bradyrhizobium sp. 197 | reverse complement strand
CGAGAACTTCTTCGGCAAGCTCAAGGAATTCAAGCGCATCGCAATGCGCGCCGACAAGACCGACCAGAGCTTCACTTCAATGATCTATCTGGCCGCGGCCGCGATAAACTCCAGATGAATCCCAACAGACCCTAGGGCTTCTGCTGGAATTCTTCCTTCGACACGTAGTTGAAGTCTTCGACCAGGACATCCTGGACGACTTCGGCCTGCATCCGCTCATTGACGCGCTGCTTGATGGCCGTCGTGAGGATGGAGAGGTCGTAACGGGCGAGTTTCCTGAAATCGAGGCGGTCGTCGGCATAGATCCTGCGGAAGGCTTCGTCGACGACGAACGGCTCGGGCGGAACGTTGAGCTGGTGCATGGTCCGCGCCTCCACGGTGTAGACGAAGCGCGCGACGATGTAGCCCTGCACGTTGCCACCCTCGACCATGGGCACGCTCAGCGCCCGCGTCTTCTGATACTGCAGCCCGTCGAGATATTCGTCCTTCGCCGGCAACAGGGTGCCGTTGTCCTTCCAATACGCGACGGCATAGCTCGTGCCCGCGGTGAGGATGCATACCCAGAGCCCGGCCAGCACCAGTCTGATCATCTTCCGTCCTGTGCTGCTCGACCGGTATAGGTGCCGTCCGACTCGGCGTCCCTGATGGCCTTGACGATGATGGTCGCGACCTCGCGTACCGCGTCGTAGTGCATTTCGAGGAGAGAACGATTTCGCTCAAGTTTCTCGCGCAACCGCTGGATCTCCTCGGTGATCTCGACCTCGCCGCCGAGATGCATTCGGGCCCGCATCAGGCGGACGAATTCCAGCATACTCCGGCTCTTCCGGGCGCTGAACTCGTCGAAATCGATCTTCTTGCCCGTACCGAGCGCGACCGTCTCTTCCTCAACGATGCTTTCGAGCCGGCGGATCGCAGCCAGCAGGCCCCGCACCTCATCCAACCTCGCTGTATCCGCGCCTTCGTTCGCCAACTCGCCACCGACATTCGAGAGCAGCACGGGCAACAGCGCATCACCGGGCGCGGCTGCCGTCGTCATCGCCTCGGTGTCCACGACCGGCTGCTCCATCACCAGGGCCGCCGCGCCTTCATGTGCCTGCATAGGAAATTCACCCTTCAACTTCTATCACCCATTCCCGGATCGTCATCCGGCCTTGCCCGTAACGTCCGGCCCGGCCGGATGCGCGGCGGCGAGCTGCTTGGCAATGCCAATGCCCTTGCCCTTTGCCAGCTGAGCACCAAGTTGCTCCGCCAGCATCGACTTCCAGACGCCACCGGCCGTACCCTTGCCAAAGACCTCCTCCGACTCCTTCGGCAACATCGTCTCGACGAAGGTCTGGAGGATGAAAGCCTCGAACTTCCGGTACACCTCGCCGGATGCCGGCGCCTTGATCACCTGCACCGGCGCCCCGTTCACCGCACCCGACGGCGCTTCCGAAACCTTCGACGCGGATTGTTCTGCAGCGGCCGCCTTCGCCTTGCCGACCTCCGCGTCCATCGTGGCGGCGAAATCCGTGTCCGATGATTTCAGCGCATCGAGCTTGGCGGTCGCCGCGCGCTGCGCTACCGGGTCGGCGGCATCGAGGACGTCGAGGACGAGGTCGGGTGTCGCTGTCACGATCATGTCTTGTTCCGGTTGGCTGGCCGTGGCGTCCACTCGCGCACGGTGAGACTTGTTCCCGTCATCTCCTCGAGCGATTTCTTCTCGGCGTCGCGAAGCTTGTCCGCGAGCGCCGCCTTGGCGACCTGCTCGAACTGCTTCACACGGCGGCTCTCCGCGCGAACCTGGTCGAGCTGCTGCGAGGCCTGCGCCTGAATCGCGCGCGTGCCGACGCTGGTCCTGGTCAGGCGCCGCGCGATCGATTCGCTCGATGATCCCACCGGCGGCTTGCCATCGTTCAGGGCTCCGACCAGCCATTCCTGCTCGTCCTGCAAGCTGCGCTCCTGCTGCCGCAGATGCGCGAGCTGCCACTCGGACAGCCGGAGCTGGAGCTTCACGAGCGAGACCAACCGGCCGAGCTTGTCCGCGCGCGAGGTCATGACCGATCACTCCGCCAGCCATGACGAGACGCCGAGCATGAATTGCGTCAAGAGCTCGTCGCTGGTGAGGTAGAGCAGCAGGAAGCCGCCGAACAGCACGAACGGCACCGAGATGAAATAGACCGGAATCGCCGGCGTCAGCTTGTTGACCAGGCCGACCGCCAGGTTGACGATGACCGAATAGACGATGAAAGGGCTGGTGATCCGCAGCGTCAGGACGAATGCTTCCGACAGCCGGCCGACGAGCAGCTCCAGCGCCATGCCGCCGCCGAACTTATCGCCGGGATGCCAGACGTCGTAGGAGTTCATCAACCCGCGCAGGACCTGCCAGTGCTGGTCGGTTATGAAGAACAGCGTGGTGACGGCCGTCATGATCAGCGGCACCAGAGCCGGCGCCGGATCAGTGTCGCCGATCGGCGTCCCCGGGATGTTGCTCAGCCCTATGGCACTCGCCATCACAGTGGCCATGGTCTGGAGTGCGAGGAAGAACACGCGGCCGCCGAGCCCGATGACGCTGCCGACCACGAGCTCGGAGCAGATCAGCAGCGCGAGCGTCAGCGGTGCCGCGTTGTCCGTGAGAGGTTTCAGGACAGCGACCAGGATCGGCGTCAGCGCAAACGTCGTGACGAGCGCGACGAACAAGCGGACCTGGGCCGGGACGTTGACGCTGGAATAGCCCGGCACCAGCATCAGGCAGGCACCGATGCGGCAGAACACGATGAACGTCACCAGCACGCTGTCGGCGAGGCCGCTGATCACGATATGGCTCCGAGTGCTCTGATCTCGGTGCTGCGCGCGACTTCGACATGCGACAGAATCGGCAGAGTCGGAAATACCCGTTCCAGGATCATCCGGACGTAGGGACGGGCTTCGGGGGTCACCGCCAGCACGACGCTGGTGCCGTTCTCGGTGAACTTGCGGATCGCGGCGCTGGCTTCGGTCGCAAACTGCTCGATCAGGCGCGGGTCGGCGTCGAATTCGACGACGTCGCCCTTGGCGTCGCGCTTCAGGCTCTGGTGGAACGCCAGGTCCCAACGATTGCCGAGACGGACCACGTTGAGCACGCCGTTGTCGGACAGGTCGCCGCAAATCTGCTGCGCCAGGCGCGTACGCACATGCTCCGCCACCTGCTCGGAGCGCCGCAGATGGGGCGCGATCTCGGCGATGGCCTCCAGGATCAGATGGAGGTTGCGTATCGACACGCGCTCGGCCAGCAGGATCTTCAGGATTGCCAGCAGTCCCGAGTACGATATCTGCGACGGGCAGAGATCCTCGACCAGGCGCTTGTATTCGGGATCGAGCCGGTCGAGCAGGCCGCGCATGTCCTTGTAGGACAGGAGCTGGGCG
The DNA here is from genome assembly GCF_023073375.1 of Bradyrhizobium sp. 197. Lineage (NCBI taxonomy): Bacteria > Pseudomonadati > Pseudomonadota > Alphaproteobacteria > Hyphomicrobiales > Nitrobacteraceae > Bradyrhizobium > Bradyrhizobium sp. 197. The sequence continues at coordinate 141,561 of NZ_JADPJJ010000077.1, read as the reverse complement.
AGGTTGGCCCTGATCACTTCGCTCAGATGCGTGAGCAGCACCGACAGATTGTCGACCGGCTTGCAGCCCTGACGCTTGACCTCGTCGGTGAAAGCGTCCGTCACCCACAGCGCTTTCATGCCGAAGGCCGGCTCGATCACCTCTTCGCCGGGCACGTCGGGCTTGCCGTCCTTGTCGACGAGCACCAGCACCTCGCCGAGCCTGAGCTCGCCCTGGGAGACGCGGGTGTCGTGGATCCGGATCTGATATCCCTTGGGATCGATCGACAGATTGTCGGTGAGCTTGATCTCGGGAACGACGAAGCCGTACTGCTTGGCGAACTTCTTGCGGATCTTGGCGACGCGGTGCGCGAGCTCGGTCCGCGAGCCTAGCAGATGGACCGACAGGTGGCCGCCGAGCGCCAGCTCGATCTCCGCGGTCTTGAGCGATTCCTTGACGGATTCCTTGGCCTCGACCTGGGCGCGTTCGTCGGCCTTGCGCGCATCGTCCTTCTGCTTCAGGGCCGCCTGCCGCCTCGGCAGCGAGTATCCGACGAAGGCCATGGCGCCGCCGAGCAGCAAGAAGGGCGCCATCGGCAACCCCGGCATCAAGGCAAGCACGAACATCATCAGCGCGGCGGCCGATACCGCGCGCGGATAGCCGCCGAGCTGGCGCAACACCGCCTGCTCCGCCGACCCCCTGGTGCCGCCCTTGGAGACCAGCAAGCCCGCCGATAGCGACACGATCAGAGCCGGCATCTGCGTTACCAGACCGTCGCCCACGGAGAGTTTGGTGTAGACGTCGGCGGCACGCGACAGCGTGAGTCCGTGATGGGTCACGCCGATGATGATGCCGCCGAAAATGTTGATCGCGGTGATGATCAGGCCGGCGATGGCGTCGCCGCGGACGAATTTCGAGGCACCGTCCATGGCGCCGAAGAACGCGCTCTCCTCTTCCAGCTCGCGGCGCCGGCGCTGGGCTTCCTTGTCGTCGATCAGCCCTGCGGACAGGTCCGCGTCGATCGCCATCTGCTTGCCGGGGATGGCGTCCAGGGTGAAGCGGGCGCCGACTTCGGCGATACGCGTCGCGCCCTTGGTGATCACGACGAAGTTTACCGTGACCAGAATCGCGAAGATGATCAGGCCGATGACGAAGTCGCCGCCCATGACGAACTTCGAGAAGCCGGCAACGACGTGGCCCGCGGCGTTTTCCCCCTCCCCGCCCCGCGACAGGATCAGACGAGTCGTCGCGACGTTCAGCGCCAGCCGCAGGATCGTGGCGATCAGCAGCACGGTCGGGAAAGCCGAAAAATCGAGCGGCCGCTGGATCCACAGCGCGACCATCAGGATCAGCGCCGACAGTGCGATCGAGAAGGCGAGGCCGAGATCGATCAGGATCGGCGGGATAGGCAGGAACAAGATCGTGAGCATGGCCACGATACCGCCTGCGAAAAAGGCGTCGGCGCCCAATCGTCGCGGGGTCGGCAGGCTGGCAGCTAACGTATCGGACATAGGTCACCGGCAGAGAATCCGGCCCTTAATCTGCCGTGCAAAGCTTACGCGGGGGTGGTGGCAGGAGGTGGCCAGGGGTGCCCGAGCCCGCCCGGATCAGAAGCCGCGCTCGATATGCGAATAGACCATCTCGGTGAAGGTGGAGAGATGGGCTCCGATGAAGGAGCCGGAGACGGCAACGACCAAGAGAATGACGATGATCTTCGGAACGAAGGTCAGCGTCACCTCCTGGATCTGGGTCAGAGCCTGGATCAGCGCGATGAGGGTGCCGACCAGCATCGCGGCGCCAACGGCAGGCCCGGAGGCGACGATGATGGTCCAGATCGCCGCCTGGACGATGTCGAGAGCGTCCCGTTCGTTCATGACTGGCTGATCGTGAGCCCCGGGCCGACCGCGACTTTCGTGCCGTCCTCGAGCGTCGCGACGGAGCCGTCGGTGTTGATGGAAATCGAAGCGACCTTGCCGCTGAAGGTCGCTCCGGTCGAGTCCGTGAAGCTGACGGTCTTTCCGATCAGCCCGTCTGCCTGCGACAGCGATTGCGAAGACAGCAGAGAGTCGAGCTTGGTATTGGTCTGCATCGCCTGCTCGACCGACGAGAGCTGCGCAAACTGGCTCATATATTGCGAAGTATCCATCGGATTGGTCGGATCCTGGTTCTTCATCTCTGCGATGAGGAGCTGAAGGAACGTGTTGTAGTCGACGCCGGTGCTCGACGTCGACGTGGTTGAGCTGGTCGAACTGGACTTGCTGGTGCTATCGGTCGCGCTGGTGACGTTCATGTGACTCTCCGCTGTCAGGCAGCCTCGAATGGGGAATCGATCGTGGCGCCGGCCAGGATGGCCTGCTCCACCGGAAACAGCGCCCGGATCCGCTTGAGCGCTTCGAAGTAACGGGTTGCTCCGACCAGTTCGTCGACCGCGCCAAGTCCGAGCAGCATCTCGTGGCTCTCGCACACCGCGATCAGGGCTGCGTGATGCTGCCCGTAAAGCGCCGAAGCATCCCGGACATCGGTCGGATTCATCAGCATGAGCTGGACGATGAAATAGAGCTGCCGCAGCGCCGTGGTGGCGTCGGACGCCTGCATGATCTGCCCTTCGAGCAGGAACATCACGTCGTTGACGAGCTCGACGGAGACCTTGCGGTCCACGCGCAGCACCGCGCCGTTGATGTAGACCCGTTCGCCCGCTCGCAAGGATATCTTCATCAAAGAGCGTCTCGGATCAGACGGTTGATTTCGATGAGCTGCATCACGTCGTTCGACCTCTCCTCGCGAAGGCGATCGGCTTCCTTGACGACCCACAGGCCGATCGAGATGATGTCGGCGCGCAGCTTGTCCGGAAGTCCGTTTTCCGGATGCGCGAGATCCTCGATGAAGATCGTCCACAGCCGCCGCACGTAGAGCAGGCTCTCGACCAGATCCTCGATGCTGAAACGGTCCTTCTGGATCCGCTCGAGCCGGTCGATGCCGAGGCTGAGCGCCTGCCGCTCGCGGCCCCGCGCTTCATAGCCGCTCTCGTCGACGACCGCTTCATAGGCTTCAAACGTCATCAGGACAACTCTGCCTTACAAAGGAGGCTTCTCAAAAGTACTTGGCTCAGAGGTAGTTGATGAGGCTGATCTGCTGGAGCTGCGATGTCAGCGCCAGCGCTGTCTTGATCTGGGTTTGCAGCGTATTGACCCGGACCGAGGCCTCGGTCGGGTCGACCGCCTCCATCTTGACGATCTGGTTGTTGAGGATGTCCTGCTGCAGCTTCAGCCTATCGGTCGCGCCGGTGATCCGCTGCTGGACCGTGCCGATGTTGCCGCCGAGGGTAGCAAGGTCACTGATGGCGTTTCCGACAAGCCCGATAGCCTTGTCCACGACGACCTGGAACGTCGCTTGGTCCAGGTTCACGTTCCCGAGATCCGCCATCATGGTGTAGGCCTCGGCGAGCTTGCGGAAGCCTGGCTGATTGGCGCTGACGGAGGTATCGGCGATCTCGGTCGTGGAGATACGGCTTTGCATGACCTGGTCGGTAGCCGATGACCAATTGGTGTTCCAGGCCGGGCTCGCGAACTCGGCATCGAAGGTGGTGTCGAGGAAGGTCTGCATCTGGGCCGGGGTGATGCTGCTCACGCTGGCCGAAGACTGGGCAAAGCCGAAAGTCGCGAGGAAATCCGCATCGACCTGGTTCTTGCTGGCCGAGCCCGCGGTGTAGGCCGTGATCGGCGTGTTCTGCGTGTTGATCCCCGAGAAAAGAGACGAGCCGTTATAGGAGACGTTCAGCGCGCCAATCAGATCCTGGAGGTTGGAGGACGCGGGCGGCAGGATGATCCGCCCGCCGCCGTCGGTACTGCGGGCCGCGATCAGGTCCTTGAGGAAGTCCGTTGCGGTCGAACCAAGCTGGGTGATCCGGCTCTGCGTTATGTCCAGGCGTCCCGAGACCAGCCCGTTGGTATCGACGAGCTGATCGGCGAAGCTCAGGTCTGCTCGCAGGGTGACATCGCTTCCCGTCGTGGCACCAAGCTCGAGGCCAACATCGGCGAAGCGGCCGGTGGTGGCTTCCTTCGAGGCCTTGGCGAGCGCGGCCTGATTGTTCGTAACCGAGGACCTCAGCGACGAAGACAGCATCAAGGTCGAGATGTAGTTCGCACTCATCATGACTTAATTCCCCACGGCGGCCAGCAGGCTCTGCAACATCTCGTCGACGGTGGAAATGATCTTCGACGAGGCCGAATAGGTCCGTTCGACCTGGAGCATCAACGACATCTCGTCGTCCATGTTGACCCCGTTGACGTTGGACAGCGCCGCGGTGCTACGGTCGAGAAGCGTGTTCTGGTAGGTGACATTGTCGTTCGCGGCCGTGCGCTGGCTTTCGATCCAGCTCGCCGAGGACGACGCGAAGTCGATCAAGCTGCCGTTCGGCTTGCCTTGCGTGGTTGCATCGAACGGCTGCGACGCGTCCATGTTGCCGATGAGCTGCTGCAGCCGGGTCGAGTAGCCGGCGTTGCCGGCGGTGTTGTATTGATATGCGGCGCTGCCGCTGATCGCGCCGTCGCGCAGCAGATTGGGGTTGCCGCCCTGAACAGGGTCGACCGAAGCGGCCACACTGATCAAGCCCGCCAAGCCGACCGAGACGGTGGCGCTCGCCGGCATCGCCGGCGCACCGGGATAGGTGAACAGGCCGGGGACGTCCGGCAGCACGGCGCCGGACTGGTCGACTTCCTTGAAGGCGTCGACCAGGCCGCGTGCGACTTCGTCAAGCTGGCTCTGATACGTGACCGCGGCGTTGTCACGCAACTCGGCGAGGCCGGCGAGCTTGCCGGACTTGAGCGGCATGACGGAATTCGCGCCGGTCACGGGTACGCCGTCGATGTAGACGGCATTGCCCGTCGTGCCGGCAGTGTAGGCGTTGGTCGGGGAAAAGCTCACCGCGCGCGCCGTCTTGTCGAACAGAACGACACCGCTATCGGCATAGAGCGCCGCGTCGCCGTTGGGACGGATCGACATCGTGACGCCGAGTTCTTGCGACAGTTTCGAGACGATGCTGTCGCGCTGGTCGAGGTAGTCGGTGACGTCGTCGCCGGAGATCGTACCCTTCACGATCGCGGTGTTCACGCTCTGGAACTGGGAGAGCAACTGATTGATGTTCTGAACCGACGTATTCATGTCGGCATCCGCGCCCTCACGGACCGACTGCACGGTTTGGGTCGCCTGGTTTAGCGCCGTCGCCATGTCCTTGGCAGACGCGACCGCCGCCTGCGCCAGCGTGGTGTTGTCCGGGGCGTTGGCATATTGCTGGAGCGCCTTCTTCAACGCATTGAGCTGCGCCGTCGACGACTGGTCGAGCTCCGGATCGTCGACCGTCGAGGCCGCGATCTTCTGGAGACCGTCATAGATCGCGCTCTGCTTGGTAGACGACGAAGTCGCGGTCAGGACGTTGGTGTACAAGCCGCTGCTGGCGGCGCGCTGGATCGCCGCGACGTAGACGCCAGCACCGGGGTGATTGTCCAGCACGGTGAGCTTGCGCGAATAGCCGGTGGCGGTGGCCCCGGCGATGTTGCGCGAGATGACCGACGACTGGATGCCCGACGTCATCAGCGAGGAGCGGGCGGATTCGAGAGCGGCGGTAAGGTTCATGATCTGCTCTTGCCGGGATCGAGCGCTGAGAGATTCAGCGCTTCAGGTTGACGACGACATCCAGCAAGTCGGCGCCGGTCTGGAACGATTTCGAGTTCGCAGTGAAGCCGCGCTGCGCCTCGATCATCGCAGTCAACTCGTCCGCCAGATCGACGTTCGAGTCTTCCAGAGCGCCCGACTGGATGGTGCCGAGCCCGCCCTGGCCGGCGAGGCCGACCTGCACGTTTCCGGAATCCAGGTTCGGCGAATAGACGTTGCCGACTTCGGGCGTCAGATGGTCCGGGCTCGGAACGTTCGCGAGCGCGATCTGGAAGCTCGGCAGCTCGGTGCCGTTCTTGAGCACCGCGGTGACCACGCCCTTGTCGTCGATGTTCACCTTCTCCACCGCGGACGGGGCGTTGCCGTCGACCGTCGCCTTGAAGTCGAAGCTGGACGCGACCTGGGTCATGGCCGACAGATCCATGTTGAAGGACGAGCCGCCCGGGATGGTCACGGTGAGCGAGGTCGGGCTTGCGGCGGCGAGCTTGCCTTTGCCAGTCGCGGTGACATCGAAGGTGAAGGTATTGAGACCACCCGCGAGCGCGGTGCCGGTGGAAGAATCATAGAGCTGGATCTGCCAGGTGTTCGCGGCGGTCTTCGCAGCATAGACGTCGACCGTCACCGCGTTGCCGATGTTGTCGTAAGTGACGACCGAGGTCTTCGACGTGTAGGCGCCGGGACCGGGCGGACCCGCGATGATCGCAGCACTCGGATCGAGATTGGCATCGACAGTTGCCTTGGTCGAAGGCGACGCCTGGAGCGCCATCTGGTTGACGTTGATGACCTGGAGGCCGCCGAAGCCATTGGCGGCGACGGTGGGCGTGGCGCCGTTGGCGATGTTATAGCCCATCAGCTGGAAGCCGGCGGAGTTGACGAGATTGCCCGTGCTGTCGGGCACGAACGCGCCGGCGCGCGTCAGAAAATTGTTGCCGTTCGGATCCCGCACGACGAAGAAGCCGTTGCCCTGCACCGCGAGGTCCGTCGCCGAGGTCGTGAACTGGTAATTGCCGGCATCGCTGATGGCATAGCGGACCGTGGTCTCGACCGCGCCGGAATCGTAATTGCCCGAGCCGCTCTTCAGGATCAGCGATGAGAATTCGGTCGAAGCCCGCTTGTAGCCGGTGGTGTTGACGTTGGCGATGTTGTCCGACACCATCGACAGCTTGTTGGACTGCGCGTTCATCCCGGAAACACCGGTGCGCATAACACCATACAGGCTCATGAATTGGGCTCCTTCGGTAGGTTGCAGTTACAATGGTGGTTGTTGCTTGCGCGGGGCTGATGGTGCGGAACGATGCACAACTTTGACGTCATCCCTTCAGGTCGTTTTGGGCTGACAGAACGAGCGCGCCTTATCGGTCCACGCGCCGAAGCCGCTCGAGACCAGATGAGCGACGATATGACAGACGTAGCGCTTCTGCGCCGGCTGGTTGTTGGGGCCTGCATTGTAGCGGGCGACCGCCATGGTCCAGCTGCCCTCGCGTTGCTTCAGCTCCTTCAGGAAGCGCGCGGCGTAGTCGACGTTCTTGGCGGGATCGAACATCGCCCGCACCGACGCGAATTTGTCGCCGTGGTAATAGTGGTTGATCTGCATGCAACCGAGGTCGATCAGCTTGATCCCCTTGCTGCGCATGGATTCGAAATTCGCGATTGCGTCGTTCATGTCCTTGGCGAACACGGTCTGTCCTTCGGCGCCGAGCGCGTAAGGATAAAGCGCGCCGCGCCGCCCGGTCTCGGTGAGGCCGACGGCATAGAGAATGCCGAGCGGAATTCCGTGCTGCTGAGACGCACGCGCCATCTCGCGCTCGCAGGGGCGCGAATTGTCGGTCGCCGCGGCCGCGGCGCCGGCGTTACAGATAAACAGGGCCGCGACGAATCTGCGGCGCCACGTCCTGGTCATGACGCGTCTCCTGGTTGGACTGGCGCTCCTGTCGGGCCTGCTTCGCGCCGCCGTCCGACTGTCCCGACGAATTGCTCGCGCCACCGAACGTGCCTTGCGACTGCGACGATGGCTGTTGCTGGCCCGAGAGCTGCGGCTGCGACTGACCGGAGCCGCTCTGGAATCCATCTAGCGAGCCGTGCTGGACGGGCGCAATTTCGGCCACGTAACCCGCCGACTGCATGAGCTCGCGGATCGAGTCGCGCTGCTGGTCCAGCATCTGGCTCGTGTCCTTGCGCTCGGCGGCGAGGTGGACGGACACCTCGTTGCCAACGAGACGAAGGCGCACGGTGACGTTGCCGAGCGTAGGCGGTTCGAGGTTGATGGTCAGGATCTTGAGCGGCTGGTCCGGCGCATTGGCTTGGGACGCTGCAAGATCTGGAGCTGCGGACGCCGTCGGAGCCGGAGATTCGTTCAGCTCGGCGACGACGGCATTGGCAACTTGGTGCGGAGCGTTGAACTGCGCCGGGGGCAGATGGGTCTCCTGCTGGACTACGGTGACCTTGGTCGTCTCGGGCAATGCATCCCGCGCCGAGGCCTTGGCAGCACGCTCGACATTGGCCGCAACGGCCTCGAAGCCGGGTGCCGTTGCCTTCGGCGATGGCTCGCTGTCTTGCGTCGATGTCGCCTGGGCGGCGGCCGTCGCGTGCGGAGCCGCGGCCTGCGAGTGCGCGGCGGTCGGAGCCACAGCAGATGGGCCGGAGTCGGCTGTCATCGTCTTCGCCATGCCCATGGCCTGAACTTCGCGCTTCGTCGTGGCAGACCGCCCGTCGCGCCCGGACGCATCGTTCTTGTCGCCCGCCGGTGCTTGCATCTGCGGCTGCGCGACCGGTCCGGCGGCGATCTCCTGTCCGACGATCACCGCAATGCTCGATTGGTTCTGGACGTCGGCCTGCCCGGTATGGTCGACAGGGACATGTTTCCCGGACGATTTGTCGGTCTTCTTGTCGGAAGATTTCTCGGTGGACTTCTCGCTGGATCCTAGGGCCTCGGCCGCCGCGGTGCCTTCGTGCACCGTGTCGTCGTTCGCCTTCTCCTTCTCACTCTGGTGCGCCAGGCGCGTCCGCAGTGTTCCGGCTTTCACGGCCGTGTCGCTGCCCTCATCGTTGAGCGCCCGCTTCGCGAGATTCGAGACGGTGTGCAGCAGATCGTTGAACGACGTGTCCGGCTGCGCTTTCGCCCCGGCGCTCTTGCCGGCGCGCGATGTGCCCCGCATGCTGAGGCTTTCGGCGAGGCCCGAAAAGACCTGTCCGGAGGTTCCACTGAGCTTCGTCATGGACGGCGATCCCTGGTGAGGAGCTCGAGTTCGCCTTGCTGCTTCTGTGCGCGCGCAAGCGTTGCGGTCGACGACGCGAGATCGATACGCGCCGGCGTGACCGGAGGCTTGTCGGCTGCGGCGGCGGATGCGCCGGCGAACGGCTTGCGAACGTCGAGTGCGAGCTGCACCGTCGCATTGAGCAAGGGAATGTCGCGCTCGGGCAGCTTCGACCGGTCGAGCGCCTTCAACTCGGCAAGACCACCGTCATATTCGTCGGTGAGCGCCCGCGACACGCCGCGGAACAAATGCGCCCGTTCGCGATCCGCCGAGGCATCGGCGCTGAGCGTCAGCGCGCGCTCGCCGGCAAGCCGGGTTACGACGAGCCCTCCGCGCACCATCGCGGTGCGTGCGATCACGAGATAGAGCTTGAGCCGGCTCGCGCGGTCGATCTGCTCCAGCAAAGTGGTGATCCGCGCAAACCGGCGCTCGTCGAGCGCGAGGCTCGATTGCGTCAGGCCGGTGGAAAAGCGCTGCCAGAAGTCGCCGGCATAGACCGAGTTGCGGTAGTGGCGGATATAGGCCAACGTCAGGAACTCGAATTTGTCGAAATCCTCGGCTTGCCCGACCAGCAGGATCTCGCGCCGCAGTGCGGCCTCCTCCACCAATGTGCCCGGCAAGAGCAAGCGCGCGTCATCCAGACGCTCGATCGCGAGCGATGCTTCGGCGCGTGCGAACAACGCGCCCTGGACCAGCGCGACCTGTCCGCCCAGGCCCGACGGAATCGTCCGGGGCTTGACGTCCTTGAGCAGCTCGCGCGCTTCGTCCTGATGGCCCTCGACATAGGCGAGTGCGCCATCGAACAGCCGTCCGTCGACGTTCAGCTTGTCGCGCGGCAACTTGCGGACGATTTGCGGCCCGCCGCCGCTGAGCAGGTAGATGACGACGGCCTGGCCGTTCTGCGGGTTGCTCCACACGCCCGGATCGGCGGCGAGAAATTTCTCGCCGATCTGCCGGATCAACGCGATGTGGTTGCCATGCGCCGCGGTATCGCCGTTGGCGATGCCGTCCTGCACGGCCTGCAATGCGCGAACGAGTTCATATGGCTCGCCCGATATCGATGCCGCCAGGGTCGGTGTCGGTGCCGGCTCGGCAAATGCGCCTGCCGCCGTGAACGGCAGCAGCATCAGCAACGGGGCGCGGAGCAGAGACCTGTTCAAGGACGCTTCTCCCGGACCAGGATCTCGATCCGGCGATTCTGCGCGGCCGCCGGATCGTTTTGGAGTTTCGGCCGTCGATCGGCATAACCCTCGACGTGCTCGATGCGCTGCGCATCGACGCCGGAGCGGACCAGCATGTAGTAGGCCATCTGCGCACGGGCCGTCGACAGCCGCCAATTGTCGTAGGTCTCCGAACGGTACGGCCGATTGTCGGTGTGGCCGCGGACGATGATCATGCCGGGACGCTTCGTCAGCAGCGGACCGATCTTGTCGATCACACGGATGAGTTCGGGCCGCGGTTCAGCCGAGCCGCGCGCGAACATGCCGAAGTTCGCGTCGTCGGTCAGGCTGATCAGCAGGCCTTCCTCGACCTGACGCACCTCAGCCACCGGTCCCGCGCCGGCCTTGACATCCGACAGCGCCTCCGCGATCGCCGACTGAAGCTGCTTGACCGTCGGTTGCTGCGTCTGAGCTGCGTCGCGCGGCTCGGATTCCTTCGTCGTATCGTTGGGACGCGACTGCGCGGCGGAGTTGGCTTGAATGCCGGCCTGGGCGCGCGGCTGCGCGCTCCCTTCGCGTGAAGACGGCGAGGGCGCGGGCCCCGGCGGCAGCAGGGGCGACAGGCTTGCGGACGATGCATCGGCGTTCGGAGCCACGCTTCCGGCCGCATCGTCCTGCTTGGCACGGCGCGCCTGCGGCTCGCCCGGGCCCGTGCCGGACGCTGTGTCGCGCGCGGACGCATTCGGCTTGGACTCGCTCTCCATGATGCGATCGGCATCCTTGGATGCCTGTGGCGCGAGCTTCCAATAACCGGGATCGAAGGGATCGCGGTAGGCGTCGCCTCCCTTGAGTCCGTCCTCTTCGACGGATGTCAGAGCGCCGGCGCGCCGCTGGCCCGAGGCCTGGTTTGCGCTGCTGGCGATCTCGGCGAGCGTCGTGTAGGGATCGCGGAACAGGACCTTCTCCTCGTAGAAGGGCGGCTTCTCGGCCGTCGGAGAGTCACCGCGACGTTCCTCGCTCGGTCCTGCCGGCTGACGCCTGCCGTCCTGGCCTTCGAACGACGACGGCTCTTTCTTGGAGAGGTCTTTGAGGCCTTTCGGGGCAGGCGCGTTCTCCGCGAGCATGATCGGATTGAAATAGCTCGCGACCACCTGCTTCTGATCCTGGTTGAGTGCATTGATCAGCCACATGACCAGGAAGAACGCCATCATCGCGGTCATGAAGTCCGCATAGGCGATCTTCCAGACGCCGCCGTGCGGCTTCTCGTCGTCGAAGGCGCTCCGCCGGCGGATGATGACGAGCTCTGATTTGACCTCATTCATGACGGGCTACCGGCGCGCCTCTTTCAGGCGTTCGCTCCAGGCCGTGATCTGCGTCTCGATCACGGTCTGGTCGGCTACGACGCGGACCTCGAAAGTATCGGCGGCCTCGTACTCGATGCCCGTTCGCCGGGCCGTCTGGAGTTGGGTCTTCACCAGGTCGAGCAGTTCGCTCGGGCCGGTGACCTTGAACACCGGCACCGGCGAATTGCCGGTCAGTGCCGCAATCTGCTCGACCAGCGACCCGATCGCCTTGTCGCGGACCGCATCGGCGAGAAACGGCAGCAATATCCGCGCAACAGAGCTCGCGATGTTGGTCTCGATCTCGCGGCAAGCCGCCTCGAAGCCGCTGACGATCGCGCCCGCCTGCTGGTCGGACCACTTGGCCCGCTCCTCGCCGAGCCGGATCGCGCTGCGCACGCGTTCCTCGGCGATCCTGGCGTCGCTCTCCGCTACGCCGGCCGCGTGGCCGCGCCGATAGGCATCGTCCAGAAGATTGACCGCCGGAGCTTCCGTCTTCGGCGCCGGAGGCGGCGACTGAAGCAGCGGCTGCGGCTGCGAATGGACCTGGGGCTGCGGCTGAGGCTCGCGCCGAACCTCCCTCGGCCTTGTCAGCACATCCTGGATCTTGGGCGGCGGCGGAAGCGGCGGCGATTTGGCTCGCCCGTTCGCGTCGAACTGCGTCAGGAGTTTTCCGATTGCCGCGTTCATGCCGCCTCCTCGCGCCGCATCCAGTCTTTAAGGATCGCCGCCGCCTGCATCTGATCGAGACGGACGATCTGCTCGAGCCGCTTCTGCGGCGTTCGCTGCATCTTGCCTTCGAGATCTTCGACCAAATTGAGCTCGGTCTCCTCGCTATCCGCCAATGCAAGAGCGCCGGCGGCTGCCTCGAGTTGGGCAGCTTCCGCCGCCTCGGTCTGCTCCTGCGCCGCGCGATGGGTCAGGATGCCGTTGACCGCGGGCCGAAGTCCGAACCACACCAGCATCGAGGCTACGGCCAGGATCGTGACTGCGTTGATGACGCTGCCGAGCTGCTTGTTGATCATCTCGACGAAGCTGATCGGCGGCACCGGCGCCAGTTCGCGCGAGCCTTCGATGAAATCGACGGCCGTCACCTGGATCTGGTCGCCCCGCGCCTTGTCCAGCCCACCGGCCGTGGCTGCGAGCTGGCTGATCTCGGCAAGCTTGCTGTCGACGATGGCCTGGTTGCTCTTGTCGCCGAGGTCGGCGACGAGCCGCCCGCGATTGATCAGGACGGCGATGAAGAGTTTCTTCACCGAATAGCCGTCGCTCACCGTCGTCGTGGTCTTGGACGAGACCTCGAAATTGGTGACGTCCTCGCGGCGGCTCTTGTCCTCGTTGGAGTTCTTGCCACCGCCGGCGTTCACCTGCTGGTCGGGAAGATTTTGCTGCACCGTCGTCGGCTGCGAACGGTCCGCGTTCTGCGACGACTCCTTCTCGCGCACGTTTCGGACTGAGCGCTCGGCGCGGTTCTCAGGATCGTAAACAGTCTCGTTGATCTGCCGCTTGTCCGTGGAAAGCTGCGGGGAGACGCTCACCTCGAAATTATCGATCCCGAGATACGGCGTCAGCGCCTTGCGGATGTTCTCCTGCACCATCCCGCCGACGGTCTTCTGAAGGCTCGCCATCTTGGTCGGCGCTGCAGTCGCTTCGTCCTCCTCGGCGAGCAGCATCGAACCGTCGGCGTCCAGCACCGTGACCTTGTCGCGGCTCATGCCCGGAATGGCGGCAGCGACGAGATGACGAATCGACTGCGCCGTGCGCGCCTCGATCGGACCGTCGGTGCGCAACACGACCGATGCAGAAGGCGGCTGCTGCGTCGCCCGGAACGAGCCGCGCACCGGCAGCACGATATGCACCCGCGCCGCCTTCACGCCCTTCATCAACTGCACCGTGCGCGCGATCTCGCCTTCCAGCGCTCGCAGCTTGGTGACCTCCTGCATGAATGAGGTCAGGCCGAGCGAGCCGATCTTGTCGAACAGCTCGTAGCCGGAATTGGCGCTGGTCGGCAGCCCCTTCTCGGCGAGCAGCATCCGCGCCTGCATGGTCTGGCTCGGGCGCACCGAAACCGCGTCGCCGGCCGTATTGACGTCGAAGGCGATGTTTTGCTCGCGCAGCGCGGCACCCATGCGCGTCACGTCTTCGCGGGAAAGACCCGTGTAGAGTGTCTCGAACTCAGGCCGGCTGAGATAATAGGCGCCGCCGACGACGGTGACGAGAACGGCAAAGCCGATCAGTCCCAAGGCCATCAGGCGTCGCGGCCCAAGCTCCAGCAGATTGTTGAGCAGTTGCTGTATCTGCACACGACTGAACAGCATATGACCTCATACCAATGCGAACGTAGAGGACACTCCGCTGCCAACCTTGTCCGAAGGTTGTGCGAGAATACGAATGTGTCGGTTCGCAGGCGAGGCGTTGCAATTTTACAAGAGATTGAGTGACGCAATCGCGCGCGTCGGCAACGGGCGGACAGCCGGTCGCATCGCGGCGCGATCGGCCAGGGCGTGCTGCCCTGGAATGTGGCGTCAGGAGACCGATGTGGGCACGTCTTGTGCCGTCAGATCCGCCGTTCATGGCGGAGACCGTGCTCCCTGGGGAGCACGGTCGCTTTCGAAGCCGCCGCTTAACGGAACAGCGACAGGATGCTCTGGCTGTTCTGGTTGGCGATCGAGAGCGCCTGAACGCCGAGTTGCTGCTGGGTCTGCAGCGCCTGGAGGCGAGTCGATTCCGCGTTCATGTCGGCGTCGACCAACTGGCCGATACCGCGGTCCACGGAGTCCATCAGGGTCTTGACGAATTCAGTGTTGGTCGCGAGGCGGTTCTTGACGGCACCGAGATTGGCGGCAGCCGAGGCCACCGAGTTGATGCCGGCGGTGACCTGCGAGATGTAGCCATCGAGCAGGGTCTGGTCGGCCGCCGAGTCGGTGAGCGCGGAGATGGTCATCGTGTTGATCGACGGAGCGGTACTGCCCGCCGTGTCCAGAATGCCGGTCTGCGTCGCGGTGTAGAGCGAGTAGTTGGCGGTGGTCACGGTGATGGAACCGATGGTGGGCGTACCGCCGACGCGCGAGTACGACGACACCAGGTTGAAGGTCGTCGGCGTGGCGGCGGTCGTGCTCAGCCAGTTGATGCCGTTGAAGGTCGCCGAGCTGGCCTTGAGCTTCATATCCTGCTGAATCTGGGTGATGTCAGCCTGGATCTTGGTGCGGTCGATACCGGCGGTCTTGGCTTCGACCAGCAACGCCTGAAGCTTGGTCAGGCCGGAGTCCTTGTCGCCGATAACCGAGGTCAGAGCGGTATATTCGGTGTCGACAGTCGCGGCCGACAGACCGAGCGAGTCGGAGACGGCGGAAAGCGCGGCATTGTCGGAGCGCATCGACGTCGCGATCGACCAGTAGGCGGCGTTGTCCGACGCGGTCGAGACGCGCTGGCCGGTCGAGATCCGGTTCTGCGTGGTAGCAAGTTGCGAGCTGACGTTCCGAAGCGTCTGCAGCGCGGTCATTGCGGAGGAGTTGGTGAGGAGACTAGAACCCATTTTGATGTCCCTTTGAAGATTGGATTAGGTTTGGGGACATACCGGGCTTGCACCGGTACGACAGGGCGGCGTCATGCCTTTGGGCTGCGCAAAAGCGTCAAGGCCCAACCTGTCGTAACGGCGAAGTTAGCGAGCCAAGCTTGTGCGAGGCTTGTGGCTCTGTGCCCGTTCGGCAACAGGGCAGTCGAAAATTGCGGCCCGCGCGCGGCGTCACGCCAAAACGAAAGGGCCGCGCTTTGCGAGAAGCGCGGCCCTCCCAAGATGGTTCGAGGCTCAGCGGAACAGCGACAGGATGCTCTGGCTGCTGTTGTTGGCGATCGAGAGCGCCTGCACACCGAGCTGCTGCTGGACCTGGAGGGCCGACAGGCGGGTGGACTCCTGGTTCATGTCGGCATCGACGAGCTGACCGATACCGCGATCCACGGAGTCCATCAGCGACTTCACGAAGTCCGAGTTGGTCGAGAGGCGGTTCTTGACGGCACCGAGATTGGCGGCGGCCGAGGCCACCGAGTTGATGCCGGCGGTGACCTGCGCGATGTAGCCGTCGAGCAGGGTCTGGTCAGCCGCCGAGTCGGTTAGCGCGGAGATGGTCATCGTGTTGATCGACGGAGCGGTACTGCCCGCCGTGTCCAGAATGCCGGTCTGCGTCGAGGTGTAGAGCGAGTAGTTGGCGGTCGTCACGGTGATGGAACCGATGGTGGGCGTACCGCCGACACGCGAGTACGACGACACGAGGCTGAAGGTCGTCGGCGTGGTGGCGGTCGTGCTCAGCCAGTTGATGCCGTTGAAGGTCGCGGCACTGGCTGTCGCCTTCATCTGCTGCTGGATCTGGGTGACGTCCGCCTGGATCTTGCTGCGGTCGATACCGGCTGTCTTGGCTTCGACCAGCAGGGACTGAAGCTTGGTCAGGCCGGAGTCCTTGTCGCCGATGACGGTGGTCAGAGCGGTATATTCGGTGTCGACAGTCGCGGCCGACAGACCGAGCGAATCCGAGACCGCCGAGAGCGCGGCGTTGTCGGCGCGCATCGACGTCGCGATCGACCAGTAGGCAGCGTTGTCGGAAGCAGTCGACACGCGCTGGCCGGTGGAGATGCGGGTCTGCGTGGTGGAGAGCTGCGAGCTCACAGACCGCAGGGTCTGGAGTGCGGTCATGGCGGTCGAGTTCGTAAGCAGGCTTGACATTGCGAATGTCCCTTTATGTACGCGTTACATTTTCACGAGGGGACATACCGGGCTTTCACCGGTACGGAGGGGCGGCATCATGCCTTTGGACTGATGTGGGTGGGTCCAACCCGCCGTGACGCATTGCTAACATGCCGAATCTTGCCCGCAGATTAAGATCGGCTTGAATTACATAGCAATATCATATGGTTAATGTTAGTTTTTGCTAACCATAACCAACCGATCGGCCGCGATCGCTCCTCTTACGAGAACGACCGCACCAGTCCGGAGGCGAGCAGGTTCCAGCCGTCGATCAGCACGAAGAACAGCATCTTGAACGGCAGCGCGAGGATCGTCGGCGGCATCATCATCATGCCCATCGACATGGTCAGCGTCGCCACGATCATGTCGATCACGAGGAAAGGCAGGATGATGAGGAATCCGATCTCGAACGAACGCCGGAGCTCGGAGATCATGAAGGCCGGAATGATGACGCGCATGTCGACGCGCTTGTCGTCGAACTTCTTGCGGAAGCTTTCCGCGGCAAGCGCTTCGAAGGTCTGCAGATCCTTGTCGCGGACATGGGCCAGCATGAACTCGCGGAACGGATCGGTGATCTTCAGATACGCCTCCTCCTCCGAGATCTCGTTTTTCATCAGCGGCTGGACGCCGGTTTCCCAGGCGCGGTCGAAGGTCGGCGCCATCACGTAGAAGGTCATGAACAACGCGAGGCTGATCAGCACCAGATTGGCCGGCGTGGTCTGGAGGCCGAGACCGGCGCGCAGGAACGACAGTGCCACCGCAAATCGCGTGAAGCTCGTCACCATGATGAGCAGTCCCGGCGCCACCGACAGCACCGTGATCACCGCCATCAGCTGGATGATCCGGCCGCTGGTGGAGCCGTTGCCCGGCGGCAGCAGGGAGTTGAGGTCCGGAATCTGGGCCAGTGCCACCTCGGGCAGCACGACCAGGACCAACGCAAGCAGCAGGACTCTCAGTTTCACTGAATCACCAACGTCTCAATGATCAATTCGCGGATCTTGCCCGAGGAGCGGATATTGGCGCGCTCGGTCAGGTCGTCGCGCAGATGCTGGAGCCCGCGGGATCCCTCGAACTGCGCAACCGTCGCCGACCGCAGATAGGTGACAATGTCCTCGCTGATGTGGGCCGCCAGGATGCCGGCATCCTCGTCGTTCATGCTCTCGGTCACCATGGAGGCTTCGATGCGGGCCCAGTTGTTGGCCGGCGCACCGAGATTGGTCACGATCGGGGACAGTTTCCTGAGCCGCGCGCTGCCGGCGTAACTCGAGGCAAGAGGCGCCTGCGTCGCGGTTTTCTTCGCGTCGGCGACGCGCTCGGCGGCCGCAAACAGATGCAGGCCGGCGACGGCGCCCGCGCCGATCGCGATCAGGGTCAACACCACGATGGCCGCAATCAGGCGCATGACGTCCCCTGCCCTCGCGACGCGGCCCGACGGCCGCTGCTCTCAGAATGGTGCCACGGCGTCATAGATCCGATGTCCCCATCCAGGCTGCTGCACGTCAGACAGATTTCCGCGACCGCCATAGGCCACGCGCGCCTCGGCGATCTTCTCGTATGAGATCGTGTTGGCTCGCGAGATATCGCGTGGACGCACGATTCCGCCGACGTTGAGCACGCGCATTTCTGTGTTGACCTTGAATTCCTGCGAGCCGCTGATCATCATATTGCCGTTCGGCAACACGTCGGTGACGACGGCTGCGATCGACAGCTTGATATCCTCGGTGCGGTCGATCTGGCCGTTGCCCTTGATCTGGGTGTTGGTGCTGAGATTGGCGCTCGTCGAGCCTTTGTCCTGCCATCCCGCGATGTCCATCAGCCAGTCGAGCCCGAACTTGATCTGCGAATCGCGCGAGCGGTCGGTCTTGTTGTCGAGCTTGGCCTTGTCCTGCATCGAGATGATCACCGTCACGAGGTCGCCGGTGCGCCGGGCGCGGGCGTCGCGATAGAGATCGGTGCCGTCGTCCCAGGTCGAGCGATAGCTGACGGGCGAGCGCATGCGGGGCGTCACGGGAATCGGATCTGCCTGCGTCCTCAGGCCGCTCCCGACCGGCGACAATCGCGGGCCAGTCAGGACCTCGGCCGGATCAGCGACGCATCCGGCAAGCAACAACAGAGACAGGATGACGATTAGATTCTTCATCTATTTGGTCTTTCCGTCATCCACGCGACGCATTCCGCCGAGCAGATCGGCGAGGTGCGCCGCGCGCCCCGTCTCCATCTCGTTGAAGATTGCGCTCGAGCTCCTCGGGGTGAGCTTTGCGAGCACGGCCGCAGCCGTCTCGTCCGCCATCCCGGCGATCTGCGTCGCCGCGGCGTCCGGCTTCATGCGCGAGTAGATCTCGACGACGCTCGCTTCGGCCTTCTTCAGGAAGTCGTCGCGCAATGCCATCCACTTCTCATATTCGGCGCGCTTGGCCTCGACCTCGGCGATCCGCTCGCGGAGCAGGTTCTCGGCCTTCTCCAACTCCTTGAACTGCCAGGCCAGCCTCGCATCGACGGCGGGGTCGGCGACATTGCTGCAGAACAGGGCCACTTCATTGTCCGCGGTTGCAGCGGCCTGGGGCGGCGCCGGCTTCGGCGGCACCGTGACGCTGCCAGGCTTGGCGGAGCGCACCGGCGCGGCTGTGGGTACAGGCGCGGGCTTCTCGGAAGCTGGCACGGCACCCGTGGTCGCGGGTCCTGAGTCTTCGGCTGCCCACGCACTCGCCCGGATCGACGCATTGTCGCTTGGGATCGACGTGATCGGCTTCTGCGGTCCCGGCGCGCGGGCGCGCGCGAAGGACAGCAGGTTGAGCGGCTTCGACGACTTGGCCTCATCCAGCGCCAGCACGGGCGAAGCGCTCGCGAGCGCGGAGGCCGCGACCAGGAGGAGGAGTTTGGTTTTGTGATCCAGCTTCAACATCGGGCGGCGTGCGATTCTCGGTCAAGACCTGAGCATTGAGCGACCAAGCTTGCACGACGCTTACGCATCATTGCACGATGACATCTGCCTGAAGGGCGCCGGCCGTCTTGATCGCCTGGAGGATCGCGATGATGCCTGATGGCTTCAGGCCGATCTGGTTCAGCCCGCGCACCAGGCGCTGGAGATCGACGCCGCTCAGGATCGCCACCTGCGATCCGGCCTCGTTGGCCTCGACCACGGTCTGGGGCACGACCACCGTCTGCCCTTTCGAGAACGGCGCCGGCTGCGACACGACGGGAAGCTCGGTGACGCGGACCGTCAGATTGCCGTGCGTCACGGCAACGGTCGATATCCGTACGTCGCGTCCGATCACCACCGTACCGGTGCGCTCGTTGATCACCACCCGCGCCGGCGTGTCCGGTTCGACGGTCAGCTCGCCGATTTCGGCGAGGAAGCGGACCGGGCCGATGTGGCGCGGCTTCGACAGCACGATCGTGCGGAAGTCGCGCTCGAAGGCGATCTGCGCCCGGTAGCGTCCGCCCGCGTAACGGTTGATGGCGTCGAGGATGCGTGTTGCGGTGACGAAGTCGGGGTTCTTCAGCTCCAGCACCAGGTACTCCATCTCATGGAGACTACCCTGCACCTCGCGCTCGACCAGCGCGCCGTTCGGGATTCGGCCCGCGGTCGGCGTGCCCTGGCTGACGTTCTGGGCCTGGCCTCCGACGCTGTAACCCGCGACTGTGACCGCGCCTTGCGCCACTGCATAGACCGCACCGTCCGCCGCGCGCAGCGACGTCATCACCAGCGTGCCGCCGAGCAGCGAGGTCGCATCGCCGAGCGACGACACGCTCACGTCCATGCGCTCGCCCGCACTGATCGAAGGCTGCAGGTCCGCGGTCACCATCACGGCCGCGACGTTGCGCGTGCGCAGCGTCGTCGGACGCGGGGGATTGTTGGTGCTCGTGGTCTCGTTCCTGACATTGATGCCCATGTTCTCGAGCATCGATTGCAGGGACTGCTCCGTGAACGGGGCATTGCGGAGCGTGTCGCCGGTGCCGTTCAGGCCGATGACGAGGCCGTAGCCGACGATCTGGTTTTCGCGCAATCCCTTGATGTCCGCGATGTCCTTGATGCGAACGGCGGCCTGGGCGCTGGCGGCGGAAACCAGTAGCACGAGCGCAAGCAGGAATCTGGTCATGACCCGTCCACGACCTTGACGGTGCCGTCCGGCTGGACGACGCCCCTGATGATCACACCGGTATCGGTGTTTCGTATCGGGATGAGCGCGCCGGGCGCGCCCGACTGCATCGCTGCGCCGTAGGTCACGATCGACAGGCCGCTGTCTTCGACCACGACCTTGACCATGGCGCCGCGGGCGACCGTCCAGGGATCCTCCACCGAATTGGTCGGGATCGGTTGGCCCGGCAGCAACGTGCGCCGCGCCATCCGGCCGACCAGGATCTGGCGGCCTTCGATGAACATGGCGACGCCGAGCACGTTCGGCGCAAAGGCGCGCTCGGTGATCATGTCGTCCCGGATCAGCTCGCCGGCGCGGATCGAGACGGCCGGCACCGGCAGCCGCTTCTCCTCGGCCGCCGCGACCCGCGCGGAGGCGAGAACCAGAAGCATGGCGGCCAACCCGCGCACCATCAAGCCCATCCTGTTCAACATGGATACACCGGAACTAGCGCATGCCCTTCGAGACTGTCTGGGCCATTTCATCCGAGGCCTGGATGACCTTGGCATTCATTTCGTAGGCGCGCTGGGCGGAGATCAACTCGGTGATTTCCTTGACCGGGTCGACGTTCGAAGCTTCGAGATATTGCTGGTTGATCTTGCCGTAGCCGGAATCGCCCGGCAGCCCGACGACCGGCGTGCCCGACGCCGTGGTCTCGCGATAGAGATTGCTGCCCAGCGGTTCGAGGCCGGCTTCATTGGCGAAATTGGCGAGGTTGAGCTGGCCGATCTGCCGCGGGTTCACTTCCGTATCCAGCTTGGCGAACACCTGCCCGGTCTGGTTGACCGTGACCTGGACCGTTCCCTGCGGCACCGTGATTGCGGGATCCAGCAGATAGCCGTCGGTCGTGACGAGCTGACTGTTGGCATTGGTGTTGAACGAGCCCGCGCGGGTATATTGCACCTCGTTGTTCGGGCCGAGCACCTGAAACCAGCCGCGCCCGTTGATCGCCATGTCGTAGGGATTACCGGTCTGCGTGAGCGCGCCCTGGATGTGCAGCTTGCGGATCGCCGCCGACTTGACACCGAGACCGAGATTGGCGCCCTCCGGGATCGGCGACGAGCCGTTGGTGTTCGCAACGCCCTGCATGCGGTCCATCTGGTAGAACAGATCGGTGAATTCCGCACGCGCCCGCTTGTACGACGTCGAGTTGATGTTGGCGATATTGTTGGCGATGACTTCGATGTTGGTCTGCTGGGCGTTCATGCCCGTAGCCGCGATGGCAAGCGATTTCACTGCGTCACTCCTTGATCAGATCGACATCCGAACGACTTCTTGGTAGGCCTGCACGACCTTGTCGCGAACCGCGACCGCCGTCTGCAAGGCCTGCTCGGCCGACATCAGCGCCTCCACGACGCGCCGCGTCGATTCCTTGCCCTGCATGGCCGAGATCGAGGCCGCTTCGCCCGCCTTCAGCGTCCCGATCGCGTCCGTCGTCACCTGCTTCATTACCGATTCGAATCCGACATCGCCGCCGGACTGGATCGCGGGCGTCGCCGCCGGCGAGATGGCCTGCGCTTCGGTCGCGCGGCTCGCCGCTTGCGCGGCCGAAATCGCGGTGGACGAAATCGCTTCAAGCATTGTCAGCTCCTCAGCAGGTCGATGGTCATGCCCAGCATCGACCTCACCTGTTTCACGACCTGGAGATTGGCTTCATAGGACCGGTTGACTTCCCGCATGTCCGCCATCTCGATCATCATGTTGACGTTCGGCAGCTTGACGTAGCCGGCCTTGTCGGCGGCGGGATGCCCCGGGTCGTACTCCACGCGGTACGGCGTGGTGTCGACCCCGATTTCCTTGACCTTCGCCAGCTGCGCGCCGGAAGCGCGGTCCATCGCCGCATCGAAGGTGATGGTCTTGCGCTGATAGGGATCGGCGCCGGCGGCGCGCCCCGTCGACGTCGCGTTGGCGAGGTTCTCCGACACGATGCGCATGCGCGTCGACTGCGCTTCGAGCCCGGAGCTCGCGACCGTCAACGAAGATTGCAGTGAGTCCAGCATGTCAGTTCACCTCAGGTCTTCGCGCTCGACAGCAGCATGCGGTGAAACGACCGCACCACCGCCGAGTTCATCGAGTAGTCGCGACTGACGTCGCTTCCCTTGATCATTTCCTGCTCGAGACTGACGGAGTTGCCGGAGTGAACCACGTCCCAGCTGTCCTTCTTCGCGGTCGCCCGCGTGTCGCTCTCGGCCGCGGAGAGCTGCAGGTGCGACGGCGACGTCGTCGCGAGCCTCACCGGCGTGCTGTCAAGCACCTTGTTGAAGGGCTCGACGTGGCGTGCCTTGAAGCCCGGCGTGTTGGCGTTGGCGACATTGGTGGCGATCGTCGACTGGCGGAGTTCGAGGTAACGCGCCTGCGACGATGCGAGTTCGAAGAGATAAAGCGGTCCCACGACATCACCATTCTGGTTCATTCGGGTCAAGCTTAGGGCCGCAAGCTTTCGTCAGGCTGATGCGCGAGACGTCGTCCTCGGAATTCTACTGGACCTTCTCGGTCTGCGGCGCCTGCTTGGACTGCAGGAAGTAGATGATCTCGGCGACCGGTCGGAAGAACTCCGCCGGAATCACCTGGTCGACCTGGACCGCCTCGTAGAGCGCCCGCGCCAGCGCCTTGTTCTCGATCACAGGAATACGATTCTGCTCGGCGATTTCGCGGATCTTCAGCGCGATCACGTCCATGCCCTTGGCCACGACGATCGGCGCCGGGTTTTCCTCGCGCTTGTAGCGCAATGCGATCGCGAAGTGCGTCGGGTTCGCGATCACCAGCGTCGCGCGCGATGCGGAGGCGATCATGCGCTGGCGCGAGCGGTCGCGTGCCAGCGAGCGCAGGCGCGCCTTGATCAGCGGATCGCCTTCGGCCTGCTTGTGCTCGTCCTTGATCTCCTGCCGCGTCATGCGCAGCTCACGGCGCCAGTGGAAGCGCGCCCAGGCGAGATCGATCGCGACCAGGACGATGGTCGCGATGCAGATCGCCGAGACGATCCGCATGGCGATGTTGAGAATCATCTCCGGCAGCGCGACCGGATCGGTATACATTGCCTCGAACGCCTTCGCTTCCGACGAGCGCAGCACGACGACAACGACGACTGTCACCGAGACAAGCTTGAACAGCGACTTGGCGAACTCGACGAGGCCCTGCGTTCCGAACAGCCGGCTCCAGCCGCTAAGCGGCGAGATTCGCGACAGGTCCGGCGCGATCCGCTGGAGCACCAGGCTCGGCGCATTTTGCAGCAACGACGCTGCCAGGCCAAACACCGACAGAGTGACGACCAGCGGCACCAGGAATCGCAATGCCTGAAGGCCTACCACGGTGAGAAGATTGAGGGCGTCGGCCCCGGTGCTGAGAGGGAAGCCGTCGGGATCGTCGAGAAAGCTCGTCAGCATCGGCGTCAATTGCTGCACGCCCTGGCCGATCAGAAACATCTGAATCACCATCAGCGCCGCCATCGACGCGAAGATGGAAGCCTCCCGAGAGACTGGGATTTTGCCCTGTTCGAGCGCATCGCGGACTTTTTTCTCGGTCGGCTCTTCTGTCTTGCTCTCCTGATCGGTTGTTTCTGCCATGCCCGTTCAGCGGTCAGCGAAAGACCAGCTCATCCTCCTGCTCGGGGTTGAGCTCGATTTCGCCCTTTTCCGCAAGGTCGAGCGCGAGGTCGGTGATCACACGCCGCGCTTCCAGCACGTCGCGCTGGTTCGACGGCTCGCCGATGGCGAGTTCGTGTTCGACGACGCGGCGGACGCGCGAGGCGACCGAGGACAGGATCATCTCGCGGAAGTGCTTGTCGGTGCCCTTCAGCGCGATGACAATGCGATCGGTCGGCACCTGGTCGAAGATCATGGTGCGCGCCTTCGGCGTCAAGTTGGTCACGTCGTCGAAGGTGAACAGCAGCTCCTTCAGCACTTCGGCCGACTTTGGCCGCTTCTCCGATAGGCTCTTCAGCATGTCCTCGATGTGTCCGCGCTCCATCTTGTTGATGATGTCGGCGACGCGGGCGTAGGTGTCCGCGCCGAGGTTGCGGGCGAAGTTCAGCGTCAAATCCTCATGCAGCGTCTTTTCGAGCACCCTCATGGCGTCGTCGACGATCGGCTTGAGGCTGAGCACGCGCCGCATCAGCTCGTTGCGCAGGCTCGACGGCAGCTGGCTCATGACCTTGGCGGCGCAGGACGGCTTCACCTTGGACAGGATGAGCGCCGCGGTCTGCGGATGCTCCTTGGAAAGGTAGCTCGCCAGCGAATTTTCCGACACCGACGAGACGCGGTCCCACACCGACCGGCTCGAATTGCCAAGCAGATCCGACATGATGGCCGAGACCTGGTCGGCCGGAAGCACGTCGCCGAGCACGGCTTCCAGGCCACCGAGGGTGCCGAGAATGTTGGCACCCATCGAGAATTGCTGGGCGAACTCCTCGACGATCGCCTCTAGTTCCTGCGCGGTGATCGGCCGCAGCTCGGCCGCCGCCTTGGTCACGGTGCGGATATCCTGCGGCTCGAACTGCGCGAGCACGCTCGCGGCCGCCTGCCGGCCCATGGCGAGCAGAAGTGCCGCAACCTTCTCCGTTCCGCCCAGCGTGGCAACGCCTCGCTGTTTGGTGGGAGCGATGCCGACCTGTGCCGCCATGGTCAGGTATCACCCTGCCCCAACGGCCCGACAATCTCGGTGAGCGAGACGCCGAAGCGGGAATTGTCCTCTTCGACCACGACCACCTCGCCACGGGCGACGATGCGGCCATTGACGACGACGTCGACGGGTTCGCCGACCCGGTGGTCGAGCGGAACCACCGCGCCACGGCCGAGCTTCATCAGGTTTGCCACCGGAATGGTCGCCGATCCCAGCACCACCTGCATGGTCACGGGAATACGCAGGATGGCATCGACATTGGCGAATCTGCCACTCTCCTCCGCAGTGCGCGCGGCGATCTCCGCCAGCCGCTCCAGCGGAGATGTCTCGGTATGCCCGTCGTCGGACGCCGCTGCGGACTCATAGTCGAAGGATTGCGCCATTTGGTATCGCCTCTTGGTATTTCCGCTCCCGGAGCGCCGCAACGTCCCGATCGTATTTGTTCTGCCGGCTTCGGCTTCAATGCTTGTTCACGTCGGTGCCGCCCGCGGTCGCCGCGGGTGCGAGCCCGCTTCTCGCATCGAGGGCCGCGATCGCCTCATGGGCCTGATCGATCTTCGTGCTCAGCACGTTGGCGAGCCGACCGAGATTCGCGGTGGAATCATGCGCCGCGGTGATGACCGTGTCGAAGGCACCCGCAGTCTCGTGGACGATGGTCGAGAACTCGCCCTGGTAGCTGCGCAACCGCGCCAGCTCGCTATGCATCCGGGTCACTCGCATGCTGGTGAAGGCCAGCGCAATCAGCAGCACGGCATCAACGAGATAGGATATCATCGACGAACTCCCGTTTCTGATCGACGGGATCTGCCACTTGCATGGCGTAGTAGCCATCAAGCTGGCCGATCTGGCACCAGAACAGCACCTGGTTGTTGCTCTCGAGCCGGGCCAGCGTGCGCGGCGTGGCTTCGAGCTCGAGCACCTGTCCAACCTTGAATTTCACGACATCCTCGAGGGATATCATCTTCTCGTCGAGCACCGCGCTCAGCGTCACCTCGGTGCGGTGTACCTCGCTCTCCATCTGCTCGCGCCAGCGCGGATCGGCCGCGCGGCCGTCGCTGACGACAACGGTCGCGAGCTTCTGCCTGAGCGGGTTGAGCGCGGAGTGCGGAATGATGAGGAACATCTGACCGCCGCGATAGAGTGCCTGCAGCATGATGTTCGCGCAGATCGACATGTTGCCGCTCCGCCCGATCGCCAGCGACGCCATGGCGGTCTCGACCCGCTCCACGCGGAAGGTGACGTTGGAGGTGCCGGCGAAAGCGGATTGCAGCGCCTTGGCGAACCGCTCGAACAGCGCCTGGACCAGGCGGATCTCGATATTCGAGAAGCTGCGCTCGACGTCGAGCGGCGGTTCGGCGCCGTCGGAGCCGAACATAGCCTCGACCATGGTGAACACGAAGTCGCGGTCGAGCATGATGATGATGCGGGAGTCCCATTGCTCGGCATAGAGCACGGCCGCTACCGCGTTGGCCTCGTAGTCCTTGACGATGTCGCCGACGCGGTCGTTGGTAATGCCGTTGACCGAGAAATAGCACGGCGTTCCGGCCATCGGCTGCAGGCTGTCCGTGCACGATGCCGCCATGCGATCGAAGATCACATTGAGCATCGGCATACGCTCGATCGATATGCCGGCGGCGTCCAGCAGATAGTTCGGCAGCTGCTTGCGCTGATCGACGTCGAGGTCTTCCATCATGATGCGCGCGCAGCCTTCGGTTCAACCTCGGTCACGACAGCCTTGGGGCCGGCGATCGTCTCGTTCTCGACGACGTCGATCGAGGGCCGCTCGGGGCTCGCGATCATCTTGCGGCCGTGCTCAACGGCGATCTGCGGCATGGCCCCGTTCATGAACGCCAGCAGCGTCTGCTTGACGATGATGTAGGGCCGGCAACGCTTCTCGCGCGTCATCTTCACCTTCATCGCGAAGGGCGAAATGATGCCGTAGGACAGGAAAATACCGGCGAAGGTGCCGACGAGGGCGGCGCCGATGAAGCCGCCCAGCAGCTTCGGCGACTGGTCGAGTGCGCCCATGGCCTTGATGACGCCGAGCACCGCGGCGACGATGCCGAGTGCAGGCAACGCCTCCGAGACTACCACCAGCGCGTGGTAGGGCGTCAGCTTGCTCTTGACGATGGTGTGGATCTCCTCGTCCATCAGCGCTTCGATCTCGTGCGTCCGCGCGTTACCCATGATGATGAGGCGGACGTAGTCGCAGATGAACTGGAGCACCGAGGGATCCCCGAGCACGCTCGGGAACGCCTTGAAGATCTCGGAGGACGCGGGATCGTCGATATGTGCCTCGACCTCGTTGCGCCCCTTGCCCCGCAGCTCGCGCATCAGCGCGTGGAGCGCGCCGAGCAGGTCGAGATAGTAGCGCTGACCGGGCACCGCCCCCGTCACTGCCTGCATGCAGGCAAGCCCGGTATCCACGACCGTCTTCCAGGGATTGGCCATGATGAAGGTGCCGACCGCGGTGCCCATGATGATCACGAACTCCCACGGCTGCATGAGCACGCCCAGATGCCCGCCCATGGCGGCAAATCCACCCAGCAGTGCCGCTACCGTGATGACGATCCCCACGAAACTGCCCAACACGCCGCTCCATCACCGATCCTATCGGGAATATCTAGTCGGCGAGCCTTGCGCGAAGCTGGCTTCCCCGTCGTCAGCCTCGCGCAAGCAATTCACGGCAGCTTGGGACGACGTCGCAAGAGCGGCCAGAGGGACGCGTGTCATGCTATCCACCATCGCGGACTACACCAGACTGACCAAGGACATGGGCAAGTCGCTGACGCAGGTCGCGACGCAGCCGGATGTCAGCCGCGACACCGACTATTTCCTCAGCCACATCGGCAATGTGAAGACCATCGACGACTTCCTGAAGGACTATCGCCTCTATTCCTACGCGATGAAGGCCTTTGGTCTCAGCGACATGACCTACGCCAAGGCGTTCATGCGCAAGGTGCTGACCGAGGGTATCGCCGACAACAAAGCCTTCGCCAACAAGCTGACCGACACCCGCTACCGGCAATTCGCCGCCGCCTTCAATTTCGCCGCCCTCGGCGACAAGGCGACCCAGACCGCCGCGGCTACGGCCGGTGTCGCGACCCAATTCGTCACGCAGACGATGGAGGAGAAGGCCGGCGACCAGAACGAGGGCCTGCGGCTGGCGCTCTATTTCACGCGCAAGGCCTCCACCATCACCAATTCCTACCAGATCCTCGCGGACAAGGCGATGACGCAGGTGGTCCAGACGGCGCTCGGCCTGCCGGCGACGATCAGCTCGGCTGATATCGATGCCCAGGCCAAGCTGATCACGAGCAAGATCAACCTCGCCGACTTCCAGAACCCGGCCAAGGTCACCAAGTTCGTGCAGCGCTTCGCGGCAATGTGGGATGCGACCCAGGCCCAGAACGACACCTCGACCAACCCCGCGCTGGTCCTGATCGCCGGCGCCGCAACGTCGATCAGCATGGATACCAACATGCTCACCACACTTCAGAACATCAAGTTCAACAGGTAAATCATGCAATCGGCTCTCTATGTGGGATTGTCGGCGCAGGTCGCCCTCGAAAAGCGTCTCCAGACGATCGCCAACAACGTCGCCAACGTCAACACGGCGGCGTTCCGCACCGACGTGGTGAAGTTCGAGACCGTGCTGTCCAAGGCGGGCGCGAACCCGGTCGCCTTCTCCTCGCCCGGCGACAACATCATCTCCCGCGAGCAGGGCAGCATCACCGAGAGCGGCAACCCGCTCGACGTCGCCGTGGTCGGACAGGGCTGGATCGCGTTCGCCGGTCCGAACGGCACGGTTTACACCCGCGACGGCCGCCTCCAGATCGCCGCCAATGGCGACCTTCAGACCGTGTCCGGCTTCCCCGTCGTCGATTCCGGCGGCGCGCAGATCACGCTCGATCCGAACGGCGGACCGGTCTCGATCGCGCGCAGTGGCGCGATCACCCAGGACAACAACGAGATCGGCACCATCGGCCTGTTCAACATTCCCGCTGACGCCAATCTCGACCGCTACGGCAATTCAGGCGTCACGCCCGACCGGCCTGCGACCGCCATCGCCGATTTCTCCCGCGACGGCTTCAAGCAGGGCTATGTCGAGGGCTCCGGCGCCAATCCGATGATGGAATTGACCAAGCTGATCGCGGCCTCGCGCGCCTTCGAAGGCACCAATTCGATGATCGAGGGCACCGAGAGCTCGCTCCAGAACGCAATCCGGACGCTGGGCGAACCCGGCAAATAGACTGCGCCTCGCGCGCGCAATGAGGTTGGACGGTTTCCTTGAACGCTCTTCGGCAACTTGAGTGGGCGCTGCTGGAGCTTCAGCAGAGCACTCCCCTGGCAAGCGTCAGCGGCGCGATCTCAGAGATCGCGCCGACGCATTTCCGCGTCTCCGGCCTGTCGCGCTTCGTCAGGCTTGGCGAACTGATCGGCGTCAACACCGGCGGCAAGCCGCAGATCGGCGAGGTGGTGCGGATCGACAGCGAGGGCATCATCGCCAAGCCGTTCGACCGGCAGTTCGCCGGCGGCCTCGGTTCGGTCGCCTACCGGATGCCGCCACTGTCCTTCGCGCCCGATCCGAGCTGGAAGGGCCGCGTCATCAACGCGCTCGGAGCGCCGCTGGACGGACTGGGCCCTCTCACTCCGGGATCGCGTGCGGTCTCGGCAGAGGCGGATGCGCCTTCGGCCATGAAGCGCGCGCGCGTCCACAAGCCGCTGCGCACCGGCGTACGCGTCATCGACCTGTTCGCCCCGATTTGCGCCGGCCAGCGCGTCGGCATCTTTGCCGGTTCAGGCGTCGGCAAATCGACGCTGCTTGCGATGCTCGCCCGCAGTCAGGGGTTTGACACCGTCGTGCTAGCCCTGGTCGGCGAGCGCGGCCGCGAGGTGCGCGAGTTCATCGAGGACGTGCTGGGCGCAGATCGTCACCGCGCTGTCACAATCGTGTCGACGGGAGACGAAAGCCCAATGATGCGGCGGCTGGCGCCGAAGACGGCCATGGCGGTCGCCGAATATTTCCGCGACCGGGGCGAATCGGTCCTGCTCATGGTCGATTCGATCACCCGCTTCGCCCACGCTGCCCGCGAGGTCGCGCTCGCCGCCGGTGAGCCCGCGGTCGCGCGCGGCTACGCACCCACCGTCTTCACCGATCTGCCGCGTCTGCTGGAGCGCGCCGGACCCGGCGAGGAGGGATCCGGGACGATCACCGGGATTTTCTCCGTGCTTGTCGACGGCGACGATCACAACGAGCCGATCGCCGACACCATCCGCAGCACACTCGATGGGCACATCGTGCTCTCCAGGCACATTGCCGATCAGGCGCGCTATCCGGCCGTGGACGTTCTGGGTTCGGTCTCCCGCCTCGCCCATAACGTCTGGGATCCCGAAGAGCGCGAATTGGTGAGCAAGCTGCGCGCCATGATGGCCAAGTACGAGGACACGCGCGACCTTCGCCTGATGGGCGGATACCAGCCGGGACGTGATTCGGGGCTCGACCAGGCGGTCGACATGGTTCCGAGAATCTACGGCGCGATGCGGCAGGACGCCTCGGCTCCACCAAGCGCCGATCCGTTCCGCGAACTCCGGGACATGCTCAAGGGCGACTAGCCGGTCGCAGGCTGAGACGACGCGCCCGCCGGTCGCATCCTGCTCGTTGTTTTCGACAGGCGATCGCGCTGGAAGCGACTGAACCCAGCGAGTCCGCGATCGCGGCATGGACAACCGCCACGTGTAATTCCTGTGAATTCCCTTGGCGATTCTCCGGCCGAACGCACAAGTTGTGGATGACATTCCGGTGCACATCGTCGTCGTGCACAAGCTTCGATCAACTTGCACCAACGACAGCCAGCCACGTGCCGTGCAATCAAACCGTCGCATGGTTGAGTGCATGTTGCTCGTGGGACAGCGTATTGCTGTTCACCATCATGTGTCCCGAAGAGCGAGATTGTCTTGAACGTTACATTCGCCTGCGACGACATCCGGTCTCCGAGAGCGTCTCTACTTGATTTTGTTGATAAGCTCATTCATCGTTTCGTTGGAAGACAAGAAACATCTGCTTGTGACTTGAACTTTAGGGGCTTCGGTTGAACTACTCCGATCCATCGTCTGCTGGCGACGGCTACTCGGGCTCTCGTGCGACGACGCCACGATTGGCATACGATCAGCAACATCGCATCCCGCGCCATAGCTTGCAGTGCCCGTCAGTCCAGGTCGGGCGCCGGACAGTCCGTGCCTTCGCGCGAGAGAAGAGCACGGTGCATATGTCGGATATTGCGGGCGGTACGGCTTCTCGCAAACGGCTCGTGCGCGACGACGGAAGGCGGCTCCGGGGCGCCGCATACGTGTTTCCCGGGGCAAGGTAGGAATTCATGCCATTGGCAAGAGAAGCCGTCGAGCTGCTGGTTCAGGCGGCGAGGGCTTGGTATTTCGAAGGCAATCAACATGGATTGCGCGATCGGGAATGGATGGCGCTGCGCTTTCTCGGCCGCGCCAACAAGTTTTCGCGCACGCCGTCTGCGCTCGCAGGCTTCATCGGCGCTACCAGGGCGACTGCATCGCAGATCGTGAAGACGCTGGAGAGCAAGTCCTTCCTGGTGCGAAAGCCGTCGCACGAGGACAAGCGTTCTGTCGTGCTGCACGTCACTGCGCAGGGCGAAAAGTGCCTGAACCAGCACGATCCGATCAATCACGTGATGAACGCGGTCATTGCGCTCGGAACCGACGAGTGCGTCAGGCTGCGCGACTCGCTGCGGGAGATCCTCAATCACCTCGACGCGGCACATCAGCGGCTCGATGCCAGCGTCTGCCGGGACTGCATGTTTCTCGCCGAACGCGGCCCGGCCACCGGCAAGGGACGCGCAACGGCCGAGTTCATGTGCCGGCTGTATCGCGCCCCGGTCTCGATCGAGGAGACCGAACTGCTCTGCACCAGCTTCGAGCGCACCCGCGACCGTCCGAAGATCGAGACCCATCTCGACCGCGCGCGCGTCGCAAGCCAGGGCTGACGCGCGCGCCCGCCTCTCCATCGTCATTGCGAGCGGAGCGAAGCAATCCAGAATCCCTCGGCGGCGGCGGACTGGATTGCTTCGCTCCGCTCGCAATGACGGAGCAAGAGGCTGCAGCATCGTTCTTCCAGCTCGCATTTGATTCGCAGACACGCTTTCGCATCCTCGCGGCGCATTGCGCCCGAGCTTTGCTGATCTCTCCACCCTCTTGTCCAAGAGGGCGCAGGGAAGGCCGGGTGCCGGCTGGCACCCGCGGTCCGCTGCGCGAAAGTGTAGCGCAAGGAAACCGCACAGCAGCATACAGGTGTAGCCAATCACTCGGCCTTCCCTGCGCAGTGGCTTTACGGCTTATGCCGTGCTCTCCCGGGAGCCGAGTTCCTGTTGGCCTCCCTCGTCCCAGCGAAAGTCGCGGACATCGCGCCGGTTGACGCGAATGCCGCCTCCGCCAAGGCTTGACCGTAGCAACGACGGCCAGGACCACACGGTTTTGCCGTACGCACGGTTCGCTGCTCACCGCATTATCTCCCGGCGTTGTCGACATTGCCGGAAGAATGCTGGCGAGACGAACCTGACAGCGCCGCTCGTCGACACGAAGCCTCGGGCTCACGGAGAGCAATCCGCCCTGCCCGCACTTTCGCGCCCGACGCTGTCGCGTCCACCGCAAGCCCGGCTCGCGAAACGTGACGACACAAGATCGCCCCTCTTGGTCGAGCCGGGATGCGCGACACATACGGCATTTCCGAATTTCGGTAAAGCGGAATATTTTCATTCGGCCGGATTGACAAAGGCGCGACACAACAAGACCACAGTAGCCCGCCCCTTGTATGCATTATACCAGTTGCCATCCCCGGGCACTTTGCCTTACATGCCGGCAACTCGCCCGCGGATGACGGCCGGGGCTCAAAAATCACACACATTGTCGAAGGGACGAGGCATGGCGCGTAACATCCTGATTCTCGGGGCTTCCTACGGCTCCTTGCTGGGCACGAAGCTGCTGATGGCGGGGCACAACGTGACCCTGGTCTGTCGCGCCAAGACCGCGGAGCTGATCAACCGCGAGGGCACCGAGGTCCGCATCAAGTTACGTGACGAGGCTGTTCACCGCGCCATCTTCTCGCGCGACCTCCCCGGCAAGCTCGACGCCGTGACGCCGGCCAATGTGGACTTGTCCCGTTACGACATGGTCGGCCTTGCGATGCAGGAGCCGCAATACACCAACCACACGGTGCGCGTCCTCATGGTCAGGATCGCCGCGGCGAAGCTGCCGTGCCTGTCGATCATGAACATGCCGCCGCTGCCCTATCTCAAGCGGATCCCCTCGCTCGCAGACATGGATCTCGAGGAGGCCTACACCAATGCGCAGGTGTGGGAGCGCTTCGAGCCGGGGCTGGTGACGCTGTGCTCGCCCGACCCGCAGGCCTTCCGTCCGCCGGAAGAGGCTGCGAACGTGCTTCACGTCGGCCTGCCCACGAACTTCAAGGCATCGGCCTTCGCCGACGACAAGCACAACAAGGTGCTGCGCGAGCTCGAAGCCGACATCGACGCGGTGACCCTCGACGGCCACGACGTGCCGGTGAAGCTGAAGGTGTTCGACTCGCTGTTCGTGCCGCTGGCGAAATGGTCGATGCTGCTGACCGGCAACTACCGCTGCATCACGCCGCACGAGCCGCAGTCGATCCGCGACGCCGTACACGGCGATCTCGCGCGCTCGCAGACGATCTACGATCACGTCGACGGAATCGCCCGCCGTCTCGGCGCCGATCCGCAGGACCAGGTGCCGTTCGCAAAATACGCCAAAGCCGCCGAAAGCCTGCTCAAGCCGTCATCGGCTGCGCGCGCGGTGGCGAGCGGCGCGCCGTTCATCGAGCGCGTCGACCTCCTAGTGAAGCTGATATCGCATCAGCTCGGCGTGCCCAATGCAGAGATCGACCGCACCGTCGAGACCGTGGACCTCAAGCTGAACGAGAAGATCGTGCAGGGCGGATCGGGCGCACAGTGACGACATTCGGCGGCCAGGTGGGCCAGCGCCGCAAGTGCCCGGAACCAGCCTTCCGGGCGATTTGGCTCAAAACGAACCATCCTGCGCGACCTCCGTTTGCGCAAATCCCGCATCCATGCGACTGCTAGCCGTCACGCTGGGGGCCAATTCCCAGTAGGTTCTGGGCCCACGCGATAGCCGGATAGAAGCCGACCAACAAGCAGAACACGATGGATCAGACGGAGTTACAGGTCGCTCGCGCGGTGGAGGCCGGCGCGACGACGATGAAGGGTATCGTTGACGCGACTGGATTGTCTCGCCTCAAGGTCGAGCGCGCGCTGAGCACGCTGGAGAAGCAAAAGTTCCTCATCCGCGACGGCCAGGGTTTTCGGCCCGCCAACCGGCGAGCACCACCGTCGCTGTCTCGACAATGCGGAACGTGCAACGCCTGCTGCGACATCCTCGAAGTGACCGCTGTCGACAAGCCGGTAAACCAATTGTGCAAGCATTGGCAGAACGGCACGGGATGCACCATCTACGACCGCCGTCCGCAGATGTGCCGCTCATTCGTCTGCGCCTGGCTGCAAGGCCATCTCGACGACGACTGGATTCCCGAGAAGGCCGGACTCATCGTCCATTTCAGCCAGGATGCGGTCAATGTCACGGTCGACGATCATTGCCCCGATCGCTGGCGGGAGGAGCCTTATTTCAGCAAGCTCAGCGAATGGTCGCTGAACGGGATCAAGCGGATCGGAAACCGCGGCTATGCGACCCTCGTCGTCTCCGGCGAGAACCGGTTCATGCTGCTCGGACGCACCATCGTTCCCGAACCGACCCTGTTTGGCACCGCGTTTCTGCCGCTGACGCCGGACACGTTCCGATTCTGGCGGGCGACATCGCCGGAGCACTTGCAGCGGCTACACGAGCGCATCGCCGAGATTGAGCGGATCAGGCAGGAATTCGGCTCCTGCGCCATCCCCGAGAACGAAGACGACGATCCGCAAGCCCCCTATCGGCCCGCACTTCTACGGCAATCGAATCACGTCTGAACTCCGCCGTGGGCAACAACGCATGATTCTCGCCGTGGCGCTCGACGCGCCGCGACCGGGTTGATAAGCCCCTGTCCGCGAATGATGGGGACTTGAGTCGGGCATGACGGTTGCGATCGAGATGGGGCAGACCACGGCAGGCGCCGCGGCGGCCATGGACCTCGAGGAACTGCTGGCGACCCGTCTCCTGGTGCAGGGCAATTCGGGCTCCGGCAAATCACATCTGCTGCGGCGGCTGCTGGAGCAAAGCGCGCCCTGGGTGCAGCAAGCCATCATCGATCCCGAAGGCGATTTCGTCACGCTGGCCGAGCATTTCGGCCATCTCGTGATCGAGGCCGAGGATCACACCGAGCGCGGCCTTCAGGTTGCCGGCGAGCGCGCGCGGCTGCATCGCGTCTCCACCGTGCTCAATCTCGAAGGGCTGGATGCCGAGAACCAGATGCGGCGCGCCGCCGCCTTCCTCGGCGGGCTGTTCGACGTGGACCGGGACCATTGGTATCCGATGCTGGTGGTCGTCGACGAGGCGCAGCTGTTTGCGCCTGCGGTGGCGGGCGAAGTCTCGGACGAAGCGCGAAAATTGTCGCTCGGTGCGATGATCAATCTGATGTGCCGCGGCCGCAAGCGTGGGCTGGCCGGCATCATCGCAACCCAGCGGCTGGCAAAGCTCGCCAAGAACGTCGCGGCGGAAGCATCCAACTTCCTGATGGGCCGCACCTTCCTCGACATCGACATGGCGCGCGCCGCCGATCTGCTCGGCATGGAGCGGCGGCAGGCCGAATCCTTCCGCGATCTCGAGCGCGGACAGTTCATGGCGCTCGGCCCGGCCCTGTCGCGCCGGCCGCTGCGTTTGAATATCGGCGCGACCGAAACCCAGCCGCGCAATTCCACGCCGCGGCTGATGCCGATGCCTGAAACCACACTCGAAAATATGCGCGCCGTGATCCTGGCCGCGCCGCCGCCCGATGCCAGCCGGCCGCAGCGCCGGCCCGCGCCTGATCTGCTCGAACAGCTCCGCGCCGCGAAGGCTGCGGCACCGGAGATTCGCCCCGAAATGATCGAGGTGCCGGTCAGTGCCGAGGAGCTCGCCGAGCGGCGCCAGCGCGTCGACCGCACCTTGCGCGCCGTGCTCGCCGCGCCCGATGCCGGTTTCCGCGCGGTCGGCGTGCTCTATCAGGAGTTCGTCGTCCGCTGCCGCATCGAGGGGCTCGGCGCGGCCGTGCCTGACCTCCACGAATTCCGCCGCATGCTGACGCATGCGCGCGCCGGGCTCGGCACCGATCTCGCTGGCGACGATGCCTGGCAGGATGTCACGCTGCGCGCTTCGATCCTGCCCGACGACATGCAGGGCGTGTTCATGATGATCGCGCGCGCAGCGAAAGAAGGCTGGCCGTGCCCGGGTGACGCCGCCATTGCCCGCGCCTATGGCTCGCATTCATTGCGCCGGGCGCAGCGCCTGCTCGGCTACATGGAGGAGCAGGGCCTGATCGTCTGCCAGCTCGATGGGGCCGGCCGCAGGTTCGTGACGCTGGTGGAACTGGCCTGGGCCACCGCGCCTGGCGATCCCAATGCCGACGATCTGCCGGCGGAGCCGGCGCAGAACGCGGCTTCGGCTTGATTGCAAGCCACGAAAATGGTGCGCTCCCTCTCCCGCTTGCGGGAGAGGGTTGGGGAGAGGGTATCTCCACAATGAGCGCTCCCGCCGTGGAGAGAGCCCTCACCCGCGCCTTCGGCGCGACCTCTCCCGCAAGCGGGAGAGGTTACTGACCCGCGGCACTAGAACGCTCCCGCCACAGTCAGGCGGAACGTCAGCGGCTCGACGGGGTGCAGCACGTAATCCATCACACCGTTCTGGCAGACCGCCGCCGGCGCGACGCCGCCGGTGCAGAGATTGTACAGCGTGTCGGCCTTGAGCAGCGAACCATAGGCATAAGTGATCTGGTTCGCCTGCGTGTTGAAGAGATTGAGCACGTCGAGCTGAAGGCGCCAGCCATTGTCGATGCGATAGCCGAGGCGTCCGTTGAAGATGCTGGTCGCGGCCGAGCGAAACGCATTGTCTTCCGTCAGCGGGCTCGACGCCAGATAGCGCCAGCGCAAGGACCCGAACCAGCCCGTCTTCTCGCCGAGCGTGATGCCGGCCGAGGCCACCATCGCCGGCGCATTCGGAATGTAATTGCCGGGCGCGTTGCCGAACTGCGCCTCGGGATAGCCGGCGAGGGAGGCGTAGACCTCCGCCTGCTCGCTGTCAGTGCCGCGAAAGCGCGCATGCGTCATCGCGACGTCGGCATCGATGTCGATCCACGATCGCGCGCGATAATGATTGGTCCACTCAAAGCCGTAGCGGCGGCTGGCGCGGGTCGCCGAGGTATCGCCGGCATCGCCGGAAAACAAAATCTCGGAATCCTGATCGAGGATGAAGATGCTGAGCGACGCGTCGAGGCCGGGAACGATTTTGCTGCGAACACCAATTTCCGCGCCACGCGTGCGGACCAGCAGCGGCGACGGCGTGAGCCTTGTGGCAGGATCACTCGGGTCTTCGGTCGTGGTCGCGCCGCGAGCGTCGTTGGAATGCATGCCGTAGCCGGCGCCGAGGAAGAATTCGGTCTGGTTGAACGGACCAAGCACCATCCTGAATTTCGGGCTGCCGAGCGTGGCATCGGCGCGGCCGGAATTGTTTGAGTTGAACAGGGATGTGACATCCGCGGCGTAGTAATCGCCGCGCAAACCGACAGTGGTCCGGAGCCAGTCGGTCCAGCGCACGGTGTTTTCGGCGAAGAGACCGACACTGCCCTCGCCGACATTGTCACTGCGGACGTTGGAGACGAAGCCGCGCCGAAAATTGTTGGTCAGCGCCAGATCGATCGCATCATAGCGGGATTGCAGGCCGATGGTGGTCTGCATCGGCAGCCCAGCGAACGAACCGTCCAGAGTGCGCGAGATGTTGGCGCCGGCCATCAGGCGGTCGTCGTGCTGGTGGAACTGGTCGCCCAGCACGGGATTGCTCAGAAAGTAGGTGAAGTTGTTGAAGAGGTCGAGCTGGCTCTTCACGACATAGGCGTTGGCTTTCCACGACCCCACATCGTCACTCTGCGCCACGCGGGCCGAGAGCGCGAAGCGATTGGTGTTGCCGCCGTCGCTTGGATCCTCCGAGCCGAACCGGTCGAGCAGGCCGGTCGCGATCGCGCGCTGCGGCACCTGGTCGGTCGAATTCCATTTGTTCGCATAGGCCATGCCGGTGACGGACACGCCCTCGGTCGCGGTGCCCTGGCTGTAACGCACGAGGCCGTTGAGCTTGCGGACATTGTCCGGATTGTCCCACGGGCCGTTATAGGTGCCGAGTTCGCCCGCGACGAGCAGCGAACCGTCACCGACCTTCGCTGAGTCCATGCCGAGCAGGCGGCGATAGCCGAAGCTGCCGGCGGTCACCTGCGCAAGACCCTTGGTGCGGTCGATCAGGCCGATGTGAACGCTGCCGACCGAGGCGAAATCGCCCTCGTCGGCGAAGTACGGCCCCTTGCGTACGTCGATCGCGGCAATGGATTCCGGGATCAGCCAGTTCAGGTCCGCATAGCCCTGGCCATGCGCGTGCGTACGCATGTTGACGGGGATGCCATCCACCGTGATGGCGAGATCGGTGCCGTGGTCGAGATTATAGCCGCGCAGAAAATACTGGTTGGCTTTGCCCTCGCCGGAATGCTGGGTCACGATCAGCCCCGGCACGGCTTCGAGCGCTTCGCCCGGCCGTGCGAAAGGGCGTGCGTTGATCTCCTCGCCGGAGACGGTGATCTCGCTTGCCATGCCGGGCGGGCCCTTGACGCCTGAGGCGACGCTGCGCGCGTTCGGTGCTTGTGTTGCTGTCGGATCGACAACGATGCGGTCGTTCGAGCGGACCGGTTTGCCGGCTCGTCGCGCTAAGGCGGGTTTCTTGTGAGGTCTCGTTTCGCCGCCGCTGACCTGGACCGGCGGCAGTTCGCGCGAGGTGCCCGCGTTCTGCGCGAAAGCGTCGCCGCCATCCGCGAGCAGCACCAAGGCCGAAAATGCCGTCAGCGCGCCGTAGCATCGGCCGGGCTCAGACCGCCTCGGTGGCATCGGCGCGTTGCAGCACTTTTGGCGCGGTGGCGCAGCCGAGCGCAAACATCCGCCGATATAGCACGACCGAGACGAGCCAGGCGATCGCGAACAGCGCGATCACGGCGAAGCCGACATTTGCGAGCGAGTCGTTGAGTGCGTCGACCAGCGCCCAAACGCCGCCAGAGAGACCAAGGCGATCCGCGATCAGCCCGAGCGCCTCGATGCCGCCGATCAACAGCGCCACCGCCACGGAGGCGCCGGTGATCGTGAGATTGTACCAGAGCTTTCGCAGGGGATCGACGAAGGCCCAGCGATAGGCGCTCACCATCAGCGCGGAGTCGGCGGTGTCGACCAGCGCCATGCCCGACGCGAACAGCGCGGGGAAGACGAGAACATCGACGGGCGACGCGCCGCGCGCGGCTTCGCCGGCGGAGATGCTGAGCAGGCCGATTTCGGTTGCGGTGTCGAAGCCGAGCCCGAACAAAAAGCCGAGCGGGTACA
Organism: Bradyrhizobium sp. 197; assembly: GCF_023073375.1. Taxonomy (NCBI): domain Bacteria; kingdom Pseudomonadati; phylum Pseudomonadota; class Alphaproteobacteria; order Hyphomicrobiales; family Nitrobacteraceae; genus Bradyrhizobium; species Bradyrhizobium sp. 197. Next base: position 102,055 of record NZ_JADPJJ010000077.1, on the reverse strand, counting down.
TGTGCCAGGGCTTTGTCACCAGGCGAAACATCGGGCCGAGCAGCCGCGCCAGAAGGCCGCGATTGACAAGCAGGGCATCGAGGCCCTCGGCGTCGTGAATGCCCTGCTCCCGCGCTTCGCGAAACTTCCGCCACAGGCCTGCGAAGATGACGAGATTGATGGCCGCGATCAGCAGCAAAAACAACGCGGAGACCGACGTGCCGATGAAGCCGCCGATCTCCCTGAGCGGGCTGTCGCCGCCAAGGCTCCCGACACCAAGACTCACGACGCCGAGCGCGAGCAGCATGGTCGCGACCACCACGATTGTGGAATGGCCGAGCGCGAAATAGAGACCGGCCGATCGCGGCGCGCCGCCGGCCTGCATCAGCTTGCGCACGACATTGTCGATGGCGGCGATGTGGTCGGCATCGACGGCGTGGCGCAGGCCGAACACCCATGCCAGCAGCGCGGTCGCCATCACCGTCGGCCGGTCGCCGAACGCCGCGAAAGCCCAGACCCACGCCGCGACATTGGCGGCGATCAACCCGCCGAACAGCAGCACCATTCCGGGCTCGACCGCCCGCAAAGACCATCTCGTCACGACAATCAATCCGTCCGCTGCACGCCCATCGCATGAGCGGTATGATCTTTTCATAAGATGGTCATACTGACCAGTGCAATTCAGGGGAGCCGCTTTGCAGGAATGCTTGTGGCCTTCCTTCGAGACGCCCGCTGCGCGGGCTCCTCAGGATGAGGTCTTGTTTCGCTGCGAGATGCCAGACCCTCATGGTGAGGAGCCCGCCAACGGCGGGCGTCTCGAACCATGCAGGCCGAGATGGCGCTAGGCAGCCTCGGAGCCGCCGAGATAGGCGTCGCGGATGCGGGGGTCGTCCTTCAGCGCACGGGCCGAGCCGGACAGCACGATCTTGCCGGTCTGGAGCACATAGGCCTCGTGCGCGATCTCGAGCGCGAGGCTGGCATTCTGCTCGACCATGAAGACCGACACGCCCTCCTGATTGATGGTGCGGATCAGCTCCAGCACGCGGTCGACGTAAAGCGGCGACAGGCCCATGGTGGGCTCGTCCATCACGATCATCCTGGGACGGCTCATCAGCGCGCGCGCCATCGCGACCATCTGCTGCTCGCCGCCAGAGAGCGAGCCGGCGCGCTGCGACAGCCGCTGCCCGAGCTTCGGGAACAGGGTGAGCATCTTGTCGAGATCCTGCGCGATCGCATCGCGGTCGTTGCGCACGAAGGCGCCCATCAGGATGTTTTCGCGCACGCTCATGTCCGCGAACAGCCGGCGCGCTTCCGGCACCGAGGCGATGCCGCGGCGGACGATCTGCGGCGTGGTCAGTCCCAGCAGCGAGGCGCCGTCGAAAATCACGTCACCGGAACGCGGCTTCACCAGGCCGAGGATGATCTTCATCGTCGTGGATTTGCCGCTGGCGTTGCCGCCGAGCAGGCAGACGATGTGGCCGCGCGGAACACTGATCGACAGGTCGAAATGCACCTGGGCCAGGCCGTAGAAGCTATTGACGTTGGTCAGCGCGAGCAGCGCATCGGGAGGCGAGTTCGTCATGCCGCGCTCTCCTGCTCCGTCGTCAGGCCGTGGCCGAGATAGGCCTCGATCACCTTGGGATCTTTGCGCACCTGCTCGCCCGGCCCTTCCGCGATCTTCTTGCCTTCGTCCATGACGATGACGCGGTCGGAGAGGCGCATCACCATTTCCAGCTTGTGTTCGATCAGGAGGATGGTCAGGCCCTCGCCTTTGAGTTCGGCAACGAGGCCCTGCATCTCCGCGGTCTCGGTCGGGTTCATGCCGGCGGTCGGCTCATCCAGCAGCAGCAGGCGCGGCTTCAGCGCGAGCGCACGGGCGATCTCGACGCGGCGGCGGTTGGCGTAGGAGAGGCTGTAGGCCGGCTGGTCGATCCGCGGCAGCAGGCGCTCGCCGAAGCGCGCGAGAATGGCTTTCACCTCCTCGCGCAGCCGCTCTTCCTCGGCCTTGACGCTGGCCGGCCGCAGCAATGCCAATCCCAACTCCAGCAGCGGGCCGATCAGCGGCACGGCGGGCTTGACCGCACGCAGCCGCGTGTGGGCGCCGATCAACACGTTGTCCATGACGCTGAGATTGCCGAAGACGCGGCCGAGCTGGAACGTGCGCGCGATACCTTCGGCGGCCAGCCGCTCCGGCGAGAGACCCGTGATGTCCTGACCTTCGAAGTGAACTGTCCCGGCGTCCGGCCGATCGAGCCCGGTCACGAGATTGAACAATGTCGTCTTGCCGGCACCGTTCGGGCCGATGATGCTGATCAGCTCGCCCTTGGCGAGGTCGAGATCGACGGCATCGACGGCGGTCAGGCCGCCGAAGCGCCGCGTCAGCCCGCGCAGGGACAGCATGGTCGTGTGCTGCTCCGCCATCACATCGTCCCCAACAGGCCCTGCGGCCTGAACCGCACGAGCAGCAGCAGCACGATGCCGTAGATCAGGATGCGATACTCCGCCGCGATCCGGAACAGTTCGGGCAGCCCGACCAGCGCGACCGCACCGACGATGGCGCCGACGACATTGCCGAGCCCGCCAAGGATCACCACGGTCAGCGCCAGAATGGATTGCTGCGTGTTGAAGGTCTCGTGGTTGATGTAGGAATAGAGATGCGCGGCGATGCCGCCGCTGACGCCGGCGGCGAAGCCGCCGAAGATGAAGGCGAGCGATTTGTAGCGGTTCAGGCTGAGGCCATAGGCGCGCGCGGCGATGTCGTCGTCGCGGATGGCGCGAAAACTGCGGCCGAGGTGCGAACCGAGCAGGCGTCCCTGCAGGAGCGCCAGTACGACCATCACGATAAAGCTGAACCAATAGATCGAAACTGGGCTGACCAACTCATAGCCGAACAGCGACAGCGGCGGGATGCCGGAGATGCCGATCGGACCGCGCGTGACGCTTTCCCAGTTCAGGATCACCAGCGACACGATCTCGCCGATGGCGAGTGTCGCGATCGACACGTAATGCCCGCGCAGGCGGAACGACGGCGAGATCAGGGCGGTGCCGAGAGCGGCGCTCATCAGGCCGCCGCCGATGATGGCGAGACCGACCGGGACGGCGAAATTGAGCGACAGCAGCGCAGAGGTGTAGGCGCCTATCGCCAGCAGCGCAGCATGTCCGAGCGAGACCTGGCCGATCGTGCCCGCCACCAGGGTGAGGCTCAGCGCGAGCATGCCGAGCAGCCAGGCGTTGATCAGGGTCTGGAGCACGTAGAAGGACACCGGGAAGAACGGCAAGACCGCGAAGATACCGGTAGCGATCAGCAGCGCCCAGCGCGGAATGCGCACCGGGCGGCTCGGCGCAATAAAAGTGCCGGTGAGCGGCTCGGGCGGCGCCTGCCGTGCGCTCGCGAACAGGCCGTTCGGGCGCAGCACGAGCACCACGACCAGCAGCAGGAAGGCGAAGAGATTGCGATAGCTGGTGCCGAACACGGCGACACCGTAGCTCTCGACCAGTCCGAGCAACAGGCTGCCGATCACCGCACCGGGCACATTGCCGGCGCCGCCGACGACTTCGGCAACGACCCCCTTGAGCGTGGCCTGCAGGCTCATCGCGGTGTCGATCTGGTTGTAGTACATGCCAACCAGCAAGCCGGAGACGCCGCCGAGCGCAGCCGCAATACCGAACACGGCCTGATTGACGCGGTTGACGTCGACGCCCATCTGCATCGCGGCGTCGCGATCCTGGGCGGTGGCGCGGATGGCCCAGCCGAGCTTGCTGTAGCGCAGGAACACGAACAGCAGCAGCGCGCTGGTGATGCCGACACCAGCGATGAGCAGATCAAGCGGGCCGATCGTGCCGCCGCCGATCTGGAAGCGAACATCCGGCAACTGGCTCGGCAGCGCGCGCGGATTGGGCGAGAAGGTCAGCATCACGAGCTGGTCGAGCACGAAGCTGATGCCGATCGTCGCCAGCAGCGGCGCGATGCGCACGGAGTTCTGCAGCGGACGCAGGCCGAACCGTTCGATGATCAAGCCGACCAGCGCCGCCGCCACCGCGACCACGATGATGGTGAGCGGCAGCGGCGTATGCAGTTGCACCACCGCGATCCAGCCGATATAGGCGCCGACGAGGTAGATCGAGCCTTGCGCAAAGTTGATCAGCCGGCTGACGCCGAAGATCAGCGCGAGCCCGACCGCAACGAGGGCGTAGACGTTACCGACGATCAGCCCGTTGATCGTGTAGTCGAGCCAGGAAGACACGCAGGAGATCCCCTCAGGTCGGCTTGCCGTCCCAGAGCGCGAACTGGCCCTTGCGCACGACGAGCTCGGCATTCATGGCGCCCTTGACGCGGCGGCTCTCGACGTCGAACGTCGCCTTCCCGAAGATCACGCTCGATACGTCCTTCACTTTCGCAAAGGCATCGCGGATGGCGCGCCGGTCGGCGTCGCCGATCTTGACGACGGCGGCCGCCATGTTCATCGCGTCATAGGCGTAGGCGTTGAACGCGTCGGGCTCCAGCCCGTTGTACTTCTTCTTGAAGCCCGTAATGAATTTCTGCACCTCGGGGCGCGGGTCTTCCGGAAAATAGCGCGTCCCGACATGGACGTCCTCGACCGCCTCGCCGCCGAGCTCCAGGAATTTTGGCGAGTAGACCGAGCTCGCGGCGCAGATCACCTGCTTGAGCCCGACCTGGCGCGCCTGGCGCGCGATCAGCGCACCGTCGGAGTAATAGGAGATCAGGATCAGTCCATCGGGATTGGCGTCACGGACGCGCACCAGCGTGGAGCGGAAGTCGCGCTCCTCCGCGATGTAGCCTTCGGTGATGGCGATTTCGGCGCCGTGCTCCTTCGCGGCCTTGACGAAATAGTCGCGGCTGGTGCGGCCCCAATCGGTGTTGAGGTGCAGCACCGCGAGCTTCTTCAGACCGAGACGTTTCACGGCATAGGCCGCCAGCAGCGGCTGCTCGTCGGCCTGGCTGACCGAGGTGCTCCACATGAAGTCACCGCCCTTGGTGAAATCGGGATGCGAGTTGGTGAAGCCGAACTGCACCAGCCCGCCGCGCTGATAGATCGGCGAGGCTGCCATCGAGGCGGGACTGGAGAAGTCGCCGAGCTCCATGACGATCCTGGGATCGGAGACGAATTTCTGGGCGATCGCCACCGACTGGCGCGGGTCGCTCTGGCTGTCTTCGAAACTGTAGGCGAGCTTGCGGCCGTTGATGTTGCCGGCTGACTGGATCTCGTCGAGCGCGAGATCAAAGCCCTGCTTCCACTGCGTGCCATATTGCGCGTTCGGCCCGGTCAGCGGACCGCTGACGCCGAGCAGGATCGGCTCGGACGATTGCGCGAAGGCGGCGCGCGAGAAGGCTGCTCCCGCCATCATGGCGGCAAGCGAGCCCCTGACCAGGGTACGACGATCGATGTTGCTCATGCACGGCTCCGTCCACTTAATGTTGAAACAAGCAGCAATTTCGGTGAGATTGGCTATTTCGAGGGCTCGCCGAGCGACAGCATCAGCCGGTTGGCCCAGAAGAACGACGCGCCGTTGATGACGTCGACGATCTCCGCATCGTCGAGACCCGCACGGCGCAGCTCCTCGACATTGTCAGGGCCGAACGCAATCGGCGTCGCAGCCAGCGCCACCGAGGCCTTGACGACCGCATTCCATCGCTCGCCGAGATCGGCGCCAACGCCTTCGTCGAGCAGGCGCTGCAAATCGTCGCGGCGTTTGGAATAGGTGCTGGCGAAACGCGCATGCACGGAGGCGCAGTAGATGCAGCCGTTGTAGCGGGAAGTCGCAGCCGCCGCGAGCTCGCGCTCAGCGCGCGGCAGACCGTCGGCGACGTTGTAGAAGATGTCCTTGTCGGTCTTGGTGCGGGCTTCCAGCACCTCGGGATCGCGCACCAGCAGGCGGAAATACTCAGACTTGGAACGGGAGCGATCGACCAGGCCGGCGAAGTGCCGCTCGGTCAGCTCGGCTTCGGGCAGCGGATCGATCCACGACACCCAGCCCAGTTCATCCTGGGTGAAGACGACGGGCGGATTGACATTGTTTGCAGCGCTCATGATGCAGCCTCCTTACGCGCCGGCCGCGGCGTTCGCGGTGTGCCCGAGCGAGGCACCGAGCACGCGCAGTCCGGTGACGACGCGCACCTGAAACGACAGGAACGCGACGAGCTGAGAGAACGTGACGATGCCGGTGCTCGACCAGCCGGCGGCGAGCAGCGCCTTCATGTCGGCTGACGCGGCATCGCGCGGGCGGAACACCAGCAGATGCGCATGCTCAAACGCCGCAACGAGCCGGGTGCCGAGATCGGGCTTGCGCTCCGCGCTGACGCGGTAGATCAGGCCGGCCTTGTTCTCGACCGACAGCGGGCCGGCTGGAAAAGCGCCGTACGGGCCGGAGGTCTCGCCCCGCGCGATTTCGACATCGACCGCTTCCACCAGGCGGGCTCCGTCGGCGGTCGCCGCGAGCTTCGTCCGATAGAAGCCGGCCACATCGGGCTCGCGGTGAAGACCGATCACGAAGAGTGCGACCGCCGCGCGCTCCTCCAGCGAAAAATCGCCGGCGTCGATCGGCTCGAACAGCGAGAGATAGCTCTTCTGCGCGTTGTCGCGTGCCTGCAGGCGACGCCCACGAATGACGTCGAGGGACGAACCCGGTTCGATCCCCGCGAGCGTGTCGATGATATCTTTCGTACCCATCATTTAGCCTCGTACAACCCTACTCTGTTCATTCCGACTAACCTGCCAGCGCGACATCGGGCGCCGTCCGCGTCCAGCCCAGAGCCGGCGCGACTTTCTCCGCGACCAGCTCGATCGAACGCAGGATATGGGGGTGCGGCGCATCGACCGAATGCGCCTGGAACACCAGGTCGGTCACCCGCTCCAGCGTGGCGTCGGTGCGCAGTGAGGCGATAACGTCGTCGGCCGCGCCGACATGTGTGTCGAACGCGGTGATCATCTCCTCCAGCGTCTCGCCCGGCTTGGCGTGGCCGCCCTTGAGGAATTGCGGCAGGGCGCGCCGCAGCCCGATATCGGCAAGGCGCATCGCTTCAGTCCGGTCGTCGGCGACGAAGACGCTGCGCGAGGCCATGATGCGGGGCTCGCGTCCCGGCGGCAGCGCTTCGAGATAGGCATCAATGACGGGGTTCTGAATCTCGGCCAGCGTTGCCTTCGGCGCTTCCTTGGGCCTCGGCTGCGTGCGCGACAGCAACAGGCCATCGCCCGCCTTGCCGGCACGCGCGCCGCCCGCCACTGAGAACGTCGCCTGCCAGATCCGGCCGTCCAATTGTGGCCGCTGCGGATAAAGGGTATCGCCGCCGTCAAGCGGCTTGCCGACCAGCGCGGTGCGAACGACCTGAAGATTGCGGGCAAAGATCTCGTTGCGCTGGGCGCTGTCGAGGCCGAACGCGGCAAAGGCCGACGGGTTGCCGCCGGTGCCAACGCCAAGCTCGAAGCGGCCGTTGCAGAGCAGATCGAGCACCGCGGCGTCCTCCGCCACCCGCACCGCGTTCTCCAGCGGCAAGGTGACGATGCCGGTGCCGAGGCGGATGCGCGAGGTCTGCGCGGCGACGTAACCGAGGAAAGTGAAGGGCGACGGCAGGCCGCCCTCGCGCTCGTGGAAATGATGCTGCGCGATCCACGCGGAATCGAGGCCCGCCTTCTCGGCGCGCACGATCTGCTCGGCCGCAAAGCGATAGCGCTCAGCGGGCGGGGCCTCGTCGAGAAGCCGCGTGAAAAACCCCAGGCGTTTCAGGTTTGCAAAGCGTTTCATACGACCCCTGTCGGGCGAGAATGGGCCTCGATGATGTCGGTTGCCGCAGCTCCAGACAAGCGGGCATTGCGCAAGGCTGCCCGCCGGGATCGCCCCGGAGCTGGGCTTTGGCTGGACTCTGGCTGGGCAGACTGCCTACCAGCTCGGCAACACCGCGCCCTTGAACTTGGTCAGGACGAACTCCTTGACCTCTGCCGAGTGGTAGCTGTCCACGAGGATCTTGACCCAGGGCTTGTCCTTGTCGGCCGTGCGAATGGCGATCAGGTTGACGTAGGGACCCTTCGGGTCCTCGCGCAGGATCGGATCCTTGACCGGATCGAGGCCAGCCTGGGTTGCATAATTGGTGTTGATCGCGGCGGCGTCGACGTCGTCGAGCGCGCGCGGCGCCTGTGCCGCGTCGACCTCGATGAACTTCAGCTTCTTGGAATTTTCGGTGATATCAAGCACCGTCGGCTTGAAGCCGGTGCCGTCCTTCAGCTTGATGGCGCCCTTGTCGCGCAGCAGCAGCAGCACGCGGCCGCCATTGGTCGGATCGTTCGGGATCGAGACCTTGCCGCCCTCGGGGATGTCGGCGAAGGCCTTGTGCTTCTTCGAATAGACGCCGATCGGGAAATTCACGGTGAGGCCGACGGCTTCGATCTTGTAGCCGCGGTCGGCCTTCTGGTTGTCGAGATAAGGCTGGTTCTGAAACGAATTGGCCTGGATCTCGCCGGCATCGAGCGCTGCGTTCGGCACGACGTAGTCAGAGAATTCGATGAGCTGGATGTCGAGACCCTGCTTGGCGGCGATCGGCTTCACGGCCTCGAAGATCTGGGCGTGCGGCCCCGGTGTCACGCCGATCTTGATGGTCTCGGCCGAGGCGGCAGCCGACCAGGCCGCGATCGCGGTTGCGAGGATCAGGGGGACGCGAAACGACATCTTGGTCTCCATAACTCGGCGGCAATGATTGGAACCGTATTCGCTTCTCCGCGGGGCGAAATCAATGAAATGAAAATCCATATTGGCCGGCTGACGCGGACGACGCTTCTCCGTTCGACGCCGTGTGGGGAACGAATGCACCTGCGCAAGCGTGAGGCGTATCACGGCAAAGCGAATTTCCGCATTTCTTCAGGCACAGCTTTGAACCGCTGTTCGCCGACCCGGCGCTGTCGTTCTCCGAAAAAGTCTCGCGTTGGCTGGCGCTCCCACACACGCCGCTCAAATTGCTGAGCAATTTGCTGCTGCTCGCGGCGCTGGCGGTTGGCGTTACCGGCCTGCAGTGATGCCGGTTTACTCCAAGCGCCACGTCGCCGGCGACAGCATGATCAGGGCGCAGATCGCGGCATAGGCGGCAAGCGACACCGTGACCATCGTGGCCAGTCCCGCCATTCCCGCCCCAAAGCTCGCCACCGCGATCCAGCCGCCGCCGGCCGCAATCAGGATCCGCATGAGCGCGCCTGCGAGCGGCCCCATGGCGCGGCCGGTGCCTTGCACGGCAAAGGACGTGACGAAGCCGAAGCCAAGCGCTGCATAAGCAGGTGCGACGATGCGCAGGTAAGTCGCGCCTTCGCTCACGACCTCGGGATCGTGGCTGAACAGGTTCAGCCACGAGGTCGGGAAGATCGCCACCAACAGGCCGATCGCGCCGGTCATGATCATGCCGACGATGCCGCTGACCCAGCCGATTTTCCGCGCCCGCGCCGTTTGCCCCGCGCCCATGTTGACGCCGACCATGGTCAGCGTCGCCGTGCTGATGCCGAACAGCAGCGGGATCATGATGTAGTCGAGTCGCGAGGCGATGCCGTAGCCGGCAAGCGCCGAGGTGCCGAACAGGCCGACCGCGCCGGTGACGAGGATGACGGTGAGATTGGTCAGCACCGCGTTGAAGGCGGTGGGGATGCCGACCTTCAGCATGTCGCCGAAGATTTTTGCGCGCAAGGGCACGATGTGCAGTCGCAGACCGGACTTGCCCGACAACATGTAGCGGAGCAGGAACAGCATCGCCGCGCCATAATAGAGGCCGAAGGCGATGCCGGCGCCGCCGATGCCGAGCCGCGGGATCGGCCCGAACCCGAAGATCAGAGCCGGCGAGACCGGAATGGTCACGATCGCGCCGACCAGCGTCACCAGCGCGGGCACCTTGACGTTGCCGGCGCCGCGCAACGCCGCGGCCTGAAGATTGACGATCCACACCGGGATGGCGCCGGCAAAGAGGTAGTTGGAATAGGCGGTGGCAGCTGCGAGCGCATCGCCCGCGCCGCCGAGGGCGCGATACAGATGCGGTCCGCCGACGATGACGCCGAGCGTGAACACGCCGCCGGCAATGATCGCGAGCACCACGGCGTGAAACAACGCGGCCTCGGCGTCGTCGCGTCGGCCGGCACCGACCGCGCGCGCAACCGAGGAGGCAACGCCGCTACCGAAGCCGCCATTCGACATCATGGTCATCAGCATGAAGATCGGGAACACCAGCGCGGCGCCGGCGAGCGCATCGGTGCCGAGGAAGCCGACATAATAGGCTTCCGCGATGTTGACCGCGGTTTGCGCCACCAGGACCGTCACGGTCGGCAGGGCGAGTTTGAGCAGCGTCGGCAGGATCGGCGCCATCAGGAGCGCGACACGCTTCTGCTCGGCGGCGCCTTCTGTTGCCGCGGCGCTCTCTGTTGCCGCGGCGCTTGGGACGGGCGCGAACGCCCGGCGGAGCGGAGCCGCGGTGCGGGCCACGGCTTGCGTGGCTGACAAAGCCGGCGCGGCGGCATCCTCGACTGACATGGGTTTGATCCTGTACGTCACGGACCGCCGGACGGCCGCCTATTGCATTACACCCATAATGTATTATTATGATCGTAATGCAATAGGCCACGCCTCACGATCTTGTGGCCGGGCGATGGCCAGGTCGCGAGGAGGCGGAATTGGCGCGGTACGACAAGGGACACAGGGACACCACACGGCGGCACATCATCGACGTCGCCTCGTCGCAGTTTCGGGAGAGCGGCATCGCCGCGGTCGGCCTCGCCGGCATCATGGCGGAGGCCGGCCTGACCAACGGCGCCTTCTATACGCATTTCGCCTCCAAGGAGGATCTGGTGCGCGCGGTGCTGTGTGAGGCGCTGGAGCGGCGCGAGCAGAGGCACAAGGACAATCTCGCAAACGGCGTCGCGCTCGAGACCACGATCCGCGACTATCTCTCCCCCAGGCATCGCGACCGCGCGGCGACTGGTTGCCCGACCGCAGCGTTGGTTTCCGAGATCGCGCGGCATCCGAAGGCGACGCGCGACACCTTTACCGGAAAGACGGCCGATCTCATCGCGCTGATGGCCGCGCGGATGCCGGATGGCTCGGCTGCGGAGCGTCGGCAACGCGCGATTTCGGTCTACGCCACCATGGTCGGCGCGCTGCAATTGTCGCGCGCGGTGAGCGACAGGCAATTGTCGGAGGAGATTCTGGAGAATGCAGTGGATGCCGCGCTGGCCCTTGCGAACGGGCGCTGATGCATGTCGGCTCTCGGAGGGAGCATGTGTGGCAATTTCCTGGCGGCTGCAATCAATCTCCGGCTGGAGCAACATCGCGATACTTGATGTGCCCGCGGCGACCGGGTTAGCGTTCCGGCGCGGCCTTAGAACTTCCCCAAGTTCACCTGAGCTCGCACCGGATCGCCGCCTAGGTCTCTCAGGCGGCGGTCCAGTTACCGCTATTCGCACTCAGCTCCTAGCGTCCACTTGGCCGTTGCGGCCGGATGACACTGCCTGCGCGGCATAGGCGGACGCTGCGGCCGACGCCGGTGAGTAGTGCGACAGGGATTCGGCGAGTTCCTCGGCCGCCTCGGTGAGCTCTTTCATGACGGCGGCACTGTCCGTTGCATGACCGCCGGAGGAATGCAGCACCTCGAACGAGATTCCATTCGGAAGATCGACATGGACCTTGTCGAGCCCCATAGTGTCGGGCGTGTCGTTATTCTGCGCTTGATCGGCATTCTGGGCTTGATCAGCGCCGGATGTCGAGGTTCCTGAAATCTGCCAGCTCGCAAGCCTCTGCACGAAATCCTCGATGGATTTGAGGGCGCTGCTGTCGAAGCCACCGCCGCCGAAGTGGACGATGCCGATCGACATGCCGTTCGGCAAGCTCACCTTGACCTCGTCGTAGGGTGTGCCATCGTTCAGCAGGGACGCGAACATCGAGACTCCATCTTGTGAATCGGCCGATTTCGCCTGCCCGGTGGTCCAAGGCGAACCCGCCGCGCTTCCACCACCGATACTGCTCATACTGCTGACGCTCATACCAAACTCCACTCCATTGCAAACGCACGTTCTGCGTGCAACGAGCATGCCAGATGAGAGCGTTATTGCCATCAAGGGCTTATCGCTAATTCCTGATGGCAGGTTCGTCACGCCGGCAAATCTGTCCCGGCAGAAACTGCCCATCTCCACCCTCGTCATTTCGCCGCAGGACTTTGCTCTCTTGCCGGCATTGCCGCCCCGGCCCTGATGAAACATGATGGGCTTTGGCCGGTGGCAATGTGCAGGTGGAGCTCAACCGATGAACGAAAACGAAATCCGCAAGTCCATCGCGGAGGTGAAGCAGGGCACGCTGTCGCGACGCTCGTTCATGAAGACGATGGCTGCCATCGGGATCGCAGCGCCGGTTGCCAGCCAGATCCTGCTCTGGAACGACGTGGCGATGGCGGACGCCACGCTGCCCTACAAGCCCACCAAGGCCGGCGGCGGTGGCCCGCTCAAGATCCTGCTCTGGCAGGCTCCTACGCTGCTCAATCCGCATTTCGCGCTGGGCACCAAGGACCAGATCGCCTCGCGCGTGTTCTTCGAGCCGCTCGCCGGCTGGGACAAGGACGGCAACCTGTTCCCCTGCCTCGCCGCCGAGGCTCCATCCAAGCAGAACGGCGGCCTTTCGCCGGACGGCCTGAGCGTTACCTGGAAACTGAAGCAGGGCGTGAGATGGCATGACGGCAAGCCCTTCACCGCCGACGACGTCGTTTTCACTTGGCAATACGCCTCGGATCTCGCCACAGCGGCGTACACCACGGGATCCTACAAGGACATCACGGTCGAGAAGATCGACGACCACACCGTCAAGGTTATCTTCAAGAGCCCGACGCCGTTCTGGGCCGACCCCTTCGTCGGCTCGGTCGGTCCGATCCTGCCCAAGCACCATTTCGGCGACTATGCCGGCGCCAAGTCGCGCGAGGCGCCCGGCAACCTGAAGCCGGTCGGCACCGGTCCCTACAAATTCGTCGAGTTCAAGCCCGGCGACCTGATCAGGGCCGAACGCAATCCCGACTATCACGTCAAGAACCAGCCACATTTCGACACGCTCGAAATCAAGGGCGGCGGCGATGCGGTCTCCGCGGCGCGCGCCGTGCTCCAGACCGGCGAATACGACTACGCCTGGAACATGCAGGTGGAGGAGGAGGTCCTCAAGCGCATGGAGGCAAGCGGGAAGGGCAAGCTCGACGTCACGCCCTCCGGCAACGTCGAGTTCATCATCCTCAACACGACGGACCCGTGGACCGAAGTTGACGGCGAGCGTTCGAGCACCAAGACGAAGCACCCGACGCTGTCCGATCCCGCCGTTCGCCGGGCGATCAACCTGCTGATCGACCGCGAGTCGATCCAGAAGTTCATTTACGGGCGCGGCGGCGTCGCCACCGCGAGCTTCGTCAACGCACCCAAACAGTTCAAGTCAGCCAAGCTGAAATACGAGTTCGACGTCGACAAGGCCAACAAGGTCCTCGATGAAGCCGGCTGGGCCAAAGGCGCGGACGGCATCCGCGAGAAAGACGGCAAGAAGCTGAAATTCGTCTTCCAGACCTCGACCAATGCGCCGCGCCAGAAGACGCAGGCCATCATCAAGCAGGCCTGCCAGAAGGCGGGCATCGAGATCGAGCTCAAGTCGGTCACCCCTTCGGTGTTCTTCTCGTCGGACGTCGGCAACCCCGACACCTACTCGAAGTTCTATGCCGACATGGAGATGTACAACACCACGCAGCCGCAGCCCGACCCGGAGCGGTTCCTGAACCAGTGCGTCTCCTGGGAGATCTCCAACAAGGAAAACAAATGGCTGGGCCGCAACGTCTCGCGCTGGTCCGATCCCCAGGCTGACAAGGCCTACAAGGCGGCCCAGAACGAGCTTGATCCGGTCAAGCGCGCCGCACTGCTGATCAAGGTCGACGAAACTTTTTGCGAGGCCAACGTGTTTCTGCCGCTTCTATCCCGCAACATCGTCAATGCAGGTGTCAACAACCTCATGGTCGACATGTCAGGGTGGGACGTCACGACGTGGAATCTGGCGAGTTGGTACCGCAACTGACGCCGGGCAGGCTGAACGCTCAATCTCCGGCTCGGGCCCACCAGATCAATCCCTGCCGGCACTTCTGTTCACATGTGAACAAATCCGGCCAGGCCCTCGCATTGGGGCGAAGGTGGCGATCGGCCTGGCATCAACCACTTGAACCATTTGCGCAGCAATCGACCAACAGGTCCCAGATCCGTTCCGCCTCGCCCGATTTGCGGCTGTCCAGCCCCTTGTCCGCGCCGGACTGCGAATAGGCCGCCACCGGACGGGCCTCGCGAGGCACGATCCATCGCTGCGAGATCGGGTCGTACCATTTTCCGATGATCATCTCAGTCACGTCAATCGATCCACAGATTCGACTCAAGTTGAACGACACGGTCCGCGGGTTTCTTCCAAAGCCGTTCGCAGCGCATCGCCCATTTACCAAATCGGCTTCTCGCGCGATCGTTCCCGCCGCCGCGTCAGCCCGGCCGCGCCGGATGAAGCGTACGGGGATGCCGCTCATGCAGCAGTCGCGCGAGCTCTTCCCGCTCAGCAGCCCGTCCCTTCATGGCGGTCTCGAACAGCGCTTCCTGGATGTCGCGAGGCATGTCGCCCCACACGTCCATCGCCGCCCGTCCGAGCAGGTTCGCGAGATGATCTGCTGCATCACTCATTCGGTTCTCCTGATCTGCGCACGGAAATGGAACAGCCGCGGCCGTGCGGCGTTCCAGTTCGTGGAGCATTACGAGTGTCGCTACGGCACGTTGATCGCCTGGGCGGAGGAACTTGGGCACGACGACATCGTGCGCTTCCTCACGATCAATTTGAACGAAGCGAAGGCTGCCAACACCGTTCTCATGGCGCGCAGATGAGTCTTCAGTCAGATGAACGGTTTCCCACCCGTGACCGCCAGGGTCGCTCCTGATGTGTAGCTCGAGAGCGGATCGGCAAGCATGACATAGGCGGTCGCGAGCTCGGCCGGCTGCCCGGCCCGCTGCATCGGCACCTGCTTGCCGAAATTCTTGACGGTGTCTTCCGGCATGGTCGACGGAATGAGCGGCGTCCAGATCGGACCCGGGGCGACCGCGTTGGCCCGAATGCCCTTCGTCGCCAGCATCTGGGCGAGCCCACCGGTAAAGTTCTGAATGGCACCCTTGGTTGTGGCATAAGCCAGCAGGGTCGGATTCGGCATGTCGGAATTCACCGACGCGGTGTTGATGATCGCCGCTCCCGGGCGCATGTGGGGGATCGCAGCCTTGGTGAGATAGAACATGGCGTGGATGTTGGTCTCGAACGTCCGCTGCCATTCCTCGTCGCTGATGTCAGCGAGGTCCTTGAACGTGGCCTGATGGGCCGCGTTGTTGACAAGGATGTCTATCCCGCCGAGCTCCTCGACGGTGCGCCGAACGATCGCGCGGCAATGATCGGGATTGCGGATGTCGCCGGGGATCAGGACGATCTTGCGTCCCTCGCGCTCCACCAGCGCCTTGACCTCGGCGGCATCCTCGTCCTCGTTCAAATAGGCGATGACGATGTCCGCGCCTTCCCGGGCATAGGCGATCGCGACCGCGCGGCCGATGCCGCTGTCGCCGCCGGTGATGATCGCCTTTTTCCCGGCCAGGCGCGCCGCGCCCTTGTAACTTTCCTCGCCGTGATCCGGTCGAGGATTCATCGCGCGCGTCGAACCGGGCATCGATTGCTGCTGCGGAGGAAACGGCGGCTTTGGATATTCGGTCATGGAGCGGCTCCAGGAATTTGCTGCGCTAACGGAAAGCCGTCGGAAGCGTTCCTCGCCGTCCCATCACGCCTCTAGGCCAAGCCGCACGATGATGTCCCCCCTGGTGCACCAGAAGGGGGTCGATCTCGTGATCGAGAAGGACCGCCTCGATCACATGCGCCGCGCTGCCATGGCGCAGGCCTTCAGTTGGACACAGTCGGCCAGGTCGTACGCAGCCATCTTACAAATCTTCGATCCAGGCGGGCAACCGCAAGACAAGCAAGGAACGGAATCGCCTGAGGGACGGTTGCAACTCTACACAGGAGTTTTCGCCATGCGCCGCTCGAAGCCACAGCCGATCCGCAACAAACTCGACCTGGCCGACCGTACTCAAGTGCGGCTCGTCAGAAAGCGTCTTGGGCTGTCGGATTCGAAGCTGACCAGCATCGTCGACCGGATCGGCAACTCGATTGCGGCGATCAGCAAGGAGGCGGCGCAGCAAAGGGCAACCACACTGCCCAAGCCGGACGATGTTCCTCCTGGCACCGTGATCGCCGCGGCGGCCGTCGGCGAGCAGGCGACAGTCGAAACAACGGCGACTGAACCAGTTTCTTGAAGGGCTATTCGGGGGCAACGATGGATCAACAAATACATTCGGACGACGCTCTGACGCGGGCGGCCTCGAGCCTGCGCCGCTCCCGGATCACCGAGGGCAAGCCGTTTCCGCTCGGCGCCACCTGGGACGGGCTTGGCGTCAATTTCGCACTGTTTTCGGCCCATGCCACCAAGGTCGAACTCTGCCTGTTCGACGATAACGGTGAGACTGAATTGGAGCGGATAGAGCTCCCCGAATATACCGACGAAGTCTGGCACGGCTATTTGCCCGCAGCCCGTCCCGGTACCGTCTACGGCTACCGCGTCCATGGCCCCTACGACCCCGACGCGGGACACCGCTTCAATCCCAACAAGCTCGTGCTCGATCCCTACGCCAAGCAACTGGTCGGCCGGTTGCGCTGGGGACCGGAACTGTTCGGCTACCAGCTCGACCATGCCGACAAGGATCTCTCCTACGACGAACGCGACAGCGCGCCCTTGATGCAGAAATGCCGCGTCATCGACCCGGCCTTCACCTGGGGCGCCGCGCGCAAGCCGGAAGTGCCGTGGGAGCGGACGATCGTCTACGAGATGCACGTCCGGGGTTTTACCCAGCTGCATCCGCTGGTGCCCGACGCAGACCGGGGCACGTTCTCCGGCCTCGCGCATGCGGAGGTTCCGGCCTACCTGCGATCGCTCGGCATCACCAGTGCGGAGCTGTTGCCGATCCATGCCTTCATCGACGACAGCTATCTGGTCGAGAAGGGATTGCGCAATTACTGGGGCTACAACTCCCTCGCATTCTTCGCGCCGGAGCCGCGTTACCTCAAGACGCCGCTGGCGAACGAATTCAAGGCCATGGTCAACCAGTTCCACGCCCATGGGATCGAGGTCATCCTCGACGTCGTCTACAATCACACCGCGGAAGGGAACGAGCTCGGCCCGACCCTGTCTTTCAAGGGCATCGACAACGCCAGCTATTACCGCCTGCTGCCGGACACGCCGCGCTACTACATCAACGACACCGGCACCGGGAACACTGTGAACCTGTCACACCCGCGCGTGCTTCAACTGGTCGCGGACTCCCTGCGCTACTGGGCGACCGAGATGCGGGTCGACGGCTTCCGCTTCGACCTCGCCACCATCCTGGCACGAGAGCCCTACGGTTTCGACGAAGGCGGCGGCTTCCTCGATGCCTGCCGCCAGGACCCCGTGCTCTCCAGCGTCAAGCTGATCGCCGAACCCTGGGACATCGGTCCGGGCGGCTACCAGGTCGGTCAGTTTCCGCCGGGATGGGCGGAGTGGAACGACAAGTTCAGGGACACCGTGCGCGCCTTCTGGAAGGGCGAAGAAGGATCGATCGCGGACTTCGCCAAGCGCGTGTCGGGATCCGGCGATCTCTTCAACAGGCGCGGGCGCCGGCCGTGGGCCAGCGTCAACTTCGTCACGGCCCATGACGGCTTCAATCTCAACGATCTCGTCTCGTACAACGACAAGCACAACGAGGCGAATGGCGAGGACAATCGCGACGGCCACAGCAACAATCATTCCTGGAACTGCGGCGCCGAGGGGCCGACGGACGATCCGGAAATCACGGCGCTACGCGAGCGCCAGAAGCGCAATCTGCTGGCGACCATGCTGTTGTCCCACGGCACACCGATGCTGCTTGCCGGCGACGAATTCGGACATACTCAGAACGGCAACAACAATGCCTATGCCCAGGACAACGAGACCGCCTGGCTCGGCTGGATGGGCATCACCGCGAACGGCCGCAGCCTGCGCGAATTCACGCGCAAACTGATCGCCACGCGCAAGGCATTTCCCATTCTCTACCGCAGCCGCTTCCTGGTCGGTTCCCACAACGAGGAGCTGGACGTCAAGGACGTGACGTGGCTCGCGCCGTCCGGAGAGGAAATGACGACGGAGCAGTGGCAGGACGGCAACGCCAAATGCTTCGCCCTGCTGCTCGAC
Organism: Bradyrhizobium sp. 197; assembly: GCF_023073375.1. NCBI lineage: Bacteria > Pseudomonadati > Pseudomonadota > Alphaproteobacteria > Hyphomicrobiales > Nitrobacteraceae > Bradyrhizobium > Bradyrhizobium sp. 197. The sequence continues at coordinate 83,763 of NZ_JADPJJ010000077.1, read as the reverse complement.
GGCCGCGCGCAGGAGACCGGGATCAAGCGCCGCGGCTCGGATGCGACCATGATGCTGATCTACAACGCCCATTACGACGTCGTGAATTTCACCTTGCCGGCCGTCGCCGAGGGCCGCAACTGGCTCGGGTTGATCGACACCAATCAACCCGAAGGGCAGATGCCCGCGTTCGAGTTCGGGCACGCTTATGCAATGACCGGGCGATCCCTCGTGGTGTTCGGTCTCGCTACCGAGACCGTCGCCACGCGCCGCCTGCGACAAGGCGTCGGAGCGCTGCTGGACGTCGTGGAGGCGCCGCTGCCCGGATAGTTCGCCATGATGGGGCGAGCCGACGCTTCGAGCTGACGCCAACAGGAACGCACGCAGGTCGGGGGCGTTCGAGTAGACGGGGCATCAGTCGGAGGACACCGAGATGAAGTTCACAGGTGCCGTTATCCTCGCTGCCCTTGCGCTGCCCGCAGCAGCCTGGGCGCAGTCCAGCAAGCCTGACGTATCGTCCGCGCCGAGCGCGCAGAATTCAGGGGCCGGCATTGCCGGACAGCCCGGCAACAAGAACGGTCCGGCCGCCAAGCCCGGTGAAACCGTCGGATCGAGTTCGACGAACGCCACCGGCAACCCCGCCGTGCAATCGCAGGACCCGTCGAATATTCAGGGCGCACCGGGCAACAAGAGCGGGCCGCCCGCCAAGCGTCCGGATCAGCGCTGAGAAAGCGCGCGCAATCCTGTCCGGTCAACGACATCGAACGATCTGCGCCTGACACCACCGGCGCAGATCGTCTCGATAGGAACGAACCTTGAAGCCGCCCGTTCGCAAAGCATCTTCTTCTCCTGTCCTTCGAACCCGAAAGTCCCCCCATGTATCACCACGTCAAGAAGCTGATGTTCACCGTTCGGGTGGACGAGCCGGATCCCCGCTTTGGCAACATGCTGCTTGAGCAGTTCGGCGGCGCCAATGGCGAACTTGCCGCCGCCATGCAGTACTCGATACAGGGGTTGAACTGCGAAGATCCCGATCGCAAGGACCTGCTGATGGACATCGGCACCGAGGAGCTCAGCCATCTGGAAGTGGTCGGCACGCTGGCGAGGATGCATCTCAAGCCGTCGAAGTTCGACCGCCAGGCAGCCGAAGCCGATCCCCTGATCGCCATCGCGGGCGGCGGTGGGGTCAATCTCTTCAACTCCCAGGGAAATGCCTGGACCGCCGACTATCTGAAGATCACCGGCGAGCTCGACGTCGATCTGCGCAGCAACATCGCCGCGGAGGCGCGGGCCAAGATCGTCTACGAGCGGCTGATCAATTTCTGCGATGACGCCGGCAGCAAGGACGCGCTGCAATTCCTGATGACCCGCGAGATCACGCACATGAAGGCGTTCGCGCTGGCGCTCGAAAGCATGGGCAAGCCGACGTTCAGCATCGGCCGCCTCGCCCCGACGCCCGGCCTCGTCGACCAGTTCTTCAACGATTCCACCGGCGCAGGCGACCATGGCGAGATCGACACGCGCGGACCGTGGAACGAGGGCGGCGACTGGGTCTTCACGGACTCGCCGGCGATCCAGGCGGGCGAACCGGGTCCGGCCACCGCCATCGTAACGGAGAGCTCGCCGCCGGCGGACGAAGCTGGTCTCGGTGATCTGCTTATCAACGAGCTGCGCGATATCCTGCATGCCGAGAAGCAGTTGACCAAGGCGCTCCCCAAGATGGCGGCGGCTGCCCGCTTCGACCAGTTGCGCGAGCTGTTCGAGCACCACCTCGCGGAGACCGAAGCGCAGGTCGAGCGCATCAACGAATGCTTCGAAATGCTCGGCAAATCCGCCCGCGCCAAGCCCTGCAAGGGGATGATGGGCCTCGTCGAGGAGGGCCAGGAGATCATGGCCGAGGGCGAGGACAAGGAGGACGCGGCGGCCGACCTCGCCCTGATCGGCGCGGCACAACGCGTCGAGCATTACGAGATCGCGGGCTATAGCACGGCGCGCAACCTCGCCCAGCAACTTCGGCACAGTGCCATCGTCAGCCTGCTGTCGAAATCGCTCGCCGAGGAGGAGAACGCCGACCAGCTCCTCAACCAGGTTGCCCGCTCGCTGATGTCGGTGGCGAAAATGCCGGCGACCGTCGAGCAGACCGAATAATCCCTAGGCGTCGAGGAGTTCGAGGAATTCCTCGACGCGGCTGAACGGGTCCTGGTCGCGGCGACCGGAATAGACGACGCGGTCGCCGTCGCGCTGGAGCGATCCCGCTTTCGACTTCGCCCTGGATTTCGGCAGCCGCCCCGGCAGGAACGTCGCGGCGACGGCCTCGGGCCCGACATCGAGCCTGACGATGCCGCGCCGCTTGCAATCGATCCGGAGTCTGGCGGATGCGAAGAAGTCGCGAGCCTCCGGCGGCAGTCTGCCGAAACGGCGCGAGATCTCCTCCTCCAGATCTTCCAGATCGTCGTCGCCGCGGCACCGGGCTGCGCGGCCATAGATCTCGAGCCGGACCGCTTCCGATTGCACGTAGCCTTCAGGCAGCATGTCGGCCAGCGGCATATTGAGATCGGGGACCCACAGATCGGCGCCGGTGTCGCTCCCGCGCTCGGAGGCCAGCTTCAGAAGATGACTGTAGAGCACGGGTCCGAACACCTGGACGTGCCCGGACTGCTGTTCCGAGAACAGATCGCCGGCGCCCCTGAGGTCGAGGTCGCGCTCGCTGATCGCAAAGCCGGCACCCGGCTTGCTGAACTCCTCCAGCACCGCCAGACGCTTCTCGGACTGTTGCGAAGTCGATTCCGTTAGCAGATGGGCAAACGCGCGCGTGCCGCCGCGTCCCACCCGCCCCCTGAGCTGATGCAGCTGTGCCAGGCCGAACTTTTCGGGCCAGCACACCACGATGGTGTTGGCGCGCGGTATGTCGAGGCCGCTTTCCACGATATTGGTCGCCAGCAGCACATCCGCTTCGCCGTCGACAAAACTCATCATCCGGTCGTCGATCTCCTCGACGGGCAATCTGCCGTGCAGACAGACGATGCGCAGCTCCGGCGCCACCGATTGCACCCGCGCCAGCATCGGCTCCAGATCCTGGATGCGCGGACAGATCAGGAAGCTCTGCCCGTTCCGCCTGCGCTCGCGCAGCAGCGCCGCGGCAATGGCGGCTTCCGAAAGCGGCGCGATCCTGGTCACGATGGGAAGGCGATGAACCGGCGGCGAGGCGATCACGCTGAGATCCCTGAAGCCGGCAAGACCCGCAGCGAGCGTGCGCGGGATCGGCGTGGCGCTCATCCAGAGCGAATGAGCACCCTTTGCCAGTCCTGAAAGCTTCGTCTTCTCCGCCGCGCCGAAATGCTGCTCTTCGTCGATGATGACGAGGCCAAGATCGGCGAACTTCACGTCCTTTGCCGCGAGAGCCTGCGTGCCGACCACGACTTTCAGCCTGCCACGCCGCAGCCCTTCCTTCGTCTCCCGCGTCTCCGGGCCTGAACTGGCCCGCGACAGGCTTCCCACCTCGATCCCGAGCGGGCCGAAACGTTTGCGGAAGGTTTCGACATGCTGCCGTGCCAGCACGGTCGTCGGAGCCGCAATCGCCACCTGCTTGCCCGACAGCGCCACCGCGGCCGCTGCGCGCAGCGCCACCTCGGTCTTGCCGAATCCGACGTCGCCGCAGATCACCCTGTCCATGGGATGGCCCGACGCCAGATCGTCGAGGACGTCCTGAATCGCCTTGGCCTGATCGACCGTCGTGAAATAGGGGAAACGCGCGACGAATTTTTCGTAGTTCGCCCCCGGCGGCACCAGTTTGGGTGCACGGCGGCGGCGGCGCTGGCTGATGTGTTTGGCGAGCACCTTGGCGGCGACCTGAATTTCCGCCTCCGCCTCGGTGCGCCGCGCCCACCAACTGCTGCCGTCCGCCTTGTCCAGCGTCAGCTTGCCGGGCTCGCCGGCATACGGCCAGATCACGGCAAGATCGGACGGCGGCACCAGCACGGCATTGTCGCCCGCAAAGGCGAGCCGGACCATCTCGCGCCGCGATCCCCGTCCCATGTCGAGGGTCTGCAAGCCGTCGAGCACGGCGAGCCCGCGTTGCAGATGGACGATGGCGGCGCCCTTCTCGGGCACGTCAGGATGATCGAACGCCGGATTCCACGAGCGCGCCATCGGCTGCGGATGATGGGCCCGGCTGCCGAGCACGTCGGACGCGGTCACGACGACAAGCGGCTTGCGGCCCGCGCCAATGAACCCCGCGTCGAAATCGGCCAGCAGCGCGCCTTCGCGGCTCCGTCCCTTCGACACCTCGCTCCAATCGGCAAGGCGCTCCGCCTTGATGCCGCTCATGCGCTCCATCGCGCGAAGGTCATCCTCGACCGCCGCGACGAACAGCAGCCGCGATCCACCGCGCTGCATGTCGGCGACGAAAGCGCGAAGTGCCTTGCGCGGCGCGGCGAGCTTCGAGAACTCCGGCGTCGAGATGAAGGCGGCCTTGCGCGGCAGCACGCTGAAGCTCTTCTTCAGCCGCTTCCAGTCCGCCTGCCCCAGATATTCGCGCTCCGCATCTCTGCGGCCGGCGGCCTCCTCGATCGTGCCGAGCCAGCTATCGGCATGGGCCGACACCCCGGCATCCACGATCCATCGCGCGCGACCGCAATAATCCGGCAGCGTCGCCCGCTGTCCGCGCGTAGCTCCCAGCGCGATCCGTTCGGACATGGGGTCGATGGTCAATTCCTTGGTCTCGTAGACGACCTCGTGCTCGACCGGATCGACGGCGACGATCTTGCGGATCGTCTCGCCGGAATGCTCGATCCTGAAGGGCGCAAGTGCGCCGGCGGGAAATACTTCGAACGTCTTGCCGTGGAACAGGACGCCCCCAGGATACTCCGCCTCTTCGTCGAGATCGTAGCCGAGCGCTTCCAGCCGGCTCTCCAGCTCGGGCCCCGAATAGGGCGCGCCCACCTTCAGCGTGAGGCTCGACCGCGACCAGCTCGCCGGCAGCGGCAGCCGTTCCATGATGGCTTCCGCGGTGGACACCAGGAAGACCGGCTTCTTGGCCTTGGCGAGGCGCCGCAGCACCGCGCTGCGCCGGCCCGCGATCTCGCGGGACGGCTCGAGGCCGTCGAAGGGCAGCGTGTTCAGGCGCGGAAACACCAGCACTTCGACCAAGGGATCGAGCGCGTGGATCGCGCCGCCTAGCCGCTCCGCCCTGCTCTCGTCGTCGCAGAGGAACACGAGGCCGTCGCGGCCGGACTTTTCCCATTGCTCGAGCAGATGCAGCGCCAGCATACCGAGCGGCGATGAGGAGGCGACCGCGGAACGCGAGGCGCTCTTGCTTTTCAAGCTCTTGCTTCCCGAGCTCTTGCTTTTTGAGCCGCCACTTTTTGAGCCGTCAGCTTTTAAGCCGCTGCTTTTTGAGCCGATATTTTTTAAGCCGCTACTTTTTAAGCTTTGGCTCTTCGAGCCCTTGCTTTTTGAGCTCTGGCTCTTTGAGCTCCGGCTTTTTGTCTTTATCGCGCCGGTCGTGGCCCGGGCTTTCTTGGTGGGCGCCAATTTGTATCCAATGTTGTTTCGCAAATGGAGGCGAGCGTCGACGAGCCCTCCGTCGAGCTCCGTCGATAACGCATCTCGGGCCTGAGCGCCCAATGACGTCATTACAATTTTGCAATTGCGTTGAAAAGCGGAGAGACAGGGCGAAGGCAAGCGGCCTGCGGGCAGAAAGCTATTGCAGGACCTTCGGCAGCACCACGACCACGTCGACGCTCTGCGCCAGGATCTGCGTCGCGACCACGGCAAGGTGATGCGAGAACTCGTCCTCGATCTCGGCCGCACAGTCTTCGTTGCGCGCAACGGCAAACAGCAGATTGCCGTCGATTTCGTCGAACCGGATGCCGGCGAAGAGGCGATCGAACGTTTCGGCGCCCGCGACGAACGCGATGCGCGCCTGGATGGCCTGGTCTTCGACGAGTGACAGCTTCCTCATCTGCGCAACATATGGCCGCAGTTCCCGAATGCAAGAGCCGGAGGGCGCTGGCGCGGCGTGCATTGCGAACTATATTGGTGGCAACGTCCCGCCTGACCGCCGTTTGCCCTTGAGGAAAGTCTTGATTCTCTTCCTGCTGCTGATGTTCGTGCCGATCGGCGTGTCGGCCGGCCGCTATTATTTACGCGGAGACGGCCGCGGCAATTGGCAGACGGCGGATCGCTCCAGCGCCGGCCTGCTGCCGCCCGCATCCGCCGATCCGGACGCGCTGATCCGCGTGTTCGCCGCGCGCACCGCGCGCTGGCGCAGCATTTTCGCCGTCCACACCTGGATCGTCGTCAAGGAGAAGGGTGCCGCCACCTACAGCCGGTACGACTACACGGCCTGGGGCGACCCGATTCGCAGCAACGGCTTTGCGCCCGACGGCCGCTGGTTCGGCGCCCTGCCGGAGACGGTGGTTGCGGTCGACGGCGCGCGGGCCGAAGCGCTGATTCCGAAGATTCGCGACGTCATCGAGAATTACAAGTTCCGCACCTATGGCGACTACAGCGCCTGGCCGGGCCCGAATTCCAACACCTTCGTACAGGCAGCGCTGGACGCCGTTCCCGAGCTTCGCGCCGTGCTGCCGCCGACCGCGATCGGCAAGGACTTTCCCTACAGCGGACGCTGGGCCGGCGTCACGGCGTCCGGCACCGGCCTCTACGCCTCGCTGTCGGGCTATTTCGGCATGACCATCGGTTGGGTCGAAGGGGTCGAGATCAATTTCCTCGGCGCGGTGCTCGGCCTCGACGTCCGCCGCCCGGCGGTGAAGCTTCCCGGCATCGGGCGCCTGGGGATCGCCGCCGGCGCGTAAGGGAATGACGGAGCAAGAGGCAGCTCTGCAATGTGTGCTTCAAGTCACAGTGAAATCGATTGCCTTCGCCTATAATGATCTTGCATGGCCGCAAACAAGGTAACGGCGGTACGCACAAGGCTGAGGAGACAATCAACAGCTACGGACTTCCGAAGCCGCCAGGGTGAAGAACTCGGCGGCTTTTTCTCTGTCCAGGGGAATGCGGACAAAGTCAGCGACTTGCTCGCTGCCGATGTGGGCACCAGCAGCGCCAGCAGCTATCGTTTCTCCGGGGGCCCCGAGAGCTTCCTCTGTTCGCGCTCTTGTTCGATCTGCTGTTCCGCTTCGAGCCAAAATTCCACTTCGCGATCGGCCGGGCGACCCGCCTGCTCCCAGAGCTCGTACGCGCGCGTTGGCACCTGACCGCGCCGCATCATGCGAAGCAGCTTCCGCTTCAGCTCCTCAGCGAAGTTCCTGAAACGCTGGATAGTGGTTTCGTCTTTGACAAGCGCCGCCGCTCGCGTTGCGAGTTCGATCTGGTGCTCTATCTTTTTCTGCTCGTCCACCGCAAACACCGTCGTGCGAACGGGCCCGCTTCGCTGCCCGTGCTGCTCAGAACCCCAAGTCTTTCTAGAAGCCCAAGTCTTTCTAAGAACCAAGTCTTTCTAGAAGGCTCTGTTCCGTAGCAGAACGGCACCCGTGGCGGTCACAGCGTATCCGGCGTCCGCATGGTGTTTGACTTGTCTTCGTTGCGTAGCTCTTGCTCGGCCGCGTGCCAAAATTCTTGCTCGCGGCCCTCCGGCTTGCCTGCTCGCTCCCACAGTCGGTGCGCGCGGTCTCTGATGTCTTGCTCGGTCGGCTCAGGCATTGCATCTCCTGCGATGAAGCACGGCCCCACCCTGGGGGGTATGGGGGGCTTGGAGGCGGGGCCGTGCAGACCAGCAATTGGCGGCAATGCTGGCCCGCGGATTCAAGCCTCGATGGTGCGCAAGAGTTCCTAGCTGTCGTAGCGAACGAGCAGCTTTCAGTTACCTTTCTTCTTCCTGGCCGAAAACGCCCGCGGCATGCATCGCCGCGCACCATCCGAATACCATCGCAGGTCCGATCATCGTGCCCGGACCCGGATAAGTGCCTCGAAAGATCGAGGATGCATCCGTACCGACGGCGTAGAGTCCGGGTATGACCGCCCCATCGCCAGACAAAACCCGCGCGGTTGAATCCGTGCACAAGCCGGCACTGCTGGCGAGATCCGTCGGCCATACCGCGACGGCATAGAATGGCCCTGGACCGATCCGCCGCAGGCACGGATTTGGCTTGGCTGAGGGATCACCATTGAACCGGTTCAACTCGCTTGAACCGCGGCCGAAATCCTGGTCCACCCCGCTGTCGGCATAGCGATTGTATCGCGCAACGGCTTGAGCAAGCGCGCCGCTATCGATGCCGATTTCTTCGGCCAATGCTTCGATCGTCTCGCCCGCCACCAAATATCTGGCCCTCAGAAACTTGTCCAAATCCTTCGTCCCGGGATGAACGAGACCAATGCCGTAGGCCCCGATAAAGGCGCGATCGCAAATCAGAAAAGCCGGCGGCGCCAACGAGGAAGACGCGTTCGAACGCAACATCGCTTCCACGAAGTCGTGATAAGAGTCGGCTTCATTCACGAAACGGCGGCCGGACTTGTTCACGGCAAGCAGTCCCGGCTTGGCACGATCGAGCATGATGTGCGGGAACACCGAAACGTGGCCGTCCGCTTGCGTCATGACCGAGCTTGGCATCCACAGAGCGGGGCTGTCGAGATCGCGCTCGATGACTGCGTCGACGCGTTCGGCCGCGAGCATGCCGTCCCCGGTATTGGACGAAGGCGTGAGTGAAAATCGGCGCGCGCCCTCCGGAAAAAGCCTTTCGCGAAGTTCGCGGCTCCAGCCGATGCCCCCCGTTGCCAACACCACGCCTTTGCGGGCACGTATCGCCAATGCGCCGGCCGGTGATGACAAGACCGCCCCAACGACTGCGTCGCCATCGCGGATGAGTTCGCTGAGCTCAGTCTCGTATCGCAGATGGACGCCGGAACGACGGAGGCTGTCAAACAGCCTCGCGACGAGAGCGTTACCCATGATCAGACGCGTTCCGCGCCTGTAGCGAAGCCGATCGAGCAAGTGCCGGCCGACAAGACCAACGACATGCCTGAAGTTCGTCCAGTTCCGGAGCGGCGCCAACAGCGCCGGGATGTCCGCCTTTCCCACCATCATGCCGCCGAGGACCATGAACTCTCGCCGCGGAGGTCTGACGCAATCGAAGTCTTTGCCAAGCTTGCGGCCGTCGAACGCAACGGAGCCGAGCGCACGACCGCCGATCGCTGCACCGGGAAGATTCTTGTAGTCGGGGTGTACCAGCGGCGCCGCAAACACGACGCTCGTCTTCTGCTCGAGATAGTCGAGCATGACGGGACCCGCCTGGAGAAATGCCTCCACGCGCGCGTCCGCGGCGTGCACGCCGAGCAATGCTTCGAGATAGACTCGTGCCGCCTCGATCGAGTCCGGCACGCCTGCAAGCCGTCCCTGCCGATTGCCCGGAATCCAGACTGTGCCGGCGGAGGTCGCGGTCGTGCCGCCAACCGTATCCGACTTCTCGCAAAGGATCACGTCGAGCCCTTCAAGGGCCGCCACCAGCGATGTCGTCATGCCGGCGGCACCCGCTCCGACGACCAGGAGATCGGTCTCGACATCCCAGGAGCGATCGGCTTGCGACATCCCGCACACCCCTTCCCGTCCCGAAATTCTCAATGCTGGCTGCGCGCCCGCTCCATGACGGCTCTGCCCGCCGCCAACGCCCGGCGCGCGCGCGACGCGGCATCGACGCTCTTTGCCAGTTGAACGGTCGGAACCTCGATGCTGATGGTCAGGTCATTCGGCATCGCGCTTGCCAGTCCCATCAGGTCTATTCCGCCCTCGCCCGGAAACATCCGCTCCTCGCGAGCCGCATGGATGAGCTGCTCCGTGGTCGCCGGGCGTTCGGCCGGGCCGTCGCATAGTTGCCAGTAGTGAAGGCGTTGCGCCGGGATGGCGCGGAGGTCCGCAAGCGAGCTCTGCGACCGATCGAAATGCAGCGCATCGACCAGAATGCCGGCACCGGGACGATCGATGCCGCCGACGATGCGCATGGCGGTCTTCAGGTCCGGAACGCTCGTCCAGGGCATGAATTCGAGATCGGAAGTCAGGCCATAGTTCGCTGCCGCTTCACAAAATTTCTGGTAGCGATCCGAAAACCGCGCCAGATCCGGATCGTAGGCTGCGACGAGGATGTGTTTGGCGGCGAGGCGCGCGCCCACCTCGAAGAAGGGCGTGAACGACGCGACGTCCGTTTCCGGTCCGAACGCAACGACCTCGAGATCGGCGACAGTCACCCCCGTCAACTCCAACCGCCGAAGCGTCTCCCGCAGGAGCGGCGCATCGTCCATCAGGCGATAGGCAACACCGCCAGGCGTGGCGGGCAATAGCCTGAGCCCGACTTTTTCGTAGCCGCAATGCGCCGCCAATTCGATCATCTCGGGCGGCGCAAGCTCGAGCACGGTCAGCGCGGCGAGCGAGAACGCTGCCATCAGCCGAAATCCGCGATACGGGCGTCGAGCGCAAACATACTTTGATAAACTTCCGGCTCGCTCGCCCCGGTCACGACGTCGGGGGCAATGTCCGCCGCTTTCCGCATTGCAGCCTGCAAAGACGCGACGTCGAGTGCCTCGATCAGCAAAAGCCCCGCGAAAAAGCCCTCGTTCTTCCGCATGCCCTTTTCGGCAGTCGGCACCGATGTCCGCGCCTTGTCGGTCGCGCCGATCTGCACGGCGGCAACCCCGTCACACCCAACCAGCGCCTGAGCCAGACTTTGGGGATCTTTCGGCAACGTCTCGATCCGGAGCGCCGCGATCGACGCGCCCTCGCCGCGCCCTTCCCGCGCGACCATGACACCCCCGCCTCGCATGAAATTGCCGAGCTTCGGCATGATGCGCTGTGACCACGGCGTCGGTGCGTTGAGACGCGCCAGATAGGCCTCGCCGTCGAGCACCTCCGGTGTTTCCAGCTCATACAGAATGAAGAAGCGGTTGATGTCGTCCCTTGCCGCGCAGAATACACGGGATGCCAGGAAGCCCTTCGTCGTCACGCGCTCGGTCGTGTGCTCACGCGTCAGCCAGTGCCGATAATCGATCAGATCGTGAGCCTCGACGTCGCTCCAGATGGCAAGAAATCCCCTTCCGCGCATCCCGCCCTCCTTGCCTACGCTTTGCCGCCGGCCGCAAGCCCGTGCAGAGCCGGCGCGATGGTCTGAGGCAATTGCCCAAGCCGTTGGACAGCAGCCAGGATCGCGGCAAGATAGCCGTAAGGACCCAGGCCGCAAATGACCGCTGTGCAGGCACTCGAGGTGATCGAGTGGCGGTGCAGCTCGTCCCGCGCGTGAATGTTCGAGATGTGCACCTCGATCTTCACGCCCTCGAAAATCTTCAGCGCATCGATCAGCGCGATCGAGGTGAATGAATAGGCGGCGGGATTCATGATGATTGCGTCCGCGTCGCCATGGGCGGACTGGATCAGGCTGACGAGCTCGCCCTCCATGTTCGATTGATGGAACGACATCGAAACTCCGAGCTGATCGGCCAGCGCCTGGCAGCTCGCCTCGATCTCCCTAAGCGTCGTCGCGCCATAAATGTGCGGCTCGCGGATGCCGAGGAAATTGAGATTGGGTCCGTTGAGGATCATGATTTTAGCGGCCATTTTTGTCCCTCTTGTCCTTTGTAGAAGCTAAGCGACTAGCCGCCAAACCATTTTGCCGGGATCGTCACCAATCCCGGGAATAGCACCATCGCGAACAGGACGATCAGTTGCGCGATCATGAAGGGCCAGACGCCCTTGATGATATCCTCCATGCTGATCTTGGAGACGCCACAGACGACGTTGAGCACGATGCCGACCGGTGGCGTGATCAGGCCTATGGAATTGTTGATGATGAAGAGCACGCCGAAATAGACGGGGTCGATATGCGCCGCCTTGATGACCGGCATCAGGATCGGCGTGAGGATGAGGATCGTCGGCGTCATGTCGAGCGCCGTTCCCACGACTACCACGATCACCATGATCGCCAGCATCAGGAGCGTGTTGTTCCCCATGAAGGGTTTCAGGAGATCGACGACCTGAGCGGAGATTTCGGACACCGTGATGAGCCAGGACGACACCAGCGCTGCGGCGACGAGGAACATGACGACGCTCGTCGTCACGGCAGACGACACCAGGACCGCGTAGACCTCCGACCATTTCAGCTCGCGATAGATGCAGGTCGCAATGAACAGCGAATAGACGGCGACGACGACGCCGGCCTCGGTCGGCGTGAAGATGCCGAAGCGCAAGCCCACGATGATGATCCCGGGCAGCATGAGCGCCCAGAACCCGTCGGTGACGGCGTGCAGGATTTCGCGCAGCGAGGCCCTCGGCGGCGGCGACAGGTTCTCCTTGCGCACCACCCAGTACCAGGCGAGGCAGAGGCCCAATCCAAGCAGGAGGCCGGGGACGATGCCGGCGAGAAACAGCTTGGAGATCGATACGTTGGCGGCGACGCCGAAGATGACGAAACCGATGCTGGGCGGAATGACGGGGCCGATGACCCCACCGGCAGCCACGAGACCAGCCGCGTAGGACTTCTTGTGTCCCGCTGCCACCATCATCGGCACCAGCAGCGCCGCGAGCGCGGCAGCATCGGCCGCTGCAGACCCCGACAAAGACGACAGGATACAGGCCGCCATGATCGTTACGTAGCCCAAACCGCCCCGGAAATGCCCGACCGCAACAAGGGCGACATTGACGATGCGCTTGGCCAGCCCTCCCTTGTTCATGATCTCGCCGGCGAGCATGAAGAAGGGAATGGCCATCAGCGGAAAGCTGTCCGCGCCGTTGATGACGTTCTGCGCCACGATCTGCGCGTCGAACATGTCGATCGTGCTCATCAGGGCGACGCCGCAGATGAGGAGCGCAAAGGCGATCGGCATGCCCAGCGCCATGGCGCCGAGCAGCGAGAACGTAAAGACGGCGATCGTCATGGCGTGATCCAGGTGACGCGAAGAAAATGAACAGGCGTGATGGCGGTGGAGGACATCATTGCTCCTCCGATTCCCTGACAGCCACCATGTCTTCCTCGCTCGCCTGCCCGCTGATCACCCGGTACAGGTCGTAGAGAAGGATAATTGCGGCTGACACGCCAAAGACCACGCCGACGGCATAGAATATCCCGATGGAAAAACCGGTGGCCGGCGCACGGTCGTCGATGTTGATGATGGTCTGGCGCCAGCTTCCCGAAAGCAGCAGCCAGTCGGCAAACAGCATCAGGCAATAGTTGATGACGAAGCAGATGCGCTTGCCGGAGGCCGGCAGCATCCGGACGAGGGTGTCGACGCCGAGATGGGCGTGCTCGCGAAGCGCGACGATTGCGCCGAGAAAGGTCAACCAGACCAGCAGCCAGCGCGACAACTCTTCGGAAATCGCGATTCCGGAGTTGAAGCCGTAACGCAGGACGACATTGCCGAAGACCAGGACCACCATGACCGCGAGACACGCGGCAATGACGGCTTTCAGGAACGTGCAATAGAGGTCGAGAACTCGCGCCATGCGTGACGTCCGGGCAAATGAGGGGCGTGAGCCGGCCACTGGCCGGCTCCGCCGTCTGCGTGATGAAAGAAGTCGACTACTTCACGTCCTTGCGGATGCGCTCGACCTCTTCGTTGAAGAGCTTCACCGTCTCGGGACGAAGATTGGCTGAAATCTTGTCCGCGACCGGTTGCGCTGCCTTCCGCATGCGCTCCGTTTCTTCGGGGGCGATCGCGTTGTACTGCATACCCTTGGCCTGCAGCTCCGTCAGAGCCTTTTCGGTCTGAAGGCGCGTCTGCTCCTTCTGGTAGCCGCGGCTTTCTTCATAGGCTTCGCGCATCAGCCCCTGCTCGGTCGGCGACAGCTTGTCCCAGAAGACCTTGCTCACCAGAATGATGTTCAGGGTGAAGGTGTGATTTGTGGCGGAAACGTATTTCTGCACTTCGTAGAATTTGTTCGAGAGAATGACCGTGTAGGGATTCTCCTGGCCGTCGACGGTGCGGGTCTCCAGCGCCGAATACAGCTCACCGAAGGCCATCGGGACCGGATTGGCCTTAAAGGCACTGAAGCTTTCGAGATAGACCGGGTTCGGAATCACACGAAGTTTGAGGCCGCTGAAGTCCTCAAGCTTGGTGATCGGGCGGGTGCTATTCGTGACGTTGCGAAAGCCCAGGCCCCAATATCCGAGGCCGATCAGCCCCTTCGACGGCAGCGTATCGATCATCGCGTTGCCGAATTTGCCGGTCGCGAGAGCATCGGCCTGCTCGGTCGTGTTGAACAGGAACGGGAAATCGATAAGACCGAATTCCGGAATGACGGTGGCGAGTGATGTCGTCGAGGCCGACAGCATCTCCTGGGTGCCGCCGCGCAGCGCGGATTGCTGCTGCAACTCGTTGCCGAGCTGTGAAGCCGCGAACTCGCGGACCTTCATCTTGCCCCCGCTCTTTGCCAGCAGGATCTCGGCGAACTTCTGCACACCAAAGCTGACGGGATGATCGGTGTTGTTCAGGTGGCCCCACCTGATCGTCCGCTCCTGAATGTCCTGAGCTGATGCGCCGACCGTCAGCGCCACGCAGATCGCCGTCGCAGACAGCGCCCGTACCAACAAACTCATTCTTACCTCCCTGTTCGGGGCACGACGGCGGCGTTAGGCCATTATTTTCTGCACCCTCAGGTCAATCAAAAAACATAACTATTTTTCACAGTCAAATGATAAAACGTAATTTATCTGAGATTTTTGATTACATACGACGCTATGTGTCTGCTATATTGCTGGTAACATTGATAGTTCGGCCGCCCCATCACAGGGCGTTGCGCGCGCGTTTGCGGGATCGGAGAGCATGACGTCACTTGAGGGTAGGCCCTTGTCGGCGGGCGACAGCGGTTATCAGCGGATTCGATCCGACATCATTTTCGGCGTGCTGACGCCCTCCGGGCGGCTCAAGCTCGACGCCATGAAGGAAGATTACGGAGTCAGCATCTCCACGCTGCGCGAGATCCTCAACCGGCTGACGTCCGAGGGCTTCGTGGTCGCGGAAGGTCAGCGCGGCTTCGAGGTGGCGCCGATATCCATCCAGAACCTGCGTGAGCTCGCCGGTCTCCGCATCCTGCTGGAACATCATGCGATGGCCGAGTCGTTCCGGGCCGGCGACGTGGAGTGGGAAGGCCGGGTGGTGTCAGCGCATCACAAGCTGGCGGCGACCGAACGCACCGTCCTCAGCGAAGGCGACGATCCTGAGCTGCGCAAACGCTACGACGGCGAATTCCACCAGGCGCTCATTTCGAGTTGCGGTTCGCGCGAGCTGATGCAGACCCACGCGGTCGTGTTCGACAAATATTTCCGCTATGCGCTGCGCTACCGCGGCGCCGAGACGATCAATCAGCACAAGGCGCTGTTGGAATGCGCCCTCAAGCGCGACATCAAAAGTGCCAGGGCCGTGCTCACCGAGCACATCAACGGCTGCGTCGCGCATGCCCTCGCCTCCTGGAACGAGGGTTGATCGCCCGCGGCCTGGCGCCGGAGCGTCAGGCATAATTGTCGAGCAGCGAGAAACACATGCGTTGCGGCGTTCCCTTCTCCACGGCCAGACTCGACCGCCTGCTCGACGATGCCGGTATCGACGTGCTGATCGTCACCTCCAAGCACAATATCCAATACCTTCTTGGCGGCTATTATCACTTCCAGTTCGACTATATGGAGGCGATCGGCATCAGCCGGTACCTGCCTATTTTCGTCTATGTGAAGGGCGCACTGGAGAAGTCGGCCTATATCGCGAACCGGAACGAGCGCGACAGCGTCCAGAACCGGACGAGCGACGGCTATTGGATGCCGGCGATCGTGTTCGGATCGTCGACCACGGTCGAGGCGATGGCACTCGCCGTCAAGCAGCTGAAGTCCGTCGCGCCATCTGCGCTCCGTGTCGGAATCGAGGGCTCATTTCTGCCGGCCGATGCGGCGGACGTGCTGCGCAGGGAGTTCGGCCATTGCCAGTTCGTCGAGGCGATGCGCCCGCTTGAGAAGCTGCGCGCCGTCAAGACGGCGCCCGAGCTGGACGTCCTCCGCGAAGCCTCCGAGCGTGTCGTCGCCTCCATGATGACTGCGGTCAACCAGACCCGCCCCGGGCAGAGCAAGCGCGAGATCATCGATCTTTTGCGGCAGGCCGAGCTATCCCGGGACATGATTTTCGAATACGCGCTGGTGACATTGGGAACGAGCCTCAACCGGGCACCATCCGAGCAGCGTCTCGAACCGGGCGACGTCGTCTCACTGGATTCGGGCGGCAACTACCGCGGCTACATCGGCGACCTCTGCCGGATGGCCGTACACGGGGCGCCCGACGGCGAGCTTCTCGATCTACTCGGCGAGATCGACCTGATCCAGCAGGCAGCCCGAATGCCGATCCGCGCCGGCCTCGCCGGCAGCGGCATTTACACCGCGGCCAACGAAGCGCTCGCGCGGTCCGCTTACAGCAAGCAAATGCATTTCGTCGCCCATGGAATGGGGATCGTCAGCCACGAAGCGCCGCGTCTGACGTCGAGCGGCCCGATCCCTTATCCCGCCGACGACGCCAACGAACCGCTTGAAGCCGGCATGGTCATCTCGATTGAAACCACGCTGCCCCACGCGCGCGGCTTCATCAAGCTGGAGGATACGATCGTTGTCACCACGGACGGATACGAGGCTTTCGGAGACAGCGCTCGTGGCTGGAATCGGATATCGGGATGACCGCCGGCCTGATCCCCGCGCATCGGGTCGAGACCGCTGTGGCCGCGGCCGACATTCTCGGCGAGACGCCGTTGTGGTGCGACCGTTCCCGCAAGCTGTGGTGGGTCGACATCGACCGGCAGTTGCATCAATCCTTCGATCCGGCAACCGGCGCTCATCAGGTCTTTCCGTACGCGTGCAGCTTCCTCGGCAGTCAGGCTCTGACGGCAGATGGCTCCCACCTGCTCGCGCAGGATCTGCGCCTTCATCGCCGCTCGTCCGGCGACGGTCCTCCAAGTCAGCTCTCAAGTCCGCTCTGTGAGGTCGAAAGCGGTCCCGACAACCGCCTCAATGACGGACGCGTCGACGCGCGGGGCCGGCTATGGATCGGCACCATGGACAACAAGCTGCATCGACCGACCGGGTCGCTGTATCGTGTGGATGCGGACGGCCGGACAGCGCACATGTTCGGCGATGTCATCGTGACGAATGGCATTGCGTTCTCACCCGACAATCGCACGCTCTATTTCACGGATACGAGGCGATACCGCACCTGGCAGTTCGACTTCGATCTCGATGACGGCGCGATCCGCAACAGACGACTGTTCGCGGACTACAGCGCCTCCGGGGAGAGGCCTGACGGCGCATGCATCGACGTTGCCGGCGGGCTGTGGACCGCATTCTTCTCCGGCGGCCGGGTGATACGCTACCGACCGGACGGCCGGATCGACGCCGTTATTCCGGTGCCGGCGACCAATCCGACCTGCCTGTGCTTCGGCGGACCTGATCTGAAGACATTGTTCGTTACGACGGCGAGGAAGTTTCTGGATCGCGAGCAATTAAGCCTTGAACCCCAAGCGGGTCATGTTCTTGCCATTCATGGCATCGCACAGGGACTTCCAGAGCACCGCTTCGCCAATTCATTCTGAACTCTTGCCAACGGGCCATTGATGGCAAGTATTCCTTGCTTCCTAACAACCGCTATTCTCTTCGGCCATTCGCGCCGCTCCCGGCGTGCCTTCACGCGACCTTCAGGGCTGCCTTGCTGTCGGCATCGAGGAATCCTGTAAGTCGGTCCCTGATCAGTCGCTCGGCGTCCGCTATGATGCGATCGATCAGCTCCTTCACGGTCGGAATGTCGCGAATGAGTCCAACGACCATGCCGCAGCTCCAGGCGCCCGCGTCCATATCGCCGTCGATCATCACCTTGGGATAAACGCCCCCCACCTGGTCGTGGATATCGTCGATCTCGAGGCTCTTGCCCTTCGCGCGCTCGATCTCGAGCAACTGCTCGACACCCTTGTTGTTCAAGACTCGCTCCGTATTCCGGAGCGCACGCATGACCAGCCGGGTGTCCAGCTCTGATGCCTTGACCAACGCATTCTTGACGTTCTCATGCACCGGCGCTTCCTTGGTGGCGATAAAGCGCGTGCCCATGTTCACGCCGGCGGCGCCCATTGCGAGTGCCGCAACCAGGCTGCGTGCGTCGGCCATGCCGCCCGAGGCAACGAAGGGTATTTTCAGCTCTTCGGCCGCACGCGGCAACAGGATCATATTGGGCATGTCGTCTTCGCCGGGATGGCCGCCACATTCGAAACCGTCGACGCTGACCGCATCGCAGCCGATCTGCTCGGCCTTGAGCGAGTGCCGCACAGACGTACATTTGTGGATCACCTTGATGCCGCCTGCCTTCAGGGCGGGCATGTACTGTTCGGGGCTGCGCCCAGCAGTTTCGACGATCTTGACGCCGCCCTCCCTGATGGCAGCGATGTATTCCGGATAAGGCGGCGCGGTGAAGGTCGGCAGAAAGGTCAGGTTCACGCCGAACGGCTTGTCCGTCATGTCGCGGCAGCGCGCGATCTCCTTGGCCAAAAGTTCCGGCGTCCGTTGCGTCAAGCCGGTGATGACCCCGAGCCCGCCGGCATTCGACACCGCGGCCGCAAGTTCGGCGAACCCCACATAGTGCATTCCACCCTGAATGATCGGATGTTCGACGCCGAACATTTCGGTGATTGCTGTCTTCACAAATGCCTCCAGTATGTTGATGGACGTCCGGTTCTGCCGAGTTGTCTAATGAATGATTTCGAGCAGCCCTGCTGCGCCCATGCCGCCCCCCACGCACATGGTGACGACAGCGTATTTGGCCTTGCGCCGGCGGCCCTCGATCAGGGCGTGGCCGGTCAGCCGCGCCCCGGTCATGCCGTAGGGATGGCCGACCGCGATCGAGCCGCCGTTGACGTTGAGCTTGTGAGGGTCGATCCCGAGCTTGTCGCGGCAATGGATCACCTGCACCGCGAATGCCTCGTTCAGTTCCCAGAGATCGATATCGTCGACCTTAAGTCCGTGTCGCTTGAGCAGGCGGGGCACGGCATAGACCGGACCAACGCCCATCTCGTCCGGTTCACAGCCCGCCGAGACAAAGCCGCGGAAGATACCGAGCGGGTCCAGCCCCTTCTGCGCCGCCAGCTTGTCGCTCATGATGACAGCGGCGCTGGCACCGTCGGAAAGCTGACTGGCATTGCCGCCGGTGACCGTGAAGCCCGGCCCCTTGGCCGGCCTGACGCCTGCGAGAGCTTCGGCCGTCGTATCGGGACGCGGCCCCTCGTCAGCCGACAGCGTCACCTGCTGATAGGACACAGCGCCACTCGCCTTGTCCGTGACCGCCATGGTCGTCTTGATCGGTGCGAGTTCGTCTGTGAACCGGCCGGCCTGCTGCGCAGCTGCCGTCCGGCGCTGACTCTCCAGGCTGTACTCATCCTGGCGTTCACGCGAGATATTGTAGCGTTTCGCTACGACCTCGGCGGTGTCCAGCATCGCGATGTAGGCGTCTCCCTTCATCGCGAGCAGTTCCGGATCGACGGCATGAAAGCTGTTGTATTGGTTGTTCTGGACCAGGCTGATGGATTCGCCGCCGCCGCCGATGGCAACCTCAACGCCGTCGAAAATGACCGAACGCGCAGCCAGCGCAATCGCCTGAAGCCCGGACGCACACTGGCGATCGATCGTCGTTCCGGCCACGCTCACCGGAAGTCCGGCACGCAGCAGCGCCTTGCGCGCGATGTTGGTCCCCGTGGTGCCCTGTTGCATGGCGCAGCCCATCACGACATCCTCGACCTCCGCGCCCTCGACCTTCGCGCGCGACAGTGCCGAGGAGATGGCATGCCCGAGCAGCGTCGCGCCTTCGGTGTGATTGAGCGCGCCCTTGTAAGCCTTGCCAATGGGAGTACGCGCGGTCGAGACGATCACGGCTTCGGTCATTTTTACCTCGGGTTGGGGTACGGCAGGCGAGTTGCTGCGTTGAATGGAGATTCAGCTCTGCTGCGCGTACCGCATCAGATGATAGGAGGGGTCTCCGAACTGAATGTTGATGGAGCTTATTCGCTTGAAGTAATGGCCGACGTTCAGTTCGTCGCTCATGCCCATGCCGCCATGCAGTTGCACCGCCTGCTCTGCGACGAAGCGCGCTGCGTAGCCGACCTTGGATTTGGTACCAGACGCCAGTTTCGATCCATTCGGCTCCTGAGCGGCGAGGCTGAGGTTCAGATGCTGGGTGAGCGAGATGGCCTCTTCGAGCGCGATGAACATGTCGACCATGCGGTGCTGCAACACCTGAAAGGTCCCTAGCGCTACTCCGAACTGCTTGCGGGTTTTGCTGTATTCGAGCGTCGCGGAATTCAGCACGGACATCACCCCGACCGCCTCGGCGCAGAGCGCCGCAATGGCGCGCTCGCGGCAGGCCTCGAGGGCCGCAACGCCTTCGCCTTCGCGGCCGAGCAGCTGGCCGGCGGGCACCTCGACGTTCATCAGCGTCAGTTCGGCAGCGCGCCGTCCATCGATGGTCTTGAAGCTCTGCAAATGGAGATTGGTCGAATGGCTATCGACGACAAACAGGCTCACGCCATCCCGATCGTGAGGACCACCGGACGTCCGCGCCGATACGATCAGCTTGTCGGCCCACGGTGCACCGACCACCGCGGCCTTGGTCCCACTCAGGACAAAGCTTTCACCCTGGCGCCGGGCTGTCGTGGTGACGTTGTTGAAATCATAGCGCGATCGCCCTTCCGCCCAGGCCACCGCCCATATCGCCTCACCCTCCATGATCTTCGGCAGCAATGCCTCACGCTGTTCCGGCGAGGCGACGTCCTCGATCAGGCCGCCTGCGAGAACCACCGTCTCGAAATACGGTTCGACGACGAGGTTGCGGCCGAACTCCTGCATCACGATCATGGTTGCCAGCGAGCCGCCGCCCAGGCCGCCGGAGCTCTCCTGGAACGGCGCCGCGCAGAGTCCAAGCTCGGCGAAAGCCTTCCAGTGCCTGCGGCTCCAGCCCTCATCGGTCGAGACGATCTTGCGGCGTTCATCGAAGTCGTACTGCTCGCGCAGAAAGCGTTGGATGCTCGAACGGAGCAACTCCTGCTCTTCCGTCAACTGGATGTCCATGAGATACCCCGTGCGATGTCGTCAGAGACCGAGCACCGCTTTCGCGATGATGTTGCGCTGGATTTCATTCGATCCCCCGTAAATGCTCAGCTTTCGGGAGTTCAAATATTTCTCGGTTGCCGTGTGTCCATAGTCCGGTCCCGGCATGAACCGGTTGGCGGTTACCGGGTGCTCGCGGATGGCCAGCCCGTAATTGCCGATCGCCTGATGGGTCAGGTCCGTAATGCGCTGGAATATCTCCGTGCCTCTGATCTTGAACAACGATGCAGCCGGACCCGGATCGATGCCGCGCGACATCTGGGCAACGATGCGCAGCTCCGTCGCCTCCAGTGCGAGCACATCGAGCTCGACGCGCGCGATCTCCCTGATGAACTCTCCGAACGCCGGATCGCCCTCACCGACCTCGGTTCGCACGATCTGCTTGAGACGCGCGAGATAACGGGTCGACCGGCCGATCCCGGCCATGCTCGTGCGCTCGTTCCCGAGCAGAAATTTCGCGTAGGTCCAACCCCTGTTCTCTTCGCCGATTAGATTCTCCGCGGGGACGCGCACGTCCTCCAGGAAGACATCATTGACTTCGTGCGATCCCTCGATGGTGATGATCGGCCGCACGGTAACCCCGGGCGATTTCATGTCGATCAACAGGAAGGAAATGCCGGCCTGGGGTTTTGCCGACGGATCGGTCCGCACCAGGCAGAAGATCCAGTCGGCATGTTGGGCCAGCGTCGTCCAGGTCTTGTGGCCGTTGACGACATAGTGGTCGCCGTCGCGCACCGCCTTGGTGCGGACTGATGCCAGGTCGGACCCTGAGCCGGGCTCCGAATAGCCCTGGCACCACCAATCCTCGCCGGAGAGGATTCGCGGCAGATACTTCCTCTTCTGCG
Organism: Bradyrhizobium sp. 197; assembly: GCF_023073375.1. NCBI lineage: Bacteria > Pseudomonadati > Pseudomonadota > Alphaproteobacteria > Hyphomicrobiales > Nitrobacteraceae > Bradyrhizobium > Bradyrhizobium sp. 197. The sequence continues at coordinate 61,838 of NZ_JADPJJ010000077.1, read as the reverse complement.
CGTCGTTGCCGAAGGTGTAGATGACCGGGCCGACCATGGTGACGCTGAACGCGAGCGGCGGCAGCGTCCCGGCCCGTGACGTCTCCTGCTCGAATATGAAGCGCTGCGTGACCGACCAGCCCGGGCCGCCATATTCCTTTGGCCACAGCGGAGCGATCCAACCCTTCTTGTAGAGCATCCTGTGCCAGAGCAGCGACTGCTCCTTGGTCAAATCGGTCTCGGGGTTTGGAACGCGCATTTCCTGAGGATAGTTTTCCGCAATGAAAGCGCGCAGCTCGTCACGAAACGCAGCGTCTTCACGGGAAAGATTGAGCTCCATCGTGAAAGCTCCCGCTACCATTTCTCGCCGAAGGGACGAATCTCCAGTTCGAAGGTCCAGGCGCTCCTGGGCTGCTGATAGAGCAGCCAGTAGGATTCGGCGACCGACGATGGCGGCATCAGGAGGTCGGGATCATCCAGCGCGTTCGGACCAAGCGCCTCGATCCGCCGCTGCCGTACCCATTCCGTGTCGACCCCGGAATCGATGATCAGATGTGCAACGTGAATGTTCTTCGGGCCCAACTCGCGCGCCGCGGCTTGCGCGACCGCCCGCAGGCCGAACTTGGCGCTGGCGAAGGCCGCATAGCCGCTTCCGCCGCGTAAACTCGCCGTCGCACCGGTGAAGAAGATATTGCCCCGGCCGCGCGGCAGCATCAGGCGCGCGGCCTCACGGCCGGCGAGGAAGCCGGAGTAGCAAGCCATTTCCCACACCTTGCGGAACACCCGCTCGGTCGTGTCCAGAATCGGAAAGTTGACGTTGGCGCCGATGTTGAAGATGCAAACCTCGAGCGGCGCGTGCTTGTCGGCATCGCCGAGGAAGGAGATGATCTCGTCTTCCTTGCGCGCATCGAGCGCGCGCGCGTGAATTTCGCCGCCGGCCTTCTCGACCTCCTTGACCAGCGGTTCGAGCTTGGCGCCGTCGCGGCGTCCCGCAAACACCGTAAAGCCCTCGGAGGCGAACTTCTTTGCAATCTCGCTGCCGATATAATCACCGGCGCCGATCACGGCCACGGTCGCGTTTCTCTTTTGCAAGGGTCTTCTCCCGGTCAGGTTAGATCTGTTGTGTGCGAAGCGGGACGATCGGCGCCGGAGGGACTCCGCCCTCCGCGCGCAAGGACTCCGCGAGCTTATGCTTGAGTATCTTGCCCGTAGACGTCGCCGGCAAGGCATCCAGGACGATGATTTCGGACGGCCGCTTGTAGGAGGTGAGCTGGATCCGGACGAAGCTCATGAGATCCGCCGGCGTCACCTGCGTCCCCGGCAGCAATTGCACAAAGACCACGACATCTTCATTGCCGTCGGCGGCACGGCCGACCACCGCGCATTGCACGACGTCCTTGTGCGAACTGAGGACCGCTTCGACCTCGGCGGGGTAGACGTTGAAGCCCGAGCGGATGATCATTTCCTTGGTGCGACCGACAATATAGAGGCAATCGCCGTCGAAACGGGCTAGATCGCCGGTATTGAACCAGCCTTCGCTGTCGATCACTTTGGCCGTCAGCTCCGGGGCGCGGTAATAGCCCCGCATCACGTTGCGCCCGCGGACGTGGAGCTCTCCGACTTCTCCCTTCGACGCCGGTCTGCCGTCGAGAGTCCGGATGCGCCCCTCTATTCCCGGCAGCAGCGTGCCGACCGCCTGATCGGCACGCGGTGCGTCGAAGCGCACGCCCGATATCCCCGGCGAACATTCAGTGATCCCGTAGCCGTTGAGAAGCGGCAGGCCGAGCTCCTGCTCCACTCGCGATTTCAGATTGAGATCGAGCGGCGCGCCGGCCACGGCGATCAAGCGCAACGAGCCAGGATCGAGCCGATGCAGACCCGACACACTCTTGTACTCCAGCAGGCGCTGATAGGTGGCGGGTACGCCGTTGAGGATGGTTATCCCCTCCTCCGCCAGCGCCTTTGCCGTCGCCGCGGGATCAAATTTGCTGACCATCCGCACCGTGCCGCCGACCATCAAGGTCATGATCAGGAGCGAGATGCCGACGATATGCGAGATTGGCAACACCAGGTAGATCTTGTCGTCTCGATTCATCTTGCGGAAATGCGCTGTGGTCCTGGCGCTGATCAGCAAATTGTCATGAGAGAGCATCACGCCCTTCGGCGTCCCCGTGGTGCCCGACGTGTAGATCAGCACCGCAAGTTGCTTCGCGGGGTCCGCTTCCACCGGCTCGACCGTTGCATTTTCGTTGAGTGGCCCGACGCCGATGTTCGGCAGCGGGCCCAACTGCCTGTTCTCCGCGCCTAGGCGCGATGCGTGGGCTGCGGCCTCCTTCGAAACATCCGATGCAAAGAACATCCGGCGGGCGCCGCTGTGGTCGCGAATCTGGTCGAGCTCCCGCGCTGACAATCGCGGGTTGGCGACGATTGCCCAGGCGTCGATCCGGCTCGCCGCAAGGAGCAAGGCCGCCAGCGAAATGCAATTTTCGCTGACGATGATCATCCGATCGCCTGCTCGCACCCCGAGTGAGGAGAGGACGGCGGCTGTCTCGCTGACCCGCCTGTCCAGGTCACGATAGCTCCAGCCGACGCCGCCTTCGACCAGAGCGATTCGATCCGGGGCATCGGCGGCATGGTCGGCCGTCACGTCATGGATGCGGCGCGGCAACCCTACAGCAATCTCATCGAGATCGATCGCCTCTGAAAGACCCGCCACCGCCACACTCCCGAAAAACGTGCGCCGCCTTTTTGCCGCGGTGCAGCGGCATGAAGTTAACGTTCTTTTTTAGAACTCGTCAATCGCTAATTCCGACTTGGCTCTCTCGTTTCAACGGGACAGCAAACCTGCCGCTTTCCGACAGTTTATAGAATTCTGTTTTACAACGCAGCCGACAACAAGTATCTATAGTACCAAATAAGAACTTATACCAACGGGAGAAACGGATGGAAAATCGCGGCGTAGCAATACTCGTTGGCGCAGGCGACGCCATCGGCGCGGCCGTCGCCCGGCGGTTCGCCAATGGCGGCTATACGGTTTGTATCTGCCGGCGTGACGCGGCGAAATCCGAAGCACTGGTGGATGAACTCGCCGCGGCGGGCCACCGCATTCACGCGTTCAGCGTCGATGCTCGTCAGGAAGCCGAGGTCCAGAAGCTCTTTGCCGAGGTCGAAAAGAATATCGGACCGATCGAGGTCTGCCTTTTCAATGCCGGATCGAACGTCAACAAGCTGCTGACGGACACCACGGAAAAGCTTTTCTTCAAGGCGTGGGAACTGGCCTGCTATGCCGGATTCCTGGTCGGACGCGAGGCAGCGCGCGTCATGCTTCCGCGCGGACGCGGTACCATCTTCTTCACCGGGGCAACCGCCAGCATCCGGGGCGGCCGGGGTTTTGCGGCGTTCTCCTCGGCGAAATTCGGCCTCCGCGCGGTAGCCCAGGCCATGGCGCGCGAGCTTGGACCGAAGAATATCCACGTCGTCCACCTCATTATCGACGCCGGCGTGGACAGCGAGGCCATTCACCAGCGCATGAAAGCGGCGAAAGGAATCGAGGCAAGCGATATTCCCCGGGACAGCCTGACGAAGACGTCCTCTATTGCTGAAGCGTATTGGTTCGCCCATCAGCAAAGCCGCGACGGCTGGACCCATGAACTCGACCTTCGCCCGTCAGTGGAGAAGTGGTGATGAGCACAACGGATCTCACCCTGTGGGGCGCCGGTACGAGCCGCACGATCCGTGCGCACTGGGCCATGCACGAACTTGGCTTGTCCTACAGCGTCAAGCCGATCGGGCCACGGACAGGCGAGACCAAGACCGCTGAATACACCAAGCTCAATCCCCGCCAGAAGATCCCGCTGCTGCAGGACGGCGACTTCTGCATCGGCGAAAGTGCTGCGATCGTTGCCTATGTGTCGCGGATGTATTCCACGCCGGAATGCTCGTTGATTCCGGACGCCACCCGCGATTACGCCGCGTGGCTCGAATGGTGCTTCTTTATCGTGGCCGAACTCGATTCCACGAGCCTTTACGTCATGCGCCGCCACCGCGCCGATGCGCTGGGACACATTTATGGAGTTGCGCCCGAGGTTGTCGCACAAGCCGGGGAATACTTCCGGCAACAATTGCGACACGTGGAGGTCGCGCTGGCAGACGGCCGGACGTTCTTGATGGGTCAGCAATTCACCAGCGCCGACATCCTCCTCGCGACGTGTCTGGACTGGGCCGTCGCTTACGGCGTCGACATTTGCGACAACGCGCAACCCTACCTTGAACGCATCAAAGGCCGAGGAGCCTATCGGCGCGCCGTCGAGGCCAATGTTCCGACGGGACCGATTGCGCCGGCGACGGCGAAGATCTGAGAACCTCTCGGCGGTCGCGAGAAGGGCTTCGGATCAGACGGCCACGCGCAAGCTGCGTTCGGCGACCATCCTGTCGATGGCGCCGTCGTCGTAGCCAAGCTCGCGCAACACCTCGCGCGAGTGCTCGCCGACCCGCGGCGCAGGTCCGCCGATCGCGGCTTCATTGATTTCGAAGCGAGCCGCCGGCTTCGGCTGCCTCACCCGGCCGACCTTCGGCTGATCGAATTCCGCGATGATGCCGCGCGCGACCACCTGCTCGTTGTGAATGATTTCGCCTCGCCGCAATATTGGCGCGCACGGGACGTCCGCGGCATCCAGCCGCTCCAGCCATTCGGCCGTCGTGTGCTGGGCGATATACTCCGCCATCTTGTTGATCCGCGCGGTGGCGTTGACCGAACGCGCCGACGGCGTCGCAAACCGGGAATCTTTGGCAAGCTCGGGATCGCCGGAGGCACGGCAAAATCCCTGCCATTCGGAATCGGAAATGGTGCCGGCGGTGATGTAACCGTCGCTGGTCTTGAACACCAGATCCGGCCGGTCATTCGGATCGGCAGCGGCCGCCTCGGCGCCGACCACGGTGTACTGCATCATCCCCTCCGGCCACAGGTACGAGATCATCACATCGAGCATCGCAACCTGAATGTGGTCGCCCTGCCCGGTCTTCTCGCGCGCATAGAGCGCGGCCGCCACCGCCTGCGCGGTGAACACGGCGGTGGTCTTGTCGCATACGATGGTGCGGATCATCTGCGGCCGGTTCGTGACCGGCTGCGACTGGATATCGGCGAACCCCGACAGGCCCTGGATGATCGGATCATAGACGCGCTTCTTGACATACGGACCGGTATCGCCGACTCCGCTGATCGAAACGTAGATCAGGCGCGGATGGCGCTGACGCAATTCCTCCGCGCCGAGACCGAGGCGCTCCATGGTGCCGGGCCGGAAGTTCTGCACCAGCACATCCGCCTGCGCGATCAGCCTGCCGAGCACCTCGCGACCGGCGAGGCTCTTGACGTCGATCGACAGCGAACGCTTGCCACGGTTCGAGGAGATGAACAGCGCCGAAAATTCTCCATCCTTGTCGATGGTGGCACGGCTGCGGCGGGTGATATCGCCACCGATCGGCTCGATCTTCAGCACGTCGGCGCCCTGATCCGCCAGGAACATGGTCGCAAAGGGACCCGACACGACGCCAGTCAGATCGAGGACACGAACACCGCTAAGCGGGCCAGGCATGGCTTTCTCCCTGAGCTTACTTTTCATTTTTTGATCCGGGTGCTTGGCTTTCGCCTGAACCGGACAGCCGGTGCCGCTAGGCGGTCTTGGGAAGGGGTTGCCTGGTCTGTTCGACGATCGACTCCTCGACGTCGCGAATCTGGTCCTTGCCGAAGAACATCTCCTTTCCGACGAAGAATGTCGGCGAACCGAATGCCCCCCGGCTCACGGCGTCGTTGGTCACATCGATCAGCCTCTTCTTGACGTCGTCCTGCTGCGCACGTGCGAGCAGCCGGTCGATATCGATGCCCGAGGAGGTAAAAGCACGCCGGAAGATTTCGAGGTCGTCCATCTTCTTGGGCTCTTCCCACATGTGATGGTAGGCGGCTCGGAAATAGGGCTGGAACACACCCTCGAATTGCGCAGCGACAGCACCGCGCATCAGCATCAGCGTGTTGACCGGGAAGAACGAATTCTGGCGGAACTTCGTGATGTTGTGGCGACGGATAAACCGCTGGGTCTCCAGCGCCTGGTATTCCGGCTTGTTCTTGATGCCACGGAGCGAGTCGAACGGAGACATGTTCCCCGTCGCCTTGTAGATGCCGCCAAGCAAAACCGGGACATACTCGAATTTCACTCCGGTGCGCTGCTCAATCCCCGGGATGGCGACTTCCGCCAGATAAGCATTGGGGCTGCCGAAATCGAACTGAAATTCAACCTTCAGGGGCATGTCGGCCTCTCCCGGAAAACGCGTTGGATGGTGGGGGTTCGACGGTCGGCCAGCCGAACCCAGGCTCCTGACTGTTGATACAGTTCTAAAAACGAACTGTCAATTCTGGCGTAATCCCTGCTGGTTTACCTACTTGGCAAGGGATTGTTTCGAGTTAGGTACCGATCTAGAATGGTAGCGGGACCAAAAGCTCCCTGGACGATTCGAGCGGAAGCCGTGGCAGACTGGAGATCTTGAATGAAATGGGGTGAGCTGGAGGAAGAGCCGTGCTCGATGGCCCGGACCATCGGCGTGATCGGCGATCGCTGGACCCTCATGATTCTGCGTGAGTGCTTCCTGCGCACACGCCGCTTCGAGGGATTTCAATCTTCGCTCGGTATCACACGCCATCTGCTCGCCGAACGGCTGAAGAAGCTGGTCCGGCAGGGCGTGTTGCGTCGTATCCCCTATCAGGACTCGCCCAAGCGGCACGAATACATCCTCACCCAGAAGGGGCTCGATCTCTATCCGATCATGATGGCGATCGTGCACTGGGGCGACACTCATATGGTCGACGCGCGCGGGCGGCCTTTGCTGCATCAACACCGCAAATGCGGCAAGGACTTCGATCCGGTCATGATTTGCTCCGAATGCGGCGAACCGCTTTCGGCCAAGGAGGTTCATACCCACCCCGGCCCCGGTGCTCGCCGCACCCCGGCAATAGCGGCGCCAGAGAAGCCGAAGGCAAAGACCCGCCGGAGCGCCGCCTGAGGTCGATCGCTCGAGAGCGCATCGAAAGCCGCAACGGTAGCGAACGGCTGAACCAGCCCTCAGACCCGGATCACGTCTTGACGTGCCTCGTTGCAGTATAGACGTTCCACCAGTTCAGAGCGGTGTTTCAGCACCGCACGTTGATTGACATAGGCCTTGTCGGTGATTTCTCCTGCCGCCAATGACGGCGCGTCCTTCAGCAGCGAGAAAGAACACATTGCTTCACTGCTTCCAACGGTCTCGTTGTACTCCTGAAGACGATCCTTCAAAAACTGGAGCACGAGACGGTCGCTGGTCAGATCCGGGGCCGAGGTTTTCGAAATCCTCGCCGCCTCGGTGGGATTCAACCAGCAGAGCAGCGCGCACGATTCACGATTTTCTCCCGCGACGACGATGTCCAGCAATACGCCACGCGTTGCCGCCAGGAGTGCCGCGCGCATATTCCCGATCGTGACCCACGTGCCGTTCGCGAGTTTGAAATTTTCGGAGATTCTGCCGGTGAACCGCAGGCCGCGCTCCGGCTTCTCGGGATCCAGAAACGAGACCGTGTCGCCGATGCGGTAGAATCCTTCCTCGTCGAAAGCCTGCTCCGTCAAATCCGGCCTTCCGAGATAACCGGGAGTGACGTTGGGTCCCTTGATCCTGACCTCGTAGGTATCGGACACAGGGATCAGTTTCAGTTGCAGGCCTGGCGCTGGAAGACCGATCTCTCCCGGCTGGTCGGTCGCCCAATGGGTGGTGGCGATTGTCGGGGCCGTTTCGGTGGCGCCGTAGCCGGACATGACCGGAATTCGCCGGCCGGTGGCCGCAAACGTCAATCGATAGAGCTTTTCCAGCGTGGCCTGTGAAATGGCGGCGCCGGCATAGCTTAGCCGATCCATCCTTTTGAACACGCTGGCACCAAGATCAAGGTCGTTCTCGATCGCGTCGCACAGGAGATTATAGCCGGCAGGCACGTTGAACATGGCGGTCGGCGAAACATCCTTGAGATTTGCAACCGTCTTGTGGAAGAGCTGCGGCAGCGGCCGGCCATCGTCGATGTAGAGCGTCCCGCCGTTCTTGAGAATGCCGTGAAGGATGACGTTGCTGCCCATCGTATGGTGCCAGGGTAGCCACTCCACCTGAACCGGCGCTTCCGGAGGCGACACCAGCAGGCTCCCCATTTGCAGGGAGCTTGCCATCATGCGGTGGGTGTTGAGCACGCCTTTCGGGAAGCCGGTCGAACCGGACGTGAAGAGAATTTTGGCGACGGCATCGCAAGACACGGCGCGTGATGCCCGCTCGAACCCTTCGCTCCCGGTTCGCGCCGCAAGGGTGCGGAAAGGCACCGTATCCGGCGCACCATCGACGCTGATCCAGGCCGCTTCCGCCAACTCGGGAATGGCGCGGCCCGCGGAAAAATCGCGTCCGCTCTGAACAAAAACAAAATTCGGGCGCAGCGTTTCCGCGATATCCTTGAGACGAGCCAGGCCGCCGAGCATCAGAGTGTAGTTTGGCGATATTGGCGCCAGGATGACCCCGATCGACATGGCCGCAAACGAGATCACCGCGTTCTCGATCGAGTTTCCTGACAGGACTGCCAGCTTGTCGGCGGGCTTTGCGCCCATATCGATCAGGCTTTGGCCGGCTGCTTGGACCTGCGACCATGCCTCGCCATAGGTGATCTCGTCCCATCCACCCCCGGCATTGCGTTGCGCAAGGAAAACCCGGTCCGGAACGGCAGCTGCCCAACTCGGCAGAAAATCGGCGACGCGCCAGTCGCACGGCGCCCATTCGAGGGGCGAACGCAAGATCAGCGCGCCGTCGGGGCGACGCTCGATGCGAACCTCCCGCGGCGCAAAATTCAGTGCCTTCGTCGACATCGAGATGGTCTCCGTAATTGCTGGAAAGACAATCGCGCGGGCGGCCGGCACGCAAGCCGTGCCGGATACGCCACCTTGCCGGTTGCGCGCTTATTCGGAGCTCGCGTCCAGCACTTCCCCGAAAGCTTCCCAGCTCGTGCCGGACCATCGCTGCAACCGCATCTGCGTCCAGATCATGTTCTGGGCGCCGCTGGTATTGACCTTGATCCCCGGCAGCGCGGTCGAGACGACGAAATCCCTGAGGTTCTTGGCCTGCGCAAGAACGTTCTGGCGAGACAGATCATTTCCGCATTGCTTCAGGATCTGCTCGAGCAGGATGCCTTGCTGATAACCGGTCAGATAGCTGCCGTTGGTGATATCGACACCCGACAAATATTTGTCGAGAAAGCTCCGATAGGCCTGCATGGCAGGGTCGTCCTTCCACGCCTGATCCAGGATATCCTTGTTGATCGTCCCGACGATCACGCCGACTGATTTGTCGAGGCCGGCCGGGGTGAGCGTGCCTCCAACCGAACCGGACGGAAAGTCGATGATGACGGTCGCCTTCCAGCCGATCAAAGAGGCTTGCCTGATTGCCTGCGCGGCGAACTTCGGTGTTCCCGCGATCATCAACGCGTCGGCGCCGGAGCTCTTCAGATTGGTGATCTGTGAATCGACGGTCGGTTCGGTGACCTCGTAGGAAGCGCTGACGACTTTTCGATCGTAGTCCTTGCCGAGAAACGTCTTGAAGGCATTGACGTAATCTTTGCCGAGGTCGTCGTTTTGATAGAGGATCGCATACTTGGCGTTCGGCAGCGTCTTGGTCAGATATTTGGCGTAGATTTTTCCTTCGGTATCGTAGCTGACAAGGCCCGTCGTGGTCAGCGGGTAAGCGGCGACGTCGGTGAATTTTGATGATCCGCTGACGATTGCGATGCTGGGCACGCCTTTCGCCTTCAAATATTTCGCCGTCGCCGAAATGCCGGGAGTACCGAGCTGGCCGAACATAAACGCCACTTCATCGCTCTCAACGAGCTTGCGGACCTGCTCTACCGCTTTGGGCGGGCTGTACGCGTCGTCATAGGCGATGTAGTTGATCTTGCGTCCGTTGATGCCGCCGCGGTCGTTCAAGGATTGAATGTAGGCGATCAGTCCCTTGCCCACGAGACCGATCGACGACGCCGGTCCGCTGAACGGAAACACCCCGCCGATCTTGATCTCGGTCGCAGAGACCCGGTTCGTCTGCCGCGAGTGCCGGGCCGCACAAGAGTAATGTCAGCGCAGCAACGAGCTTCCATGTCGGCGTCATTTTCTCGTCCTCCCAAACGCGCCACGCCCTTTTCGGGGACATAGCGCTGTTATTTGTGCGGCTGCCTGCTCGCGCCCTGCGTCCTCCAAGCCGAATTCGACTTCGCTGAACCGGACCCATCCAGGGCTGCAACCGCATATCGCGACCGTTACGACCGGCCGTCTCTTCTTCGAAGATACAGTTCTTTTTTAGAACTAGTCAACTGCTATAATCCGACGCGGCCGCTCGCGAACTCCGGGCGCGCTCACCTGCGGATTTGAGTCAAGCAAATTGGCGTGCTTCCAGCGCTACTCTGGAAGTGCCTGGCCAGTCGATTTTGAAGTGTTCGAGCACGATCAACGCGCGGGCTCAGCCGTCCAGGCCGGGGCAAGATACGAAAATTATCAGTTCTATTTAAGCATCAATCGCGCCTCCGGTTGTCCGCTCGGGAGCATCAGAAGCGCTATCTTGCCAACGCCAACGTCAGCACGCACAGCGTGGTACGACATTCGTGGCTCTCTCCACTGAGACGATCAAAAGAATCCGGCGCTCAAATCCAGGCCATGGGTAGGCGAAAGCAGAACACGAAAGCGCACGCTCCGGCCAACAACAGCGCGTCCTTTGCCACGTCGGCGCTGGTAACTGAGAAGATCGTGCGGGAAATTGCGCTTAAGATGGCCGTCATGCCACGGCTTCGCATCCTCGCGGCGCATTTCGCCCGAGCTTTGCTTCGTCGCTTCACCCTCTTGTCCAGGAGGGCGCAGGGAAGGCCGGGTGCCGGCTGGCACCCACGGTCCGCTGCGCGAAAGGTAGCGCAAGGAAACCGCACAGCAGCATACAGGTGTAGCCAAATCACTCGGCCTTCCCTGCGCAGTGGCTTTACGGCTTATGCCGTGCTCTCCCGGGAGCCGAGTTCCTGTTGGCCTCCCTCGCCTTCACGAAAGTCGCGGACACCGCGCCGGTTGACGCAAGTGCCGCATCCGCCAAGGCTTGACCGTAGCAACGACGGCCAGGACCACACGGTTTTGCCGTACGCACGGCTCGCTTGTCGCCACCGGTTTCGACGACGTTGTGCACGTTGCCGCCGACCTGATGACGAGACGAACCTGACAGCGCCGCTCGTCGGCACGAAGTTCTGAGCTCACGGAGAGCAATCCGCCCTGCCCGCACTTTCGCGCCCGACGCTGTCGCGTCCACCGCAAGCCCGGCTCTACGACCATCACGACACATGGTCGCCCCTCAAGGGTGAGCCGGGATGGGCGACACATACGTCAAAACCGAATTTCGGTAAAGTGGAATATTTCTGCAAGGAGGGGTTGACGGGGTGGCGGGTGTTTTGCCCGACGGGTGACGGTTGGCAACGCTCAGAATTTTGTAGCGTCCGAGTGCCACCGCACGAGCGCATCCATGTCCAGTCGCATTTCGTTTGCATTGAACGATCATCAAGCCATACCGAGGAGCTTAGCCGAGAAGCTTAGCCGAGAAACCGGTCGAGAGACGTTCGTCTCACCTTTGCTGGGTGGAGAGCAAGTTTAGGCTGGCCCGATTCTCGGCCGCTGCGGGAGGCATCAAAATGCAAAGAACCCCCGGCAGTTTCCTTCCGAGGGCCCTTGGAGGCCAGGTCGTTAGACCGAACTTACCAGTTGCGCCGAGCGCGGAGGAGCAGGACGAGCGAGTCCTGATCCCTGAGCTCGTAAGCCGCGACCGGCTTGGCGGGGATCGCGGTCACAGCGGCCGCGGTGACGATACCGGCATACTTCTGGTGTCGTCTTGGCGAGAGTGCCGAACTGCGCCAGAGCGTAGGCACCGTAGATCGCGGTGTTCCAGTACGGATCCCAATTATGGGTGTACGCATCGCGGAAGCCCCAGGTCTTGACCGTTTCCTGCTGGCTGGCCCGTGACGAACAGGGCGCGTCGAACTGCGACACCGCCTTACCTTTGGTGAAGCCAGCGAACTGGATGAAGGCGTAGTGCACGCCGAGCGAACCGCCCGAGGTGTTGCCGTCGGTACCGTTCACTCCACCGCGGCACAGTCAGCTGCAGCATATCGGCCCGAATGGTCTGAACATCCGTCAAAGATGCACTCAGGAACCTAACCAACCTGCTTATCCGTTCAAAAGGAGCGGGTCCTCGTGCCTTATCTGTTGATGCCCGCGCCATGAGGCCCTTCGCACTGTCAGCGACAAACGAAAACCCCCGGCAGTTTCCCGCCGGGGGCCTTGGAGGTCAGGTCGTTAGACCAAACTTACCAGTTGCGCTGAGCGCGGAGCAGCACGCTGACGGTGCTCTGATCCTTCAGCTCGTAGGTGGCACCCGGCTTTGCCACGAGTGGCGCAGCGGCAGGCGTGGTGATCGTACCAGCGTACTTCTGGTCGAGCATGGTGTAGGCCACGTCCGCCGAGAAGGTCAGGTTCTTCACCGGGGTCCAGCGGGTGATGAGACCGACCGTGCCGAGGTTGAAGTCCGGGTTGCAGGTGGTGATGCCCGCAGTGGCTGCGCCCAAACCGAGGAGAGCACCGCAGACGAGAGCCGAACCGCCGTTGCCGTACTTCAGCTGAGAGTACGAACCGTAGATCGCGGTGTTCCAGAACGCATCCCAGTTGTGGGTGAAGGCGCCACGGAAGCCCCAGCTCGTAACCGTGGAGATGCCGGTTCCGTTGGCAAACACACCGTCAGCAGCGCCGGCAAGGCCAATGCTCTGATAGGCACCCGCCAGGCCGGTACCGCCGAACATTGCATAGTTCTGCGAGGCCAAGCTCTGGAAGTTGTAGCGGGTCGCACCGTCCGTGTAGACCGCCTGCACGTTGAGCGTGTCGCCGGCACCAGTCGGGATGTTCTTGATGGACAACGCCGCCTGCACAGCATATCCCCACTTGTCGCCCGGGTGACCGGCCGCTTCGGTTCCCGCAATCGCAGCCGCCGCGGGCAAGCCAGTGTAGTACCCGACGTGGTTGTTATGCGCCGCTGCGGACAACTGGAAGAGACCCCAGGCCTGGTCAACGCGGACCATACCCTGGATGTCAGGAGACCGGGTGCCACCGAAGGCGTTGATGCCGTAGCCGCCCGCGCCGAAACCCGCGACGGAAACGCCGGCGCTGGTGTTGTACAGGTTGCTCTGATAGTAGGCAGTCGGGTCTACCGCCGAAATCGCGGCCGTGATGCCCTGACCGAAGTCAGCGGTGTAGGTGAACTGGTTCACACCAGTGACCGTGCCGCCGCCACCCGTCAGACCGTCGAAGTTGTTGCCCGGATAGTTGGTCCAGGGAGCGTCGAACTGCGCGACGGCCTTACCCATGGTGAAGCCGGCGAACTGGATGAAGGCGTAGTACACGCCGAGCGTACCGCCAGCGATCGCGCCTGCGTTGGCATTGTTGGGCGCGCTAACGCCCGTGCCGCCGAGCTGCGAGTAAACGGTCGCGCCAGGAGTGGTGCCGCTGCCCGAGTACGCATCCGTGGTCCACGAGAACACCACATCCGCAAAGGTACGAACCACGCCGTATTCGGTCGCGGTGCGCGTGTCGACGTTGAAGTCTTCACGGGCGCGAGTGACGTAGTAGTTCGTCAGACGGTTCTGAGCACCCTGGGTGCTGCTGAAGTTACCGTTGAAATCGGTCGCGTTGATGGCGACTTCGGCGCGCAGATAACCACCCAGCTTGATGCAGGTGTCAGTGCCCGGGATATAGTAGAAACCGGCACCATAGAGCGAACAGATCCTCACGTACTCGACCGCTTTGGCCTTTACGGGAAGATCAGCCGCTTGTGCTCCCCCAACGGCGAGCAACGCTGCCGCGGAACCGAGCAAAAGGCCCTTGAACTTCATGTTAACCTCCAAGTTGAAGCCCCGTACAATTGCTCGTACAAAGCCGTTTGAGCTACCCGCAAAAACACGTCGAAATTCAACGCGTCCCTGTAACGATGGTCTGCTTCAGCGAAAGACCTAAACGGGACGACCTTGGGATGCCCCCCTCCGTCGCACTCACGATAAGAAGCGAAGACCTCCGATCAATCAATGACAGACTGCCTTTGTTGAGGCCTGAATGGCGCGTTTTTGGACGGATGTTGCACAAATATCACTTTTTGCTGAACGGCTACTTTTCACCAATACCTTGATAATACTTACGAAATGCCAGCCGCTTGATAGAAGTGCTCGGGGCGTGATCTCGCGCTGGTAGGAGTTCCCCACAGCCTCAATTCTCTCTCTGCTCCTGATCATCTCGGGGAATCAGCCCAACCCCAAGGCCTTGCGTCTTTCGAACGAGGGAGTTTCTTGGCGGAGACCCGAGGCTTTGCCCGAGCGACGCGGAGTCACTGCTCGGGCGGCTGATCTGAGCTAGAGCGTCACTCTTCTAATCAGGACTTCTCCTGGAGATGCACGGGAAGGCCCCATCGCTACGGAACGAAGAAGGTCGCTCCGGGTCGCAAGGAGAACCTTCACTTGCAGCGTTGGGCGAAGCAGCCATGTGTTCGGCCTTCTCGAGCGGTACTCATGACCGCTCGCCATAATGCCCTCCGCGGATCAGGTCCCGATCAAAAGCACGCATTCATAGCGGATCACGGCGAGTGCGCCCGCCGTGATCCGGCTGCCCAAATTGCGATCGCCTTGCTTGCTGATACTGCCAAGCTTGTCCGGCAACGCGCAGGGGTGTCGAACAGCTGTTGGCTTCGCCGATCCAGCTGACTGCCGGGTCCCGGGGTTGCCCGCGCGTGTCTTGCGGATATCGGCAGTCAGTTGCGGACACTGAAGGCTCAGATCCTGGAGTTCGCAGATCCTGGAGTTCGATAGGCGCATTATTGCTTGGCATCGATCAAACGCGACAAGCAAGCGACTAGATGCGATCCCTGGCATCGGTTCAGCACCGGCAACGGCGCTAGTCGCGAGCGAGTTGATGACGGCAGTCTGCTGGCGAATGATGAGATGGCGCACGCGATGAAGCATCAGACTGCTCTGTTGTTCGATCGTCTTGCTCTCCACGAACCGCATGTTAGGCCTTGTGACCGCCTCGCAAATAGCTTCCGCGTCGGTGCTGTCGTTCTTCTGCCGCTTGACGTGGGGCTTCACATAGGACGGAGGCATCAGTTGGACCGTATGCCTCAAGGCCTGCAGCCGGCGCGACCAATAATGCGAGGACGCACAAGCCTCGTTCCCCACTCGGCGCGCGGCATCTTCTCAAAGAAGGACGGCACGAAACGGCGCTTGAGCTGAAGGCGTACGACCACATGGAATGACGGGTGCCTCGCTATCAAGGCACCCGTCCGAAGTTAGTCAACCAAAGCTCATTCTACCTAGCGATTGCAGCTTGGGCCGCGGCGATTTTCGCCTTCACGGCCTCAAGATTGAAACTCGCGCCCTTTTGCATCGGCGGAAACTCGATCGCAGTCATCGCCAGCTTTTCAACCTGTTGTTGAACAAATACGAAGCGCCAGAATTCATATTTGAACCAGTCGAAGTATTGCTGCGCACCTTCCTTGGTCCCGTTGTTCGGCCAGCCCGTGCGCTCGAACGGATCGAGGCGCAGGTTGGTTATGTAGGGTACATCCGGCTTGCTTTTGTCACCCAGCCAGCCCCCAGGCTGGTCGATGAACCGAAACTTGTAGTCATCGATGCGCACCGCGCCGAGCTCGCTTTCGCCGAAGTACCAGATCTCGTGCCTTTTCGACGGCCCCTGACCGGTGATCATATCCATCTGATTATAACCATCGAGATGGCACTTGAACGTGGTTTCGCCGATCTGCTTTCCCTTCTTCAATTCTTCGACGATGTTGGGATTGCCCGCGGCAGCAAGAAGCGTCGGGAACCAGTCGAGGCCGGAGATGATGCCATTCTCGACCTTGCCCACCGGCACTTTGCCGGGCCAGCGGATCATTGCTGGGACGCGGAAGCCGCCTTCCATCACCGTGCCCTTGCTCTGCGCGAATGGCGTCTGTCCGCCATCGGGCCAGGTGAACACTTCGGTGCCATTGTCGGTCGTGAAGATGACGATGGTGTTGTCGTCGACACCCATGTCCTTGAGCTTCTTCATGACAATGCCGACGTCATCGTCGAGTTGCGCCATACCGGCTTCATGGATCGTCCAGCCGTTCTTGGAGTTGCGCAACGCCTGATATTTCGGCGACAGATGGGTGACGATGTGCATGCGGGTCGGGTTGAGCCACAGGAAAAACGGTTTGTTCTCGGCCTTCGCTTTATCGATGAACGCCAGCGAGAGGTCGCGAATTTCGTCGTCCACAGTTTCCATTCGCTTCGGGTAGAGCGTTCCGGCGTCCTCGATCCTCTGCTTGCCTACCTTGCCCCAGCGCGGATCTACCGTGGCGTCGTCAACGCTGGTCGCATATGAATGAATCATATTCCGCGGACCGACGGTGTTCAGCAGATTCTGCGGATAGGCGGGATGGGCCGGATCTTCCATTGCATCCAGATGATAGAGGTAGCCAAAGAATTCGTCGAAGCCGTGCACGGTTGGCAAGAACTCGTTCTTATCGCCGAGATGGTTCTTGCCGAATTGGCCGGTCGCGTAGCCCATTCCTTTTAGCGCCTGAGCGATCGTTACGGCCTGCGCCGGCAGGCCTGTGGGAGCGCCGGCTTGGCCAACGGTCGTCATACCGGTGCGGATCGGCAGCTCGCCAGTGATGAAGTTGGCACGACCGGCCGTACAACTCGCCTCGGCGTAATAGTCGGTGAACAGCATGCCTTCGGCGGCGATCTTGTCCAGGTTCGGTGTCCGGCCGGCCATCATGCCGCGGTGGTAAGCGCCAAGATTCCAGATGCCGATGTCGTCGCCCATGATGACGACAATGTTGGGCTTTTGTCCGGCAGACGCAGCTGCGGGTGCTGTCGTCGCCTGCTGCGCCTGGGCAGGGCTCGTCAACCCGACGGCTGCGAGTGCCGAGGCCGCGACGAGAGAGCTGCCGCTCAATAGCAATTCGCGGCGTTTCAATCCTGCGCTGCCTGGCCCGGTAGCGAGCTCTGACTTCTCTGACGCCTTTTTGTCGCTCATGACGATTCCCTTCCTGGTGAGCACGTGAAGCCGAATGACGAGAGCGTCGGCTCGAGGCGGCATGACTCGGCGGGGCAAGAGCGACAACAGTATGCGCAAGTACTGAAGGCTCTCCACCTGACGAATGTCGGCCGTCGCAAGTACAGATTGTGAGCCGACGCACTAACGAAAATGACCCACGACCCATCCTGGCGGAGTTTCTAGGGATCGACTATGCGGAAACGGCAACCGCTCCAATTGCGAGCCCAACCCGATCATGCGGATGGCTTAGGGACTGTGCACGATCGCTCCGTCGCGGAACGAGGTCGCTGAGATGGGTAGATGGCAGCTAGGCGTTGGTCTTCCTCATCAGGATTTTCTCCTGGAGATGCACCGGAATCCAACATGGCTAGCAGACGTATCGATCGGCTCGGCATGACGGGCTGCTGGGCGATAGCGTCGGCAGTAGTTCGGCGCACACAGATGTGAGCCTCCCTTGAGCACTCTCCGGGGAATGCTGATATTCGGGGTGCGCGGGTCGTAGCTCCCGCCCTCGGCGCCGCCGCGCGGATTCTGCGGAACGCAACAAGCCTTCGGCGCATCGGCATCGTGCTTCGCCGAATACCAGTCGGCCGTCCACTCCCAGACGTTGCCGATCATGTCATAGAGGCCGTAGCCGTTCGGCGGAAACGCGGTCACCGGCGAGGTACGTTCGAAGCCATCGGCTGCGAGGTTCTCATGCGGAAAATTCCCTTGCCAGGTGTTTGCCATGTGTTTGCCAGCAGGCGTCAGTTCGTCTCCCCACGCGAACTCCGCGTCGCTCAAGCCCCCGCGTGCGGCGAACTCCCATTCGGCTTCGGTCGGTAGTTCCTTCCCGGCCCATTTTGCGTAGGCTTCCACGTCGCGCAAAGCGACGTGAACGACGGGGTGATCTTCCAGCCCACGGATATTGCTGTGACGTCCGTAGGGCCGTCGCCAGTTGGCGCCGAAGGCGAATGTCCACCACTCCCCCCAGTAACGCAGGTCCACCGCCTCTTTGGGCGGGGTGAACACAAGGGAGCCTGCTTTGAGCATCCGCGGCAATGCGTTTGGATAATCCTTCGCGTCGGGAGTGATCTCTGCGAAGGTGACGTAGCCGGTCGCGTTGATAAACTCGCGGAACTGGCGATTGGTTACAGGCGTCCGGTCCATCCAAAAACCGTCAACGGTGACGCGGTGGGCGGGCGCTTCCTCCGGATAGTGCTTGTTTGAGCCCATTCGAAACGTACCGCCAGGTACGTGCACCATCTCTATATGCGGTGAATCTTCAACGCGCCTGGGATCAGACTGGGGAGCGAAATTCATGTGACTTCCGTCTTGCCGATCACTTCAGTAGCAGAGTGCCCAGCCTGCGCCGCGCGCACTATGCGAATTCGGCAGAATCCCGAAATCCTCGAAGCGAAGACCAAGCCTTAGCTACGAACTCGAAAGGCCAGGATTACCAATCCCGCCCCCTGAATGAGGAGCAGCGCACCAAAGACAACCGGCACGGCCAATGCGGCTGCGATCGGAGACCCTAATAGCAGAAGACCAACCAGGCCGTTGATCGCTCCCAGGATAAGCGGCCCGATGCCGCCACCCTTAAGGCCGGCAATGATCTGCAGGGCGCCCATGACAAGTCCTTGCACGCCGAGAATGAGGACAAGCACAGTAGGCACGGTCAGGGAAGCAACCAAAGGGTGCCTTAGAACGAACAGTCCAGCCAGAACGCCGACAAGCCCGCTAAGCAGGGACCATATCCACGGAGTCGAGCGATCGACGAAGACCTGAACCAGCGCAAGGAGGCCGGTGATAAGCCAGTAGAATCCCAGGAAGGTTGTGAGCGCCAGGATTGTGGCTCCGGGCTGAGTGACAAGCATAAGGCCAAGGATGATACCGGCAAAACCCTGCAGCAGGAAAACCCACCAGATGCTCGGCTGTTGCGGAAGGATAGCAATATTGGTCATGACGAGCGGGCTCCCTCTGCTAAATGGCTGGCGGCAATCGCTGCGGCTTGAGCAGCTCGGCGATGTCGAGCGCGGCTCGACGCCAGCTCACAGTATCCAAAGTGACCGGCTTTTGGGCCGGCCACCAATGTTGGATATCGGCAGGCGTCGTTACTCGCTCTGGTGACCGGACTTCTTCATCTCTGCGAGGATACCGTCGAGGTTATAGGTCTCCGGTGCCTGCATCGGAGGGAAGTCCTTGTACGAAAAGAGCTCCTTTTCCCAGAGCAGCTGGCCGAGCGGCAGGATATTCCAGTCATAGAGATAGGCCGTGCTCGGAGAGCCGATCGAACCGGCATAGCCCAGCAACGATTTGGCATCGGAGCCGACCGTCTGCTCGAATGGGTCACGCTTGATGTTGGCGACCTGCGTCCAATGGAAGCTCTGCGCTCCGAACAACCCGCCGGTCCCGGTGTCCGGCACCATCGTGTAGTACATCTTCCAGTTCTTGTAGCGTACCGCCGATGGCTGCGCGCCGGTGTAGTAGAAGAAGACTTCGCGCGCGGACTTGTCCGTGCCTTCGAGATAGGCGCGCTGATCGACGCCGTCCAGCGTCGTCTTGACGATGCCGGGATAGCTTCCGGCCTCGATCTGCTTCTTCAAAGCGTCGCCCTTCGGGCCGCCGGCGATGTCGACGAGCGTCGGCAGCCAATCAAGTGCCGACATCATCTCGCTCTTGACAGTGCCCGGCTTGATGTGGCCCGGCCAGCGAACGACCAGCGGGGCGCGCATGCCACCTTCCCAGGTGGTCAGCTTGCCGCCCTTGAAAAGGGTGGTGCCGCCGTCGGGAAAAGTGATGTTCTCGGCGCCGTTGTCGGTCGTGAAGACGATGATGGTATTGTCGAGCTGGCCCATGTCTTCGAGTTTCTTGAGAACATAGCCGATATTGTCGTCCATCTGCTTCATGCCGGCCTCGTTGAGGCCCCAGTCCTTGCCACCGGGCTCGCCGATCATCGCCTCGTATTTCGGGGGCAGCACGGTCGTGATGTGCATGCGCGCCGGGTTGTACCAGACGAAGAACGGCTTGTTGGTCTTCTTGGGATCGTTGCGATCAAGATAGTCGATGACCTTGGCCGAGATTTCTTCGTCCACGCTTCGTGATCGGTCGAGCGTCAAGGGACCTTCGTCCTTGCAGGTCTGGTTTGCTTGCGAGCCGTCTGATGATCTGCACGCAAGCACTGGCCGCGGCGGCGTCAAGCACGTCGTTGTTCGAGGATCCACGGCACCTGGGACTTCGGTGAGACCCGGGACCGGGGTTGCTTTGCACGGAGGCGCAATGCCTTGCACGGTCGGGCTCTTGTTGATGTCCGGGAAACTCACCCCCTGCATCGCGTCGAGGTGATACAGGTAACCCCAGAACTCCTGGAAACCATGCGCAGTTGGTAGCGCCTCGGGATTGTCACCGAGGTGGTTCTTGCCGAACTCGCCGGTGTTGTAGCCGAGGTCGAGCAAGAACTTGGCAACGGCGGGGGTGCCAGGCCGCAGCCAGGACGGGCTGCCGGGGAGCTGCGGGGGAATCATGCCGGTGCGAAGGGGATGCATGCCGGTGAAGAACGCGTTGCGGCCGGCGGTGCAGCTCTGCTCAGCATAGTAGGTCATGAAAAGCGCACCGTCATTTCCGATGCGGTCTATGTTCGGAGTCTCTCCCACCATCAAGCCGCGATGATAGATGCTCGGCTGCATGATGCCGATGTCGTCGCCCATGATGAAAAGGATGTTGGGCTTTCCGGCTGGCGCCTGTGCGAAGGCCGGCAGGGTCATCGCAGGCAAACTGACGGCCGCCAAGGCCGCCCCTGAGACCAGCATCCGTTTTAAGCTTTTGGTGATCGTCATAGCTCCGGCTCCTACTCTCACGATGTGTGAACGGCAGACTTTTCGAAGTCTGGAGGGCGGCCGCAGAAAGCGAAATGAATTGGCCGCACTCGCAGAGCTTTCCGCTTGCTGACGTGGCTAGTCTTCCAAGCTCTCTCAGATGGAGCTATGCGAATCCGGCAGAGCGCTTGTAAATTATTCCGCTTTGTTGGAAACGCGGCGCAAAGTTGACGAAGGTGTTTCACCGAAAGCGTCGCGGTAGGCCACCGCAAAGCGGCCTAGTTCGGTGAAGTGATGATTTCGCGCAATCTCTGAAACACTCGCCGATTCCGGATCGGCGCAACTCAATGCGGATCGCGCCCTATTCAACCGCCGCAACAGGTAATACCGGCTTGGACTAACGCCCAGAAATTCTGCACAGCAAACTCGCAACGTGCGCTCCGGCACTCCGATTGTGCTGCAGAGCTCGGACAGGTTCAAATGAGGCTCGCTTCGTCGCGCCAAACACTCTTCGAAGCGGAGCATGATATCGGCGTGGCGCAGCCTGGAATTCGAGAGCCCACCGGCATGCCTGGTCGACAGGCATTTGACGAGTGCATGGAGCAACTCGCGCTCGAGCGAGGCCGCACCGGCTTTTGAAATGAATTCTCCAGCCCTTTCAGCGAGCTGACACGCTTGGGAAACCAGGCCCAACAACACAGCAGTGGCGCCGTCTCCAGGAACCAAGACGTAGCCCTGTGATGGCGCTCTAATTGTTTCACCAATCAGAGTTTTGCTGCATGCGATCAGCTGATCTGGCGGCAGAGATATCATGTACCAGTCCCCTTCTCCGACGGTTCGCTGGTGCGCTTTCTGCCCAAGGGAATGGAAAATCAGATCGCCAAAATTCAAGCCCAAGCCGCAATAGATCAGGCTCCGCGTCCGATTCGTCGAAAACGAGATGTGCACATGGGCCGGCGGCAAGGTGAGGAAAGCGATGCGCGGAAGGTTCTCTCTCCCTCTCAACACGTTTAGGCAGCCAATATCCAAATGGGTCAGTTGCCCCTTGAACGCTCCATTCGATGTAATAAAGAGCTCGACCTTCGCCGCTCCAATCGCCGCACCGTAGGCGTCTGGACTAGCGAAAGTCGCCATTCCGTTCTGGATCATCCAAATCGTCTCGTTCGAAGACGGCCGCCGCCGGCCCAGGCGGGCCCCAGCATGGTAGATCGGCAACGATCCGCCTATGCAGCTTCGGAAGCGGAATGTACTCGGTTGCGACTATTGGTTTCCTGGCTCCCCCTCGGGGCGACTGGCGCTATGCCCCAAGTGTTGCGCCGAGACATCAGCCGCCAACAGTTTGCTGTTTTCTGCCGATTTTGCATAGCTTACGACCGAACCGCAGATAGCATAGGAGGACAAGGTACCGGGGAGCGGGCAGATGCGGCGTGATGGTTCGATCAGGGACTTCGGGCTCGGCGCGGGTACGATCTGTGCGATGCTGATCCTCACCACCCAAGTATCCCGCGGCGACGAAAGCGGCATTTCGTTCTGGCTACCCGGCCAGATCAGCAGTCTGCCGGCGGTCCCGCAGAGCGCGCCGGGCTGGTCGATGGGGACCGTCTATTATCACACGAGTGTTGCAGCTTCCGGTTCAGTCGCTGCGGCAAGAGAGATTCAGATCGGGAGGCTCGCGCCGAACGTCAATGTCAGCCTCAACGCGAGCCTGCATGCGCAAGCCGATCTTTTGCTATTAAACCCGACCTACACCTTCGGCACACCCGTCCTTGGTGGCCAATTGGCAATGGGAGTAACGGGCATATTCGGCCGGTCGGCTGCGACCATTGATGGAACGCTGACAACCAGCGTGGGAGGATTTGCGGCAACGCGAATGGGGAGCATCGGTGACTCGATTACGTCCGTCGGCGATCTCTACCCGATGATCACGCTGAAATGGAACTCGGGCGTTAACAATTATATGACGTACATAACCGGCGATATTCCGGTCGGCGCTTACGATCCAAGTCGCATCGCGAACATCGGGATCGGTCACGGCGCCATCGATGCTGGCGGCGGCTACACGTACTTGAACCCGGCTACGGGTGTGACGCTTTCAGGCGTTGCGGGATTCACTTACAATTTCAAGAACCCCGACACGCAGGTTCAAAGCGGAATTGATTTCCATTTCGACTGGAGCACAGCGCAATTTCTTTCGAAACAGGCTTTCGTCGGCTTGGTCGGCTACGCTTATCAGCAAGTCTCAGATGATACCGGCGGACATCCACTGCTTGGCGGCTTCAGATCTCGCGTTCTTGGTATGGGGCCCCAGTTCGGATACATTTTCCCCGTCGGCGACATGCAGGGATATCTGAACATAAAGGCATACGGAGAATTTGATGCGGCGAACCGGCCGTCTGGTTGGAATACGTGGCTGACGTTTGCAATTTCCCCAACGGCGGCAACGGATGCGAAGCCGACTCGGCATCTCGTGACGAAGTAGTGATCGGGACTTCGTGACGGCTTCGCTTCTGCACGCGTCCCTTAACTCACCATCAGGCAGTTAGGTGACTTCTGCTGTTGAGCTTTGACGAAACGTCTGCCAGCCCGTTGATCGCTTCAAGGCTCAACGCGTGATTGCCTCGCTCGTTTGTGTCTTGCGCAAGCCTCGCAAGGTGGCTTCGCTGCCGACGTGCGTCAACTCCGCAGGTTTCGATCGAGAACAACTTCTTCCCAACGGATCGAATTGAACCGAGGCTTTGATGCACAGTCGGCTGAAGGCAACCGCGGGAACTCAGCGCGCATCGAAGGAAAAGATCACTTTCCAATCTTTCTTCATGTCGATCACAGTCCACCGGTTTGCAGCAGCCGCGTCCAACGCCACGTCGAGCCGTCCAAAATGTGACTGTCGATCATAGGCGTACTCGCGCGCTGCGTCAGTGTGATGAACTATAGCCCCAAGACGCAAGCCATCGCCGCCGATGGTGGTCCATTGAAGCATTTGCAGATCGCCGTCTGAGTTTCCGAATGCAGCAATGGGACGACGGCCAACAAACTCGTAGATTCCAACGGGCTTGCCCGCCTTGTCGTCGATGAAGTTCACCTCCGGCAAACGGAATAGCGTAGGAATGCCATCGCGCATTTCAAATTTGGTCTTGATAGATGACCCTACCACTTGTTCCGGAGGAACCCCGTACACTTTGTCCGTCCATGGACGCATAAACTCGACGCCGCCGCCGGACACTATATAGGTCTTGAAGCCGTTCGCCCGAAGATAGGAAATCAACTCAAGCATCGGCTGATAGACCAGTTCAGTGTAAGGCCGCCGGAATCGCGGATCGCGCGCCGTGGCGAGCCAGTCCACCACAATCTTGGAGAATTCGTCAGTCGTCATGCCGGCGTGGGTCAGCAGGATTAGATCCAGCAGGCTGCGCTCGCTGAAGCCGGTCAGAGCTTGCATATCCCCTGCAAGTACCGACTGGAAAGGCTCTGTATACTGCCATTCCGGATGCAAGGGCGCCAGAGCCCTTACCCGATCGAGCGCGAATGCCAGTTGAACATACATCGGCTGCTCAACCCAAAGCGTGCCATCGTTGTCGAAGGTCGCAACACGTGCGGCGGCCGGCACGAATTCCGAGCCGCCTGGTGTAGTGACTCGACGCACAAAATCCACAATAGCCTGTTTCGTCGGCGTGTCGTTCCATGATGGGAGGGGATCGCTTTGGGCAAACGTGGGCACCAGGCAGATCAGGTTCAGCAACAGACCCAATGTGGCGCCGGCAATCGCGCTCAAAAATTTGCGCCTCATAGCTCACACTCCAATGCCGACAAATTATCGGGACTCCTTGGTGGAGTTTGAATGAGCCGGATGTTCACCGTCTATGCAATTTCGGCAGACCTTCTGCATAAGCACGGCCTGAGCTACCAGCGAGGGAGCGGCCTCTCGACAATGCACGAACAGCGGCGAACGTCGCGCGACGAGGCGGGTTAGCGTCACCTCGGATCGGGCCGGAACCTGTCGCCAAGAACTTGCGTCGGTCACGCGATGAAACGTGACGTTCGTCGGCGAGCCGGGCTTTATCTGAAACTCACGATACGAGCTGTGAAGGACGATCTATATTTCTCGATCGGAAGTCCTCACGGCGCCGTAGGGTGGCGAGCGGCGGTTCGCCAAACAAGTTGCGATAGGCAACTGAAAAACGGCCCAGCTCCCAGAAGCCATGCGTGGTGGCGATCTGGGTGACCGTTGCACAGTCGGGTGCTGCTTGCCCCAATGCGCGGTGAACAAGATGCATCCTCCGCAAAGTGAGGTAGCGAATCGGGCCCATACCCAGATGCTCCTCGCAGACAACTCGCAGCGTTCGTTCCGCGACCCCGATCGCGGAGCATATTTCATCCAGGTACAAAGGAGTATTTGGGTTCGCATCTATAAAGTCTTCGAAGCGCGCGACGATAGTCCCGTGTCGCAGTCTGCCATCTTTCGGTGCCGAGACGTTGCAGTCAGCCACGCATCGCAGCAGAGCGTAGACCAATTGGTGCTCGATTGCGCGGATTACCTCCGGAATCTCCAGAAGCTCGGAGGCTGTTTTGGCAAAGGCTCCGGCGATCGCATGCAGGTCCAGAAATCGTTTCATCAGGTCCGGGGCAGGCCTCAGGAAGCGCGTGCGCTGCTGTGGATCGAACTCGAAACCCATCATCGAACTGCACGCTTCAGCAAGCTCCTTCACTGCAAGCGACACTCCGCCGAGGCGATATTTTCCAGTCGTCACCACATGCTGCATGTCATGATCGTGCACGCACAGATCACCTAGGGAGAATAACCGGCCTCGATTGTACACCTCTGGCTGATCTTCAGTGAGGAAAGTAAATACCTTGCGAGTTGCCGTGACCCTGCCTCTGTGTATACGCGGCAAAGTTTCCTCGAGTCGTTGCATCCACAGCCGATCCAATGTCACTTGCGTTAGCTGGGCGCTGAATTCGCCCTTCACCGTCGGGAATATCTCTATGTCGGCCGAACGGATGCTCGCTGCGTACTGAGCCGGGTCAACGAAATTGAGGACTTTAGTCCGATTCACTTTGAGCTCCACCAAATACGCCGGTACACGCTCAGCGAGCAACACTATCTGTTTCTAATTCAGCATGTCAGGAAAATCTATGCAGTATCGGCAAAAATCATTTTCCGTCGATATGCTGAAATCGCATAGGCGGCCCGAAGCAAAGATGACAACTTCTCAAAGCGCGCACAAAAAATTTTCCGGAACCGCCCGGTCTGAATTGATTTGAGATCATATCAAATGCGACCGGCGAAGAGGCCAGATGCGCGAAGAGCGATTGACCGCGGCTGAGTGCGAGGAAATCGAGGCAGCGATGCGCGACGATGCTGCATTCCTGCCACCGGGATCAATTGCACGAGAGAAACTGTTGCAGCTGGCGGAAGCGTACCGGGTTCTCGCCGGTCTCAAAAGAATAGTACGTCGTCAAGTGAATTGATAGTTTCCCATGTACCCACCGCATCGCACCATTAGAACGGTTGCCGCAGCGCAGGACTTCTCCTGCTGTTGCGCGTCAGGGAATGCGAATGGCGACCTGGTCGTTCGTCTGTGGACTCTTCTCCCGAAGCAACAGCGGCGATGGGCTTGGTCATAGGCACTCGAGCTGGTTCGATGACCTGAGTTTTTCCGGAATTGCATAGCCGGCCTGAGCGCTGAATTTTATGCTGACCAGCGAGCGACTCCCACGAACCCACCTGGAGAACACTTGTGCAAACGTCGATCTTGCATCGCCCGGGCCGCGAGAGCCGATCGTTTCATCTCCCGACAGGCTTTCCACGGTTAGAGGAATGCTCATGATCACTGCTCGCTTGCTCCCCATCATTCTCGTCCTTGTACATGCGCTGCCGTTAGTTGCTATCGCCAAAGAGGCGCACGACCGCGCCGTGTCAGTTCGCGATACTCGGCCCGCTCCGCGCCTGAGAACGAGCACCGTCGCTCGACAGGATTTGTTTGATCGCCGTAATCCAAATAACGCTCGTGCAGACTGGCCCAGTCCGCCTGCTCAACCCGGACAGTTCTGAGAGTAGCAGATCTCATCTAGCTGACGCCGGTACGCCAAGGGGTGATGCCAAGTTCTGGTCCAGTCTTCTTTGATTGGCTGCTAGGGCGCCGAGGTCCATCGGCCGAAAGTGCATAGCAAACGGCTCTTGTTTGTTGTGATCTCGAACGCAGAACCCGATCGCTTCATCATTTCTCAGCGAGGTCCAGATGCGCAAAATAGTTCTTTTCGTGACAACGATCCTTTTAGCTACGAGCTCGCATTCTCGGGCCCAAACAGACCTCACCGCCTACGCCGATGCCAACGGATACATCGACGTCCAAACATTGACCTGCGCCGCGCTCGCGGGCACCTGGCAGGGGGACGCCGATCGGCTCACGACCTGGTATAGCGGCTGGTACAACGGCCTCGCCAAGAAGCATTACTTCAATATAGCGAGATCGAAAGAGCTCGAGCATGAGGTGATCGTCTACTGCAAAGCAAATCCTCAAATACGCATCATTGAGGCCATTGACGTCATGCTCAAGCAAGAGAGGCTCTCGGCCGGTTTCAAATGACATTGCTCTTGACCGCAACTTTTTAGATCGCTGAGGTGGAGCACGCGGTCTTTGCGAAACGGCCTTCATCCCGGATTCGGCATCAGGATTGGTCGGCAGAGAAAATAGATCTCGATCGCCGGAATTGCATAGCCAAACCTATAATGCTCTTCCATGGTTGCCCGGAGAGTGCGACGCCTTCCGCAAATTCTGGAAGCAAGAACGTCGACGAAAGAGGGGGCGATATGACGAGCAAGACGAAGGCTACCGCGCTTGCGGGATTTTTGGGCGTTTCAATCGCGTTCGCAGGCATCGCCGGCGCGTTTGGGCAGGCTGCCCCGACGTCATCCTCGATAAAAACGATTGGCACCCCTGCCGCGGCCATCAAACCGGAAATCGTCCCGTCTTTGTTCGTGATGAACTCCCGCGGAGCGACACTGCAGGGAGATAACCTCGTTCTGACTGGCGTCACGCCGAGCTCGATCATCTTCGCAGATCGCCCAATACGAGCTGCCGGTCACCAGGCCACTGCCGACGTGATCGCAGAATGGGGCTCAGGAGAGGACAGCTTCGCCAAGAACCCACCCAATGCGACAGTGTCCGTTTTAGCGAAGGACGGCTCAGTGAAGGATGCGGTGGTGGTGCTGAAGAACCCGAAGCTCGAGGGTGACAAGCTGACTTTCACCGTGCAGACCCTGGAAGGTGATCTCGCCGGCGCCGATGGAGCGGCAGCGGTCTTCATCGATATTATCGGGCGGCCGCTGACGCCGCTATCGTTTGCCGGAGTTGCTCGCCGTTCCGCATTCCGCGGCGCAATGTACGCGGGCGCCGTAGGGGCCGCCGCATATGGGGCGGCCGCTTATGCCGCGCCCTACTATCGTCCCTATCCGCCGCCTCCGGCATGCGGCTACTATCCCTACCCGCCTTGCTACTGAAGACCGCAGCTCCGCAACAGACAATCGTTGCCTTCGACGCTCGGCGCCCTTTGCCGCATGCGCTCGATCGCGGCATCCGATCGGCCCCTCGAATGCTCCTCCAAAATTCCGTCCGAAAACTTGGCGGCAAACTTGGCGGCTTCGACTCATAAGGACCAGCTCATGTGGCGTTTGGCACGTATCGCTCTCCTCGCCACCACGACCGGCGCTGTTAGCGCGTCGGCATCTGCTGCCGACCTCCCGGGCCGAGTGGAGTCCCTCGCGCCGGTCGCCTATGCGCCTGCGTTTTCATGGACCGGCTTCTACGTTGGTGGCGAGCTGGGGTGGATACAAACAAACCCCCAATACACGACCGGCGCGCTACTGCTCGGGGCTCCGTTCCTGCTCACATCCGGATCGCGTAAGGATGGCCTGACATATGGAATGCTCACTGGCTATAATTACCAGCTGGGTCAGTTGGTGTTGGGCGTCGAAGGTGATTTTCAGGGATGGACGGTCGGCGCTATACGCTACACTGCAATCACCGGTGATTTCCTTACGGCGCATAGCAAATGGGGCGGCTCGATACGCGGGCGGCTCGGCTACGCTGCCGATCGCGTCCTGCTCTATGTGACGGGTGGAGCGGCGTTCGCATCCATCGAAACCTCGATTCCCTTTACCGGTATTTCAGTCGGTGGCGACGGCACGCGCGTGGGCTGGACGGTCGGGGCCGGGCTGGACTACGCCGTCACAAACAACTGGTTCACAGGGCTCGAATATCGCTACTCACAGTATCAATCCAGATCCTTGGTGTATCCAATACCGGTTCTTAATCTTGGCATCATCGGGTTCAAGCAAGAGCTGAGCAACAACCAGGTCACGGCTCGCCTGGGCTATAAGTTCTGAATCGTTTTCGACCCTGGCTAAGCCCACATCGAGTAATTGCAGCAACGCGGGATTTCGTCATGCTCAAACATCTAGGCACGCTGTTGCTCGTGGGGCTCGCCACGCTGTTCGTATCACCTGCGGTTGCCCAACAGCCGCCTCCCGGAGTTAGCGTCGGTACCCTGACGTGCAAAATGGCGCCTTCCATCGGCTTACTCTTTGGATCCCGCCAGCGGATGGCATGCCGCTTCGCACCCAACGGCCCCTATCCGCCAGAAGCATATCTTGGCGTGATGGGCACTATTGGTATCGATATCGGGATCACGGCAGGCGGGGCGATGGCATGGGGCGTCTTTGCACCAACGGCAGGTCCACGACGCGGATCGCTATCCGGCACCTATGTGGGTGCGAGTGGCGCCGTCGGCGTTGGCGTCGGCGTCGGCGCCAATCTGCTGTTCGGTGGAACGGGACGTTCGATCGCCTTGCAGCCGCTCTCCCTCGAGGGCTCGGTCGGGATCAATTTGTCGCTTGGAGTTTCAAGCCTCACGCTTTCCTTGGCGCAATGAATTACAGCCAAAGAGCATCCCTCAGCGTTCATCACGAGCCTGCAGCCAGTTCAACGACCGCGCGGTTCGGAGCCAGTCATCAGAGGACGTATCGATGAGAATGACAGTCAGATCAATTATCATCCTTGGGGCTTTCCCGTGGCTCGCCATTTCGTCGATTGGCACGGCTTCCGCGCAGGCAGACGTCGGAAAGGCGCTTTTGGAAAAGCTGACCGCCAGGGTGGCAAAGCTTGAGAGCGCCTGCGCAAGCGATATCAAGAAATACTGCAAAACGGTGACGCCTGGTGAAGGGCGCATGATTTATTGCATGCAAGCCCATGAAGACAAGATTAGCCCCAAATGCGCGTTTGAACTCGGGGAAGCCACGACAAGTGTACAAACAACGGCAGACGTCCTGAAAGACGCTGTGATTGCATGCAAGGCCGAGATAAGCGGACCGTGCGGAAAAATATTGCCCGGCCAAGGTCGAATGGCTGCTTGTCTGCTGTCGAATAAATCGACAGCGTCTGCAGGTTGCGTCGAAGCCATTCAGAAGATCGAGTCCATGGCCGCTCAATAGCACTGCAAGCGCGTAGCATCTGTCAGGGATAGCTGTCTCTCCTCCCGTGTACTACGCGGCATGGTCGATCGGGCCTGAAAGGCGAGTCACTGCCTCGCGGAGAAGCGGCCATGAACAAGGGACGGGGGCCACTCTTGTTCTCCTGAATACAAGATCCTTCGCTGACGCCAACACATCAATTCAATTCGCCCGGAAGCTGTTTTTTTGAAGTTCGCCAGGGCTTGATAACTGCCTTCGCGGCGAGACTTGCACGCTTGCAGCACCAGACGATTTTGACGCGGCGTGCAAAGTTATCGCAGGTAATGAATTTTCGAGATTGGAGTTAGAATACCTGGTCCGTCCAAGCCCGACACTTATGTCACGATTGCAACAACAGCATGAATTGATTGGCAAGATGGCCGTCGCGGACAGCGCTCGTCCGGCAATCTCACGTTTCCGATCATCGGTCTGAGCGGGTAGAATTCTCAGCCGGGCAAATTGATGGGCTGCGACTGAGATCGTTGGGGAAAATTCCCACCCCTCAGTTCCGCCGCAAGCCTTGAGGATGAATTCCGAACGAGGAGACTGGCAACAGCATCACATCGGGCAACGCGAATAGCTCAAAGTTAAGTCCGGCATTCCCGGGAAAATTCTTACGATAGTGTTGTCGTCGACGACTTTCGCGCTGAATTGAACATTCGATGCCATGATGTCATCCGCACATCTGGCGATGATATGAAGAACATTGCCATCTTCTTTCCGCCTGCTGACGGTACAGGTCTGCATTTGCCCCCGAATCTTGTCTCCCTCCAGGATGAACCCACCGCCGTACTGGTCCGAATCCTGCCGAAAGGAAATCGCACCGTCCTTCTTCATGAAAACTTGGCCGCAAGACGAGGGAGAAGTGGCCCACGAGCCGGTGATTTCGAGCGCGTTCGCCGGAATGGCGAGGGCCGACCAAGCAATAGCAAGCGTCGGAACGAGGAGGCGTGCTCTGCGCTTCATATGATTCTCCACGTTGCTAAGTGTCCCGCAAATCCGGCGGCGGATCACCATTCAGGAGAGACTACGGGAGATCGCTGGTTTCCGGCTATGCAGTTTCGGCAGGAAGAGAGGGTTCGGTCGACCGGGCAATTATCGCGGCGGTTTCCGCGCGCTGGCCGTAGAGTCCTTGAATTCGGGCCATCGAGAGTATGGAAGGCGAAGCGGGACGGCCGATTTCGCATAGTCGTCACGATGCGCAGTTCCTAAGATCGAGGCTGTTTGCGTAAGCCAAGCTGGGGCCGCATGCTCGCCAGGTGGCATCAGAGCGTTGTCGGAGTTCGGACGTTGGACAAGCTACGGAGGCGCTGGGGGATGTCGTTCGGGAGAGGGCAATGGTGGCTTGCCGTTTTTGGTGTCGGTGCACTCGGCTATCTGCTGGTGGCGTACGTCTTGGCTCCTTCCTTCTGGAAGCACCATGAACACGAACCCGGGCTGGCCGATTTACCCGAGGTAACTCGCACAGCAGACGGCATTCCCGGCGATGCACTGAATGTCGGGTTGGTCGGCGACGCCCAAGATATTGCCCGCGCGATGCATGCCGCGGAATGGTTTCCCGCAGACCCTATCACTCTGCGCACAAGCATTGAGATCGTGGGTAGCGTCATTCTCGACCGGCCATACCGCGACGCGCCGGTCAGCCCACTGTTCTACGACGGAAAACGAGAGCAGCTCGCTTTCGAGAAACCGGTGGGAAGCAGCGCGGACCGTCGTCATCACGTTCGACTGTGGAAAGTTCTCGAGAAAGGGACCAGCGGGCGACCGGTCTGGCTTGGCGCAATCACCTTTGATCGGGGAGTTGGAGTGAGTCGCGACACCGGTCAAATCACCCATCACATCGGGCCGGATATTGACGCTGAGCGAGACCTTCTGATGCACGACTTGCGAGCCGCCGACATGGTTGAGGCGTTTTTTAAGGTTTCCGGAGTTGGACCGACACTATTTGCGCGGAATGGCGAGGGAGATCCTTATTACACCGACGGGGAAATCGACGTGGCGCGCCTTGTCGTCGACGGTCACAAGAGCACGCAACCACCAGGAGCCTTGCCAGCGCCGGCCTTGATAGCCCTAAAGGACAGGGTCTGGCATGCTGTGAGTGCCGGCGTTGCCAAATAAAAGCGGACGCCCCGTCCTGTGCTCGATGTCGATGCTCTCGGGCCTTGCAGATAAAGAAGAGCCTCAAGACCGTCATACGCAAATACAAAGTTCACCGCTCCGTCGCGAATTGCTTGCGGAATCTCGGCAGGACCAGCGCCTCGAGCTCTGGCTCCTGGCACCCGCTGACCAAGCCCGGATGGTGAAGAAAGCTTCGTCGTTTCACATAAATCCTGGGTTCCGAGGCAGGTACTGGGCCCAACTGCCGAAATCGCGTGAGGACATCAGCAACATCGGAAACTTGATCCGCATGCCGTGCTCGAACGCCGTCGTCAGGGCAGCTTCGCTCGCACCCGGAAGAAATGCCGATACTTGCGGTGCGCCACTCTCGACGGCCAGGCGCAGCGCCGTCCTGAAGGCGGTGGCTGCGGCGCCGGACTGCAGGACCGCGACCGGTCCGATATGGCCGCCGGCATCGACGTAAACGTAGCCGGCCCAATCATCTCCGTCGTACAGGCTGAAGCCTCGCATCCGGCTGTCGTTGATAAGATAGCGATGGTGCTTCTGGCGAGATACTCCAAGCACCCGCTCGTCCGCCTGCACGAGGCGAGCTAGGGTCGAGGCGTCTTGGTCGAGCGGAGCGCATTTGAACTGCGGCCCATTCAGGCGATCGATCAAACGCTCTCGGGGCGCGCTGACGCTGTAGATCGGAAACCGTGGAAACAGTCCGTGACGGATGTAGAGCCCCTGCGACACGGCATTGAAGGCAAAAGTGATCAGAACCCTGTTGGAAGCGCCTGACTTCTTGGCGTGATCTAGCGTCCGTTCGATCAGCTCGTTGCCGATACTCCCACCCTGGCGGTCAGGCGATACGAAAAGCTGCGCCAGAAACCAGATATCGCCGCAGACCCAGCTCCAAGCAAAGCCGAGGATCCGGCCCTCGTCTTCCGCGACCCAGAGACCGTCGGGATCGTCCCTCAGGGAAGAACAACTGAAAATTCGGAGGACTCGCTGCGGCCATGGACCCAAATCCATGGCGGGCCGTGAGATCGTTGATGCTGGCGACGACAAGCGCATCGGCAAGCTCCAGGTCCTCCGCGCGGGCGGGTCGGCAAACCATTGTCATCGAACGACTCCACGATCACGGGAACTCCCGAAAGGTCTGAATACCTAATGCCGCCGGATCAGTCTCCACAGCGTTAGGGACGCAGAAAGCCTCACCCGAGGGCTTCCGCCACGCAAGACCGGACCGCCGGAGGCCAGCGGGCGGACGCCGCCTCAAGCGACCTCGCCGGCAGTCAAGGCACAGACGCGTCCGGACCCAGGAGTCGGAGCGCTCAGCTCAGAACCATTCGCCCGGGGTGTATTTGTCGACGATCAGAACAGAGAGGGACAGCAGCAGGCCCAGGCCACTAAACAGCGCCACCGAAAGCGCGGTATCGATGTCGGCGATCGATTTCGCGGACGCGCGGGGCAGCAGCCATGCAATTGCAGCGTTCATGTCACTCTCCGGTGAAGACGGCCAAGACCCGACGCCCACCATAACAGCAGGCGTTCGTTTCAGGATGACTTCGTGGGATTAACGAAACGGCTTCTCGATGCAGCGAAAACGCCTGTCGATCCGTTCCCCGACCACCGCTGCGAAAAGATGGTTGCGCGGTGTCGGCAAGCTTGTCAGCGCTCGATCGTACCGGTTCGCAGTATTTTCTTTTGCAGGAGCATAACTCCGTACAGCAGCGCCTCGGCGGTAGGTGGACAGCCCGGGACATAGATGTCGACCGGGACGATCCGATCGCAACCGCGCACCACCGAATACGAGTAGTGGTAATAGCCGCCGCCATTGGCGCACGATCCCATCGAGATCACATAGCGCGGCTCCGGCATCTGATCGTACACCTTGCGCAACGCTGGCGCCATTTTGTTGCACAATGTGCCGGCAACAATCATCACGTCGGACTGGCGCGGCGAGGCACGCGGGGCAAAGCCGAAGCGTTCGGCGTCGTAGCGTGGCATCGCCATCTGCATCATTTCGATCGCGCAGCAGGCGAGACCGAAGGTCATCCACATCAGCGAGCCGCTACGTGCCCAGGTAATCAGGTTGTCTGCGGACGTGACCAGAAACCCCCGGTCCGACAGTTCGTGGTTCACTTCACGAAAGAAATGATCGTCCGCGCCTTGCGTGCCGGCATAGCGATGGACGGTCCCGACCGGCGCGGTCGTCGTGGCTGAATGCCCGCTTTGCATTATGAGTTGAATCTTGCCCATGCAAATCTCCTGCTGGCCCAGCACTGGCGGCGCACCGCCTGGTTCAATGAGCAAATCGGTCGAAGCCGAGAAGCAGGGCCAACACTGCAGCTCCCGCCAAGCCTGCGATAAAGATCGCGCGGCGCAGGGGAGTGCGGAGAATGATCTCGCCGCCCCTGGCCTTCTCGGCCGGATAGGGCGCCGTCTGGCGTTCGTTCCTTTCTGTCATCGCTGGATCGGCTCGGTTTCCATGCATCCGATTGGTTTTCGAGAAATGCACGCCGCTCTCGCGCTCTGTGGGGCCAAATCAAAGCAAGGCGAAACGTTCCAGGCCGGCCGGCTCAAATGTCGCGGGCCGGCAACCTGTTCCTCTTGATGCCGCGCGAGACTGCGCGGGTGCTTAGATGAACGCCCCTGGATAATGGGACGTGCATGCCATAACCCAAGTGATCGCCTCGCGATCATATTCATCGCCTGATCGCCAGCTTTCAAAAAATGTGTTTAGGCGCTCGACGCGCTCGGGCCAGACATGCGTCGCTTGCAGACCCAGGGAAACGCCGAAATTGGTGAAGGCGAACTTTGTGTCGCGCAGCGACGGCGCCCGACTGAAATAGCCCGGAGGATCAATCCACATCGTGTCGAGCGACCGCAGTGCGCGTTGCGCTTGCGCGATGGCCCATGACTCTTCAGGAAAGAAGTGAGCGAGCCACAGCATCATACCGAGCGCCAGGTCCTGGTCGATTTCGAGCCCGCGATAGGTCTGCTCGATCATGACGCTCATTTCCGCGATCTCGGACCTGAGTACATCGCTGTCGAGCAGCCGGTAACTGATATAGCCGTCATATGCATCCATGGCGCCCAGACCATAGCCGGGATAGGGACCGCTCAAATCTTCTTTCATTTTCCAGACCACACCGCGGTCGGGGATGACGAATGCCCGATGGATGTCGCGCGCCAACGCAATGCCGCGTTCACGGTATTCAGGCTTCACATCGCCCAGCCGTGCCAGCGCAAAAAGCCACTTCGCGAGGTAGTGAAAGTACTGTCCGTCGCGGTCGGCGGCCTCGCCGATGCGCAGCCCGCGCGAACGGCCGAGTACGCGCTCCACATCGCTCACCAGCCGTTCGGCTTCGTCCAGCCAGCGGCGCTCGCCCAGTTCGCGGTAAAGCGAGACGTACAGCACTACCCCAAAGGCATCAGTCCAGAGATAACGCAGGCCGTTCGGCCAGATCCGCTCGGCCCGCATCCAATCGAGCTTTTCCAGCACATAGCCGATGTCCCGCAGCATCGGGCTACAAGCCGAATGGATAAGTGTCGGGCACGCCGGCCTTGGCGTGCTCCGGTCCTAGCGGCGTAACCGCCGAGGTCTCATCGAACCAGACGAAGGCGTCGAATTGCTGCGGTAGCGAGGCATTGGCGTAGTGGCTCATTAGTTCGGTATCCGGCCTGTAGATGACGCCGATGAACCGCTCCAGCCGCGGCTCCAGAAGACGGCGCCGGACTGCCTGATCGCGGCCAAGATCGAGTAGGCAGCGTGGAACATTGGCATCGTGGCAGGCGCGCTCGTAGCTGTCGCGATGCGACGGTCGCACACGCTTGATTTCCATATCGCCGCCCCAGTCAGAAGCCGCTGCCACGGTGCCCGTGTGCGTGCCGAAGCCGATCAGTGCAGCCTCGCCGCCAAATCGCTCTCGGCAGAGCTGGCCAATGTTCAGTTCATCGCGGACGGCGCCCATTTCCGTGTGACGGGCATCGCCGATGTGAGAGTTATGTGCCCAGACCACGGCCTTGGATTGTGGCCCGTGCGCGTCAAGCAGATGTCCAAGCGTCTCGAACATGTGCGTGTCGCGCAAGTTCCAGGATTCAGCGCCACCATAGTACATGATCCGATAGTAGCGCTCGGCGGAAGCGATCAGACGTGCGTTCTGCGCGGCATCGAGAAAGTCTTCACCGTTCTCAGCAATGTATTCGATCCGCCGTTGCAGCAGCTCCCGACATTGATCGACCACCGCCTTTTCGCACTTGCGGTAGCCTGCTGTGAGCACCGCTCGGCCGTAAGTGGAGGGTTCTTTCTGCCAGGGCGTGAGGCAAGCATAGCGCTCACGCGCCACGGCCGCAGCTTCAGGATCGACTTTGTCGAGATATTCGAGAATGGCGGCGATGGAACCGCTCATGTTGTAGAGGTCGAGACCAAAAAAGCCGGCGCGCTGCTCCGGCTTGAGATTGTCATTGTGCTCCCTCATCCAACCGAGGAACGCATCCACATCGGTGTTGCGCCACATCCAGGTCGGAAAGCGCTGAAATGGCGGCTCCTCTCCAAGACGTGCTCGCCGATGGCGTACATAGCGGTCGGCGGCGGCCGCATCGGGCCAATCCGCTTCGACGGCAACGATCGTGAAACCATGCTCCTCGACCAGACGCATGGTGATGGCCGCCCGCGCGCGATAGAACTCGGATGTTCCGTGGCTCGCCTCCCCCAGCAAAACGACGCGGCGATCGGCGAAGCGATCGAAAAATTGTCCGAAAGCGGGGTCGTCGAGCTTGGGCAGCGGTTCGGCCAGGCCGGCGATCATTTCAGACAAAGTTTGTCCACGTGATTGGTCCTGCGCGCCGCTCGTGGCCGCGCTTCGACCATCCTCCGCCCAGCCCTGTTCGCCGATCAATGGCACGAACGCGACGGCGCCAAGATTCTCTTCTTCGAATTCAGACCCGCTCTTCCGGGTGAGCTTTATCAGAGTCTGATAGCGCTCTTCCTCGCCTACCGGAATCACCAGACGGCCACCGATTGCGAGCTGCTCCTTCAGCGCCGAAGGCACCTCGGGTCCGCCAGCCGCGACCACGATTGCATCGAACGGCGCGGCCTCGGGCCAACCGCGCGTGCCATCGCCGACGCGCAGTTCGACATTGTCATAACCGAGCTTCTTCAACCGTTGCTGGGCGGATTTGCCTAACGAAGGGTGGCGCTCAATGGCGCAGACCCGGTTGGCAATCTGACTCAGGACAGCTGCCGCGTAGCCGGAGCCAGCGCCTACTTCGAGAACGCTGTCGCCAGGCTTTACCTCGGCCGCCTCGATCATCAGCGCGACGATGTAAGGTTGCGAGACGGTCTGACCTTCGCAGATCGGCAGTGGGCAGTCTTCGTAGGCAAATTCTTCGAAACCGGGTTCGACGAAAACCTCGCGTGGCACACGCCGGAGCGCCTCCAAGACGTGTGTATCCCGCACCCCGCGTTTGGCAATCTGAATATCAACCATCTGGTCCCGGGCGCGCGCGAGATCAAGCATTGGCTACCACCTCGTCATCCGGCATGGGTGTGCTCTCCACCCGGACGAAATTCCGCGCAGAGCATCGCCGGCGTCCTTGCGGTCGCGGCTGAGTGCAGCGACAATTTCGTCGAGCCAAATATTGGTCGTCTGCAGTGTCTGTGGACGACATCAAGGCCAGTTGCGCTCATCGCAGCCTCGATCTTTAGCGTCGGTCAAACTCCGTCATGACGGAACGCGTCCTTCAAAACTTCGTTCCAGAGCCTCGATCTATTGGCGGATCCCGGTGCGACGCGGAAAACGACTTATCCAAAAAACTGGTGTGAACCGGAACTACCACGCCGGCTAGAGGGTTCGTTTTGAAGGTCGCAACAAGCAGCAAAGGAGTTGCAGAATGGCAAGAGTGAGCAAGCTCTCAATTGCCGGCTTGGCGATAGTCGGCTTGTTTGGCCTCGGCGCCACCAGTGCGTCCGCGCAGGACATCTATGTGGATCCTTATATCCAGCCCTATCCTGTCGTCGTAGCCCCGGGCAGCGCTTACGTCGCACCGGCGCCGATCGTGCGCGAGCGCACCGTCGTGGTGGGCCGCCCTGGGTACACCCGGCTTCCAGCATATTCGTATCGCGCGCCGATAGTGCCGTACGGCTATGGAGGCTACCACCCCGGATACAGCTACGCGGGATATGACTACGCGACGGATGTGATCGCCTCCGATTGGTGAACCGGATCCGCGGCTACATACAGCATGGCCCCGCCGAGGCGGGGCCATTTCACTAGGCGGTTTCTTTGCTCGCTGCTGCAGATGCACGAGCGCACCTTCTCCCGAAACAAGACGCTGACGATTCGTCGCCGACGTTTCAGCGGTACGGCGCGATCGGATTGCTATCATCTGGCTTGGCCAAGAACATGCGTGTTCCGAGCCAAGCCAAAAATGCGGCAGAGGCTTGAAGTGCTAAATCGCGAGGCTACTTTTTGGATCAGCAGATCAACTTCCGCGTTGGTATGCGGAGGAAGTAGCCTGGTTAAGGGAGGATCATCATGTCCATCAAGGATCTCGTTCCATGGAATAATAGGAGTCGCGAGGTTGGTCTCCCGCGCAGTACGGACGTGCATCCATTCTATACGTTGCAGCGCGAAATCAATCATATGTTCGACGATGCGTTTCGCGGGTTCGATCTAGCGCCGTTCGGACTAACCTCCTGGTCAGCGGATGGGCCGGGTTGGCCTCAGATCGACATTGACGAAACGGACAAAGAGCTGCGTATCACTGCTGAACTGCCTGGTCTCGAGGAGAAGGACGTCAGTCTGCAAATTGCAAATGGCGTTCTCTCGATCTCCGGTGAGAAGAAATCGGAGTCGGTAGATAAGGATCGGCGTTTCAGTGAACGGTACTACGGCCGCTTCGAGCGGCGCATTCCGCTACAGGACGTCAATGAGGATGAAGTCTCAGCCGCGTTCAAGAATGGCGTACTGACAATTACGGCGCCAAAATCCGCGGAAGCGAAGCGCAACGTTCGCCGCATCGCTATAAATCGCAACGGCTGACGTACTCGTTCGCCCGCGAGAGTCTCGCCGAGTTGGGGGCTCGGCGCGACGATGGGAATTTGCGCCGGCCGCGGGTGACGAGCCATTAGTATCGCGCCTGACTTTATCGCTGAAAGAGGCCGGGATGCCGGGCGCCAACAGCCTGATGCAGCAGGAACGCTTCGACGCCTTCGTCGGCGAGTTCAATGCCGAACGGCCGCATGACGCGCTGGGAATGAAATGCCCCGCCGAACTCTACCGCGCCTCACCACGTCCTTACGATGGCTTGCCCGAGTTGATCTATCCGTTCCACGATCGCGAGGTTCTCGTGACCGTTTGCGGGCGCCTTTGCCTGCATCGCAAGCGAATCAATATCTCGACCGTGCTGGCCGGCCAGAAACTCGGCATCAAGGAGGTCGACGACGGCATTTGGCTCGTCAGCTTCATGCACTATGATCTGGGATATTTCGACCTGGAGCAGAAAACCCTGCAACCCCTCGACAACCCGTTCGGCACGAGGTTGTCACCCATGTCTTAGGTACGACCTGTTACCGATGTCTCCGGGCTGGACAGGGGAGCCGTTGGTAGCGGGAGACCGCTACATGGCTAAACCCACTATTGTGGAGGCGCTGTTCTCTTACAGGAGGGCAGCTTAACTCCCGACGTCGCGCCTTCATAGCCCGCCAGGAGCCGCCGTTCTTACGCGGTCCTCGCACGCCCGTGCGTCGACATAAAATTTACGATTTGGACGGAGCCGCTGATTAAGAGGCGTGTGATTTCGCAGCAAGATCAATCGTCATTCCGACAAACGTTTCGTCCCACCTGCATTGAACCCGCAATAGGTTTTCTCGTCTCGTACACCGAGGGCAATAACCTCGCGATCCACCTGGCCTGCGCAGGTTCAATTCCCGGAGACGCAAACACCGATACCAACACGCTTCAAGTCCCGATCTGAGCGAGGCACCTCCCTACGCTACGTCCCGAACGTAAGTAGCGATCAAAAGATCAACGAAAGCGGTGAGCTTTGCGCGGGATTGACCACCTTTATCGCCGTTTGTTCACGGGGTTTCGGTGGTCAATCGGTGGTCGAGTGCATCGACTAACTGTCGGAGCCCGCCTGAGGAAGCGGCAGAGACCATAGCGGATCCGCCGCACCCACCATTCGTTGCCAAAGGACGGCGGAGCTGGATTTCAGGAAGCTCCTCTGCTCGAGGTGCCCAGGGGCGGATCTGGACATCAATCCATCAAACTACAGCCGAGCCACTCCTGCCCACTCGTCACGCCGCACCGCCGGGCGGCACAACGTCGCTACCCAATACGGGTTCTGTCTGCAGGAAGGCGGTACAGGCCAAACGGACGAACGGCGGGTGGCCCCGTCTTGGCGAAGGCGAACTTTCTGCGCGCCTCGACTTCTTTAGAGATGCGCGGTCCAGGCGCCCCATCTCGTGAACGAACTTAGAGCGTTCGCCCAATTGAATGAGCTCCTTGGGACCAGCGATCGAGCGCGTGCCATTGAGGTATCCAGAGGTGTGCGCATTGGCAATGTCCAAAAACTAGTCGAGAATTTGAATGAAGACGGATCACGATCATCAGTCTCTGCGGCATCAGAAGGCGCGCGAGGTCGGGCGTACCATGGCGCGATCTGCTGGAGAGCTTTGGGCCTTACTCCTCTTTCGAGCCCACCGAACAATGCAACAACGACCACTCCGAATGA
This sequence comes from Bradyrhizobium sp. 197, assembly GCF_023073375.1. Taxonomy (NCBI): domain Bacteria; kingdom Pseudomonadati; phylum Pseudomonadota; class Alphaproteobacteria; order Hyphomicrobiales; family Nitrobacteraceae; genus Bradyrhizobium; species Bradyrhizobium sp. 197. The sequence continues at coordinate 20,523 of NZ_JADPJJ010000077.1, read as the reverse complement.
TCGAGAACGTACCGCGCTGAATCCAACGCCGCTATGCGCCCGAGAGCAAACGTCAATCGCCACAACAGCTACGTCCGTTAACCCCGGCAGAAGCTCCACTTATCCAAGCGGAGATTCTGTTCAGACAAAACGGGACCAGCTCTGAGAGCGGTTTTTGCTATGTTCATGCCTCGATAATTTGGAGCTTCTCAACCACTCTCGCCCGAGTGCTGGCGGCCCACTATTACGTGGCGACACCGGACCTGGACAGAGCGGTCTCCAGACAGTGAATCAGAGCCGGCGTCGAAAACGGCTTCGCGAGAAAGCAGATGGCGCCGGCCTTCAGCGCGCGCTCGCGCACCGCGGCGTCGTCTGGAAAGGCCGTCACGAAAATGAAAGGCGTGTGGTGGCCCAGGCCGCGAATATGCACCAACAGATCGACACCACTGATGGCCGACATCTGCACATCCGCGATGACGCAGGACGTCGTCTTCAGTTCTGCCGACTGGAGAAATTCGCGAGCGGAGCCAAAGATGGAGACCGCGTATCCCCGCGACGTCAGGAGATTATTCGTCGCAAGGCGGACTGATGGATCGTCGTCAATGACGGAAATGACCGAGGGGGTTGACAAGATGATCGCTCCTGATCGGGGGCTGCCGATCATGGTGCAGCGCCCACCGGAAACTGGGCCCTCGTAGCAAGCTTGAAAAGCATACTTAGGTTTGCACGTTTCCCCCTGGGCGTGGGATTCCGAGCGCCTCGGTCATTCTGACGAGATCGGCCAATGACTTGGCGCCCATTTTCCGCATGATCTGTCCGCGATAGATCTTGACGGTAATCTCTGCCAATCCAAGCTCGGCGGCGACTTGCTTGTTCATCAGGCCGGACGCAACCAGGGCGAGGATGTCGCGCTGGCGCGCGGTCAGACCCTCGAAACGGGACCGCACTCCTGCGACCGACTTCTCGGCATTGCGCCGCCTGCGATCTCGATCAATGGCAGCCTGAACCGCATCCAGCATGTCCTGGTCGCGCACCGGCTTGGTCAGAAAATCGATGGCGCCACTCTTCATGGCCCTGACGGTCATGGGAATATCGCCATGGCCGGTGATGAAGATAATGGGCGTGCGAATGTTGGCCTTCGCGAGGTCCGTCTGGAGGTCGAAGCCGCTCGAGCCCGGCAGCCGGATGTCGAGCACAAGGCAACTGGGGACCGCCGGCGGCTTGGCTTCCATGACCTCCGCCGCTGAGCCGAAGGCCTCGACCCTGAGGCCGACCGATTGAAAAAGATTGGTGAGCGCACGGCGCATCGACGGATCGTCATCGACGATCAGGACGATCGGATCGTCGGCACTCGCCTGTGCCTGCATCGGCTTGGCGTGGTCCGTCACGACGTGTCCTTGTGTGGGAAGGGCAGGGCAATCTGGAACGTTGCGCCGCTCCCCTCATTGGGAAGGGCCGAAAGCCGGCCGGCGTGAGCCTCGATGATCGATCGGCAGATCGATAGTCCCATGCCCAGGCCGCTCGACTTTGTGGTGAAGAACGGTGTGAAGATGCGGTCTGTCACGTCGCAGCCAAGGCCGACACCGCGATCTCTCACGGTGAGGAGCAGGTGGCGGTCGCCGTCCTCGCCAGCCTGACTGGAGCGGATCGCCAGCTCGCGCGGACGGTCAACATTGGCTTGCATGGCTTCGATCCCGTTCACGACAAGGTTGATCAGCACCTGCTGGAGTTGGATCCGATCGCCGCAAATCTTGGGCAGGCCGGACGACAACTCCATTCGCACCGACACGGCATTTGTAGCGAGCTCGCGCCGAACGAAGGCTATCACCTCCCTGACAACCTGATTGATGTCGAGCGCAACCATCTCGATTTCGGTCTTCTTCGCGAGCGCCCGAATCCGGCGGATCACCTCGCTAGCCCGATTTGCGTCTTCGACAATCCATTCCACGGAACGTCGCGCAGCGTCCAGATTGGCCGGGTCGCGACCGAGCCAGCTGATACAGGCGTCCGCATTGGAGATCACGGCGGCAAGAGGCTGGTTGATTTCGTGGGCTATCGAGGCGGTGAGTTCGCCGAGCGTCGTGACGCGCGTGACATGGGCGAGCTCGGCTTGCGCTTTGCGTAGCGCTTCTTCAGCCTGCTCGGCGCGGATAGCCGCCGTCACATCGCTGCTGACGCCCCGATATCCGAGAAAATGGCCGTCCGCATCATGTAAGGGCTTGCCGCTGGTGCGCACGTAAATTGGAGATCCATTGCGATCCCTGCCACGGTAAACCAGATCGCGGAACGGGAGGTGGGCGTCGAGCGTCGCGCGATGCTGCTCCCACTTTCCCGGCTCAAGCTCAGCGTCGGGCGGAATGTCCCAACGGCTCAGGCCAATCAAGCCCGTCGGCGTAGCACTGGCCGTATCGGCGTGTTCCGATATCTGCGTGATACGGTGATCCGACCCGGTCTCCCAAAACCAGTCAGATGCCGTTTCAGCATAGTCCCGGAACCGCTGCTCGGATGTCTTGAGTTCATCAAATGCCCTTTGCAGCGCTTCTTTTGCAGCGATCTGCTCGGTGACATCCACGTGGGTACCGATGATCTCCATCACTTCGCCGTCGCTGTTGACGATGGGATGTCCCTCGGTATGGACTCGTCGTATCGAGCCGTCCGGGCGCGCAATGCGAAAGTCAACTTCAAAGGGTTCCTTTCGCCGGACGGCCCGACGTTCCACCTCGACGATCCGTTGGAAATCCTCAGGGAGGATGCGTTGCTGGAAAGCCCGCGCCGGTACTTCGATCTGGCCTGGGTCAAATCCGAACAGGCGGTAGAGTTCAGCCGATCGGTAGGCAAACTCCTGACGACGCACATCCCAGGCCCAGCTGCTTGTATGGCTGAGCCGCTGTGCCTCGGCCAAATAGGCCTCGCTGCGGCGCAGCCTCTGTTCCGCCTCTTTTGCAACCGTGACATCGGTGACAGCCCCGACAAATTCGATGAGCCCGGATCCATGTCTGACCGCGCGGGCTACGGAATGGAGATATTTGACTGATCCGTCAGGCATCAGCAGGCGATATTCATGGTCGAAATCCGCTGCTCGGCGGGCGGCTCGATCGAGGGTCTTGCTGACCGCAGCGCGATCTTCCGGATGGATGCGCTGGACAACAAAATCCAAGGTCGGCTTCACCGCCAGGTCGCATTGGAAGATGCGAAAGGTTTCCATTGACCAGACGATCGCGCCTGTTACGATGTTGAGGCCGAAGCTGCCGGTGCGGCTCAGTTCCTGGGCTTGGGCGAGGTAGGCCTCGCTCTGGCGTAGCGCATCCTCCGCCTCCTTGCGCTGGGTAATGTTTTCGCAGGCGACCAGCACGATCGGCGTGCCGTCGCCGCGCAGCATCGCCTTGGCGTTTTCACGGACCCAAAGGACCGATCCGTCCTTCCGGAACTTGCGAATCTCCCAAGTATGCGACTGGTGCAGGGTTTCCAGGGACAATGCTACACATCGGCGAACAAAGTCGTGGTCCTCCTCGAAGAAGACGTTGAGCACGGACTGGCCAATCAGCTCGGCCGCGGTGTAGCCCAGCTGTGCGGCGCCGAATGTATTGACGTTGAGCACCGTTCCGGCCCGATCGACCATGAAGTACATGACCGGATTGTGCTCGAACACCTCGCGCCACTGCTTCACGGCGTCGCGTAGATCGAGGATGTCTTGCCGCGAGTCATCTCCGACAGCGGGCCTGTCCTTCTCGCCGTTGCCGAAAGATCGAAGTGCCGCGAGGCCGCCGAGCAGCAATTGTGCGGCCGAATTCCCGAATTTCGCGATTTGGCCAGGCATCATCGCAGGCGTCCCGGCTCGCTGGGGCCGCAGCAAGTAGAGCACTTTGCAGCAAGGGGAGCAATTCCCTCCGACCAAGTTAGAACTCCGCGCCGAAATTCGCGGTGACCGTGCAGCCTGCCGGCCTTGCGCCGTCTCGTTGCGAAGGTGCGGCGGGGTCCGAAACTACGGGACAAACTTACGTATAGCTCGCGCATCCCAAGTCATAGCGCACATTTACCTCCGTACAGTTGAGCGGTCCGTTGCGGGCGGATTAGTCTCATAACCAATCGAGGGGACGCGATGTGCAAGGCACAAGCCGGCAATTAGCTCGATGTGCTGCTACAGCTCTGCGACCGTTGCCCGACTTGCCGCATGAATGGCTGATCACGATTAATAGGCTGCATTTCACGAACGGAGCGTGGATGGCTCTGCGTCAGCGTACGAGCGAATCCACGGCCATGAAGCCGGGAGAGTATGATGTGCGATACGCCTGAACACTCCGAGCGCGGTCCTGCTGTAAAAGGTTGCGCTGTCTGTAGCGGCAAGTTTGGCCTGATCCGATATTATTCCTGGCGAACGCCACTGTGCTCCAGAAAATGTCTCGACCGCTTCAGGGCGCGTCGCGAACGCGACCGCCGATGGTTGTTCCGATTTCAGGCGGCATGAGGATTTGTCCTTCGATCCGCTCCATCCGCCAATTCTGAACAGGAGGCTGCGTGCTGAACCGTGCTTGCAAGCTCCTCTTGATGATCGCGCTGCCGCTTCCGTTGATAACGGGAGTGGAGGCCGACGAGGTTGGACCGGATAGTGCACATCGTCATCATCCGCTCCAGGATCAGCTCCTGCACGAGAAGTTCTATTCCAGCTGGCGTATGCCCGACAATCCGGTGCTCAGCTGCTGCAACAATGCGGATTGCTATCCGACCGAGGTACGATACGTCGACGGCAGGGTCTACGCGCGACGCCGGGAAGACGGGAAATACATCCTGATCCCGTCCCAGAAGGTCGAGCGAAACAGAGACAATCCCGACGGCCGCAACCATTTTTGCGCGCCGCCGCCGTCCGCCTCTCCGGTCGACACGGCCTACTGCTTCGCGCTGGGAGGTGCCACGTGAGATTCATATTGGTGAACGACAGAACCCCTTTCCGCACGACGTTCTGTCTATGGTGCTGCGAGCAGATCAGCACTGGTTATCTGCGCGACGCCAGGACGCAACTGCCTTACTGCGACTATGAGTGCTACGCGCTTCATGGCGAAGCTGCGCCGTTGATCGAGGGGCGTACGCGAGCGGCGTCTTGAGCGGACACGTGCTCGAGACGATCGGCGATGCGCCTGTCGGCAGGAGAGGACACGACCTTGAGATTCATGCTCATCAATCATGGACGACCCAGCTACGGCGCCACCTGCAGCGCGTGCGCCCAGCCATTGGGCGCGAGTTACGTCCGGCATTTGTCTACGCGACGGCGTTATTGCGATACGGATTGCTACCGTCGCTATCAACAGTCGGCCATGGGAATGCTCTGGCCTTACCACAGTTCGCTCGAGACGATCACGGTGTTGGCGGCCACTTCGAGCTGGAGCTGGCTGATGCAGATGAGCGCGCTCTCGCGCTCGCTGACGGACGCGTTTCTGCGCGCGCACGAACCTTCTGACCACGGAAGGAGGTGACGGCTAGCCGATGAGGGCCGCGCAGAGTGGTCGGCCGCAGTCACTGCATCCAGCTTCGCGCCGCGTCCAGCCCCGGCGTTGCGAAGCTACGGCGCGGAGGCTGCGGCCGCTGCCGGCGTGTGCGGACGGTATCGCGCAACTTATCTCTGAAGTGCGGGTCTCCTAAATTTGCCAGAGAGTATACCTTCCCAGAACCACGTGCGGCTGATCATTGCTGTTGCGACACCAGGACATCTTCGCTCCGCACGGGAGGATTACAAGCCGGTCGTCCCGTCTCGTGCCGTTCACGGCATCGCTCAAAGAACTGCCTAGCGCGCCCAATTTGGCGATGGTCCGAGTTTGCATCAGTTCGTTCCAGATCCGGAACGCGGTGAAGCAAAAGTCGCGAGTGCTGCAGATTTCCAACCCGCACAGCCGTTCGAGATCCTAAGCTCGTCCATTGAGACGACAAAACATGTTTGTTGCTTTGTTCAAGATGATCAGCGGGGTCGAAAAGTGTTTGATGTCTATCGCAATGACAAGCGTGACATGCTCGTTCTAAGCACAGGCTCTGCCGTACCCGTGCTTTACTCTGCACATAACTGGCGCAACAGCAGAAGAAGAGTTCTCAAGGTCAGCGACGAAATTAAGTCAGCCGTTCAGGACCTCCAGTTTTCCTTGACATCACGGCGGCATGGGGCCTCAGCTACCTTGAATGCGACTGAACTTGCGCTGATCGATCAGGTGCGGAGCGGTGATGTCCTGCAGCTGCAACGGCATGATGAGCCAGATGTGGATTAGGGAGAACCGTACAAGAACTACGTGAACAGGGCGGTGAGCCTAAACCGCGCTTGGTCTCATTGGGAGTAACGCACCATGGCAGGTCCTTTGACCCAGAAGGACGTCGAGCGCCGCGCATATCAGCTGTGGGAGCAAGCGGGAATGCCTAAGGGGCGGGATCAAGAGTTCTATTTGGAAGCGGAGCGACAGCTGAAGGAAGAGCTGATCCACCACGAACTCAAAACGCCGGATACGCTGTAGAAAACAAGGAAGAGAGGTCCGCGCGCCTTCTATGGCGTCGAGATCAATCCACTGGCTGTTGCAACGATCCAGCGGTTGCCCAACGCACGATGGAGTCGATTCGTCCGATGCCGGGAACGGTGTCACCCCGTGTTGCCATCCGAACCCCGTCGGGCCCTCCAAGAACCGCCATCCCGCCTCTAACATCAAGAACGGTCCAACCCTCAATGGTTGTCGGTCTTGTCTCCGGCGTGGGCAATCTAAGCGCGCTGTAATACCGTGTCGATCGATATGGTCGAAGCGCCGCACGCATAAAGGAAAGCCTTGAGAGCACTCGTCGCTCCTGCTCGACCCACCCGGTGATGGCAGGTGAGGCGACCCAAGGAACATGCGTCGAAACGCCGACGGTGATGGAACGCCTACTGCTCCGCCTGATCGCCGTGACGCCGCGTTACCCCACGTGGGTGCGGTACCTTCTGACCCGCGGCCTGGTCGGAATCACGTTCACGGCAAAGCTCCTGCTCTTCGACGCTCTGGATTCCCTTCCTCTGCTGCTGTTCATCCCGGCAGTATTCCTTGCATCGAGTGATCTCCGACCATGGGTCCGGCGTGTTGGCCACCGCGGCGAGCGCAGTGATGGCCGCGGCTTATTTCATGTCCCCGCCGGTCACCTCTGCAATCGTCCCGCTGATCGACTTTCTAGTGATGGGCCTGTTGATTGCCGCTGTCACCGAAACCTTGCGGAAGACTCTGGACAGGCTTTCGCAAGCCAAGTCATATGGCGATGTCCTCTTGCAGGAGCTCGCGCATCGCACCAGAAACGAACTCGCGATCTTCATCTCAATCCTTCGACTGCAGGCGCGTTCCGATCCCAATCCTGTGCCGCAGGCCGCGATCGCCTCGGCCGTCGCACGGATGGACGCGGTGGCGAAGGTGCACGACAGGTTGCGCGTCGCCGACAGCGACCTCGTCGATCTTGCGCCCTACGCGGACCGGCTGTGCGCAAGCCTGGCGGACTTTCATCGTGGAGTGCGTCCGATCGCGATACAGGTGCACTGCGACTCGGCTCGGTGAAGAGCTCTCAGGCCGGATCCATCGGGCTGATCGTCGAGCCGGTGACAAACGCGTTCAAGTACGCCTTTCCGGAAGGACAGACGGCACGGTGGAAGTGAACATCAGGGCTTTGAGCGGTCGGATCACGGTCACCGTGCGGGACGACGGCGTCGGCTGCCCCAGCGAGGTCAACAGCGGCCTAGGGACCCGCCTCATCAGCCTGCTGACCTCACAGATGAATGGAAATATGGCCAGGGTCCCCTTGCCTCGCTTCTGCGAGGTCCAAGTCATGGTGTCGGTGCTTCCCACCTAGTTTCGCGCCCGCCGCAGCGCGCTTTCGAGTTTTCTCCCTCTGCTTCTGCCAGCGCGCCTCATCGGCTTGCGACCGTTTCTCGACGGGGGCCCGGTCGGCCTCCAACTCGGCCGCCCTCCCGTCCTGCTGGCGCCTGCCTTTCGTTCGGGGGGTGAAGGCGCCTTTAGCGGGATCGCCGGATTGTCGGGTGCCAGTGACTCTAGATGGAAGAGAGAGTAGCTTCGCGGGGAACAAGCCCTGATCTCAGCCGAACGAGGGCCGATGGGGACGCATCTCGAGGACAGCGCCATGGGATAGTGCTCGTAAGTGCGCTGAGCCGTGCCAACCGCGAGCAGACGGTTCGGGTTCAAAACCGTCTGCTGGCCGGTCTTGCGCCGGCGTCCTTTGAGCGCCTTCGTCCTTTCCTGCAGCCCGTTGCGCTCAAACGCCGGGCGATCCTTCAGGACTACCACCATCCCATCGAGCACATCTACTTCATCGAACGCGGCGTCGCATCGCTGCTGGCGCGAACGCAGCGCGATGGTCCGGTGGAGATCGCGATGGTCGGACGGCTCGGCTTTGTCGGTGTGACCGCGGCGCTCGGCATCCAGCGGTCGCCCAATCGCTGCCTGATGTCGGTCCCGGGTTATGCGTTGCGCATCGCGGTGCCCGACCTGCGCCGGGCCGCACACAGATACCCGGACATCCAGCAGCAGCTGTTCAGCTACGTCCACGCGCTGTTGGTCCAGAACACCCAGACAACTCTTTGCAGCGCCCGCCACGGCCTCGAGGAACGGCTGAGCCGCTGGCTGCTGCTTGCAGCCGACCGTCTGGATGACCGGGTCATTCCCGTGACGCACGACGTGCTGTCCGTCACCCTGGGCGTGCGACGCGCCAGCATCACGACGACGCTTGCGGAACTGGAGCAGTCCGGCGGGCTCATCAGGCAGCGAGGCGGCATCGACGTGTGCAATCACGCGGCCCTCGAGCTTCGAACATGCGAATGCTATCAGATCATAGCGTCGGAATACGGGCGCCTAACTCGCAGCGGCCTGCATGAGCACCGCATTTCCGCGGCCGCCGACCTTATGCGCAGCTGTCTTTGCTGCGTCTGACAGTCATTCAAATAGCCTGCTTCGGCCAGCGCCGCGCGACTTCGTCGGCTGTCAATCCTTGTACGGCAGCGTACTGAGTGACCGTCTTTAGTAGAAAGGCCGATCGGGACCTCAAAGCTATAGTGACGTTGAAAATAGCAAGATCCAGGACCGAGCTAGACTGATCCCTCATCTGGATGAGCCTTCTCCAACTGGCCACATCCACAGGAGGAATCCAGATGAGCACGGGCAAATATTTGCGCGTCACGCGACGCCGCTTCTTGAAACAAGCCAGTCTTACGCTTGCCGCCGTTTCGGCGCCTTCCCTTGCTGCGCCATTCGTCTCCCGCGCGCTTGCCGACACCAAATCGCTCTCCATCGTGCAATGGAGCCATTTCGTCCCGGAGTACGACAAGTGGTTCGATACGTTCGCAAAGGACTGGGGACAGAAGAACCGTATCGAGGTCACCGTCGACCACATCCCGGTCGCTAACGTCGCCGCGCGTGCGGCCGCCGAAGCCTCGGCCCAATCAGGTCACGATCTGTTCGGCTGGAACGGCGCAGGCGGGGCGCACCTCTACCGCAAATTCCTCGTTGACGTGACAAGCCTCGTCCAGGCGACCGAGAAGAAGTACGGCAAGATCAGCACGATCGGCCGCCAGATCGGATATAACCAGGACGACAAGACCTGGTCGGCTTTCCCCGATTTCTACATCAACTTCCCCGCCATGTATCGCAAGGGCATGTGGGATGAGATCGGGATGAAGCCGGACACCTGGGACAATGTTCGCATTGGCGGCGCCAAGCTGAAAGCCAAGGGTCATCCGGTCGGCATTTCACTCGGGCACAGCAACGATCCGAACACGACTTGGCGCGGCCTGCTGTGGAGCTTTGGCAGTGCGCTTCAGGACGCCGAAGGCAAGGAAGTCGTGCTCAACAGCAAGGAGACGGTCGAAGCCGTCAAGTTCGTCGCCGCGCTATACAAGGAGGCAATGACGTCGGAAGTGCTGTCGTGGGATGACTCCAGCAACAACCGCTATCTCGTTTCGGGCATCGGCTCGATGATCGTCAACCCGATCTCGGCCTATCGGACGTTCCAGAAGGCAAACAAGAAAGGCGCCGACGACACGTTCGTGATGGCTCCGCCGAAGGGACCGGTGCGCCAGATCATGGGCGGCGCCTCCGAGTTCTACGGTATCTGGAAGTTCGCCAAGAACAAGGATGGCGCAATCGATTTCCTCAAATACTACGCCGACCATTGGCCGGAAGCGTTTAAGGCGAGTGAAGGGTACAACAATCCCTGCTTCGCCAACCTTGTGCCGAAGCCCATGCCGATCCTCTCGAACGATCCGACGTCGACGCCGACCAACAAACTAGCGGTGCTGCAGGACTCCGACCAGTGGTCCGCCTCTCCGGGATATCCCGGTCCGTCCTGGCCCGCCGTCGACGAGGTCTACAACGACTTCGTCATCTGCGACATGATGGCGAAGGCGGCGACCGGCGAGATGTCCGCCGAGGATTCGGTCAAATGGGCGCACCAACAGTCGGAAGCCATCTTCAAGAAGTGGCACGAGAAAGCCTGAGGCCGTGCCTGGACCGGACCCCCTTTTTGGTCGGTCCGGATGCTGCCGTTGCCGCCAATTGGCAAACAAGATTGGCGCTCCGTCGAACGATTGGCGGCAGAGCGCCATCCATTAGTTCTCGGGAGGTTCGATGGCAGCGGTATTGACCAGGGATATCGTCAAGAAGTTCGGCGAGGTCGCCGCCGTCAACGGCATTTCGCTTACGGTGCCGAACGGCGAGTTCATGGTATTGCTCGGCCCCTCGGGCTGCGGCAAGACGACCTTTCTGCGCATCATTTGCGGCCTCGAGCAACAGACGAGCGGCGATCTCCTGATCGGCGGCAACGTCGTCAACGACATCCCTCCACGCGCTCGCGGCGTCGCGATGATGTTTCAGAGCTATGGCCTTTATCCACACTACACAGTACGCAACAACATTGCCTTTCCGCTGCGCACGCAGCGCGTGCCCCGCGAGGAAATCGAAAAGAAGGTCGAGTGGGCCTCGCAGCTGCTCGGCATCGGCCATCTTCTCGACCGGCGGCCGCGCCAGCTCTCCGGCGGCGAGCGCCAGCGTGTTGCGCTTGCGCGCGCGCTCGTCCGCGAACCGACCGCGCTTCTGCTCGACGAGCCGCTGTCCAATCTCGACGCCAAGCTGCGCACCTCGGCTCGCCAGGAGATCAAAAACTTTCAGCAGCGCGTTGGCCTCACCACCATCTACGTGACCCACGACCAGGTCGAAGCGATGGGCATGGGCGACCGTATCGCGGTCATCGACCATGGACGGGTTCGGCAAGTGGGAACGCCAACTGATATTTATGAAGATCCTGCCGACCTTTTTGTCGCGACCTTTGTCGGCGCGCCGCCGATGAACATCGTCACCCGCAACGGCGGCGGCTATCTCGGATTCCGGCCAGAGAATTTCTTGCCCAGGGATATGATCGAAGACGGGGGCGCGACCCAGTTTTTATTTCGCGTCGATCGCTCCGAGTATCTCGGATCCGAGCGCATTGTTTACGGTGTGATGGATGGCTTTGATTCAAAGCAGCCGATCACGGCGAAGTTGCCACCGGCCCACGTAGCCAAAGAAAGCATTCGTCCCGGCGAATGGCATCCGTTTGCGGTGAGGAACAGCGCATTGCGCCACTTCGACGCCAACGGCAATCGTAGCAGTCGCCACTGAGCGGGGAATTCACCGATGGCCGTCATCGCCGAACCTATTGCCAAGCCGATTTCACGATTTCGCTTTGTCCTCGACCGGCGCGAGGTGCTTGAAACGATTCTGGTCGCACCGGCGATCCTTTACGTCCTGCTATTGGTAGGCCTGCCACTTCTGCTCGCGGTCTACTACTCGCTCAGCGCCTATACAATCTACAACCCGACCTGGAAGTTTGTCGGTCTGGCCAACTTCGAGCAGATACTGCAAAATCCCACTTTCCTTGACACGCTGCGGAACACCTTCATCTTTACATTTGGGTCGCAACTGCTCGGCCTCGTACTCGGAAAGTTCGGCGCCTTCCTGCTGTTGCAGCCCTTCCCCGGCCGGAAGATTGTGCGGGCGCTGATCATCCTGCCATTTGCTGTACCGGTCGCGCTCGCCACGATCGCCTGGCAATGGATGTTCGATTCGCTCTACAGCGTGATCAACTGGACCATGATTGCAGCTGGTATCCTTACTCGCGACGAGGCGCCGAACTGGCTCGGCAATCCCTACCTCGCGATGCTGTGCATTGTCATTATCAACGCCTGGCGCTTCTTTCCATTTGCCATCGTGATCTTTCTCGCCGGCATCACTGCGGTTCCACAGGACGTGATCGACGCTGCGACGATCGATGGCGCGGGTTTCTGGCGCCGCAACTACCAGATCGTCCTGCCGATGATCCTGCCAATCATGGCTATCGGCCTGATATTCGGCATCGTGTTCACGTTCACGGATCTTTCCATCGTCTTTTTGCTGACAATGGGAGGCCCCGGTGGCGCGACGTCAGTCCTGGGCTTTGCGGGTTTTCAGACCGGCATCGTTTCCGGCGACGTGTCGCACGGCGCGGCCATCTCGCTGTTCATGCTGCCGGTGCTGCTTGTCGTGGTGATTTTCATGCTGCGCTTTATTCGTCGCCGGGAGATTTGACATGTCGCGGTCTTTTGTTCGCTCGCTCCGCGGAACCGGGTTTTTCCTCGGCGTCGCATTCTTCGTTATCCTGGCGGCCTTTCCGTTCTATTGGATGGTGATCACGGCGTTCAAACAGAACAGTGATCTTTACGATGTCACCAACATCCCATTCTGGTTCAATGAGCCGCCGACGCTCGAGCACGTCAAGTACCTCTTCCAGGAGACCCTGTTCGCGCGCTGGCTGTTGAATTCGCTGATTATTGGCGTCTGCGTCACCGCGATCACGCTGGTCACCGCGGTTCCGGCCGGTTACAGCCTGGCCCGCATGACCAGCCGCAAGGGCGAAGCGCTCGGGATTATGATCTTCCTGACCTACCTGGTGCCGCCGACCCTGTTGTTCCTGCCGTTGTCCCGGATCATCGCCGAACTCGGTCTGCAAAACTCGATGTGGTCGCTGGTGTTGATCTACCCGACCTTTACGATCCCGTTCTGCTCCTGGTTGCTGATGGGATTCTTCAAGGCCCTGCCGGTCGAGATCGAGGAAGCCGCAATCGTCGACGGCTGCAGTCTGTTTGGAGCCTTCATCAAGATGGCGGTCCCACTGTCGGTGCCTGCAATCCTGACGGTGGTGATCTTTACGTTCACCCTGACCTTGCAGGAGTTCGTCTACGCGCTGACATTCATTTCGTCGTCCGACCAAAAGCCGATCACGCTGGGCGTGTCGACCGACCTGATCCGGGGCGACGTGTTCTTCTGGGGCGAGATCATGGCCGGCGCCTTGATCGCCGCCTTCCCCGTGGCGATCGCCTACAATCTCTTCCTAGATCGCTTCATCGCGGGCATTACCGGGGGCGCCGTCAAATAGTGAACAAGCGCCCAACATTGACCCTTCACCCCTCACTGTATCGATAGCTTAGCTCGCCGATCGGCGTCGGGAACCCGCGCCGATCAACAGCTCGATCGGTTAGAACGCGACATCTATCTTGTACTCGAAGATTTCGGCGCCGCGCCGGCTGCGCATGGCGCGAGACCGACGAACGAGACACCGCTCTCGATGATATCCGGCACCGTCTTCTGTCAGGCGAATATACCTATCCGGTGCGGATCGTCGCCTTCAATTCGATCGAGAGATGGCCACGGGACACAACATCGGAAGTCGCCGATGCGGTCGCTCAGCGCGCGGCTGACACCGATATCGAGATTTCTCCTGCGCTACTTGCCTTTGTCGCCGCGAACGCAACTCGCCGCTCTGGCGTTCAGCTGGCGCTACGGCTTCCGGGCGGTACCGCTTGAACTGAGTTCGCTTTGGAAGCGCGATCTTGAACTGGCCTTCCATCAATGCCAGGTCTTCTTGGGGCCGCCTTAGACTTCCTCGATTATCCCCTCGATGTCGGGTAAGTCGATGCCGTCGGTCCTGTTGCACTCACAGGGCATGCCGGCACCACACTCGCAACCGCCCGCAGTCTCACTCCAAGCGCGATCGGGATGGTTCTCGCAGACCCAGCCCAGCGAGTGGCAGATGGGACAATTCGGATCAGTCAAACAATAGTCCCCCGATCACGTGGGCGAAGGTCACGAGGAGACCGGACATGCAGGGAGCGATGGCTACATCGATCAAGAACAACAGACTCTCACGCTCCTCATCCCGCATCGTCTGCTTTGCCCAACTCCTTGCGAACGATTGCCGCCGAGTTGCCAACCTTATCGATCGCCTTCTGAAGCTCCTCCTTGGTGACACCCAAGGCATGGGTCCAGTGCTTAACCTCATAGGCTTCGTGCATGTTGACCTTGCTGCGGTCGGGCTGCTCTCTCTTGGTGAGATTGTCGGTCACGTTCCTCCTCCCTATTTTGAGGGGAAACGCGGTTATCAGCCGCGCGTTCCTTTGCTCAGCCCCTTGAAAGAGCTCGCCCTGAGTAAGCCCTCCAATGTGATGTCGCGGTATTCGACGTCGGCGAAGAACTTCGGCTTGACCCACGTAGCCTTGGGCTTCTTAATGGGCTTCGTCAGCTTGACCTTCGGGCTCACGACGGCATCGAGAGCCTTCCTAATCTTTTCCGACTTTGTGCGGCTCCAGCCCGTGCCGACCTTGCCCATGTAGACCAGTTCTTTCCCTTCCTGCTTGCCGAGATAGAGAGCGGCAACGCCCGACGAGTCCTTGATGAACCCATCGGAATGTTCCGGTGTGTACGGTTTTGACCTTTGCCAAAGCTTCTGTTCGCTCCGAACGGTACAGCGCATCTGCCCACTTCGAGACGATGCCTTCGTAGTTGAGCTTGCTGGCATGTTCGAAGAGCACCTGCCCGTCGCCAACCAAGTCTTCGCTATACAGAACCGGATGAAACGCCCCGGGATTGCCGGAGGCTCCAACTCTTGAGAAGGCGGAGCCATGACGAGCAAGACGACGAACAAATTTTCACCCGAGGTCCGGGCGCGTGCGGTTCGGATGGTTTTGGATCACGCCAGTGAGCACCCTTCGCGGTGGGCGGCGGTGACATCGATTGCCGCCAAGATTGGCTGCACACCGCAGACGCTGCATGACTGGGGTAAGAAGGCCGAGATCGACAGCGGGCAGCGGGTCGGCGTTCCGACGGAGATGGCCGAGAAGCTGAAGGCCCTGGAGCGGGAGAACCGTGAGCTTCGACAGGCCAACGAAATCCTGCGCAAGGCAAGCGCTTATTTTGCGATGGCCCCTTTCGGCGAATGAAGACATTCGCCTTTCGGGCGAGGGGAGCTCGACCGCCGGTCCAAGCCATGATCGCGTTCATCGACGATCATCGTGGGGCGCATGGGGTCGAGCCGATCTGCAAGGTGTTGCCGATCGCCCCCCTCGACCTACCACGCCCAGGTGACCAAACGGCACGATCCCGCCAGGCTGTCGGCGCGCGCCAGGCAGGACGCCGCGCTGAAGATCGAGGTCCGGTGCGTCTTCGATCAGAACTTCCGGGTCTATGGCGTGCGCAAGGTCTGGCGCCAGCTCAAGCGCGGCCGTGATCGTTGTCAATACGCAAGGCCGCCAACAACATGGCGTCCATCGAAGCGCTTGCGGCGCTGAATCTCCATGCAGTGCAGCAGATAGGATTCAGGATCGACCTTCTCCACGTCGGCAATCAAGTCAAAGCTTGCGTCTCGAAACTCCTCACGCGATGGCGGCGGCATCGCCGAGCGACGCAAAGCCGCCCGCAGTCGGATTCAAATTGGCTAATGATCGTTCAATGCGATCAATTGCTGCATCCGCCATATCGCCAGCTTGATTCATATCGCTGGGCGAATTGGTCCAGTTTTGCGCCGAGTTGGACTACGAGGTCGTTGGCATTTGTATCCTAAATTGAGACGTGAGGTTAAATCTGAAGTCGCGCGGATTTGCGTACCGCGCGCCGTCTGGCAAACGTCGCTCATACGTTTGAGGGCGCGCCAGGCTGCCCGAGAAGAAAGAAACTGTTCGTCGCGACGGAGGGATTGGGACCGGCTTCGCGTCTCTGAGGTAGGCCATTGCCGGATTCGAAAAAAGCAGGCTGAATTGGACAAGTCCAAGACTTGACTTGGAATTTTCCTACATCGTCGGTTGCACTCCGCCCGCCCTCATGCGTTAATATGCCATCACTGGCCAAGGCTTTGTCCGTAGGCGTCGGTGGCTGAGAGACCAACTGGGCTCCCGCCTGCATCGCACGGGAGCATGAATGCCGCATCAGAAGCTAATAGCGCGCCTACAGGCGGTCGGCGGTTTATCTGAACGAGATAAGGTTAGACTCACGCGCATACCATACAGGGTGAAATCCCTGGCTGATGGCGAATACGCGGTTCGCGAAGGAGACAAGCCCAGCAGCTGCATCGTTGTGATCGACGGCTTTCTAGCTGAGAGTGGTGAATGATCGAAATCAGATCTCCTCGTTCTACATGGCTGGGGACATGCCCGACTTGCCTACCCTGCATTTGCCGATCGCGGATTGTGATCTTTGCAGCATAGGCAATTCGACGATAGCCGCTGTGCTTCATTCATCTCTCAGAGAGATGATGACCGACTCTCTCGGACTTGCACACGCTTTTTGGCGCGAAACGCTGATACAGGCTTCCATCTATCGCGAATGGGTTGAGAATCTCGGAGCCCGCCAAGCCTTAGGTCGACTCGCGCATCTTCTTTGCGAGCTTACCACTCGCATGGAATTCGTTGGGCTGGCGGACAACGGCAGCTTCCGGATTCCGCTCACGCAGCAAGATGTTGCCGATGCACGTGGACTTTCGATAGTTCACGTGAACAGGACGATCCAGGAACTCAGGGGTTTGGGCCTCATTGAATGGGAAAACCAAACCGTTACTCTGCTCCGCCCGCAGGAACTGCAAGCTGTAGCCGAGTTCAGCCCTGAATATCTTCATGAGCTGAGCCCAAGCGAAAGATCAAAACTCAGCAATGTTTTTGGAACGTCCCCACCCGGAGTGATTTAGCCGGCATGGTTCGATATCATTTCGACTACCATGAAGCGGACCTCGTTACCGTAGACAGCGCGGGTGAGGAATTCGCCAGCGTTGACGCCGCCCGAAAAATGGCGCTGATCGCCCTTGGCGAGGCCGTGCGCGACTTCACCTTTGCCGGCCGGCCTGGACGGATAGCTATTTGGGTTAGGGACGACACCGGCGGTGTTTTGAGTGTCTCTGCCATTATTGAGCATACTTGAGCCGGCGATGGGTAGGCAGACGTCACTATCGCCGCTAACGGCACGATCGAACCGACGCGCGCTCCATCGGGTCGCTAAGCGTAGGAGCAAGAGGATCGACGAACTGGTGATTTGGAGCCCTGACGGAAAACAGGCAGCCTCGGGTTGCGCCTCGCCCACGGGAAAAGCCGCAGCGTGGTTCCAGCCCCACTGCGGCATTCCCGGACAACTTGAAATCAGTTTTGGTACTTAAATCTCGCCGGTGTTCTCACAGTAGAACACCCCGTTCCGAAAATGGAGTCGGTACAACTACCGGAGTCCGCCGATCTACCCATTGTCGTTAAAGGGGGAACATGGCACGGCTCGCTTTCCAGCCCCAATGCTCCCGGCTGCCGATCCAATTGCGGATCAGAGCGCCGGGAGTGCTGGGCCCACCAGCGTGATTCGGCTCGGCTGGTCAACCCATCCGTAGATTTCCCGCTGAATCTTTGCCGCGATTGTTCACGACGTCGAAGCTGACTTTGGCTCCCTCGTTGAGGCTGCTCAGGCCGGCCTTCTCAACGGCGGAGATATGGACAAATACATCCTTGCCGCCGTTGTCAGGTTGGATGAACCCGTACCCCTTCGGGGGTTGAACCACTTCACTGTCCCCATAGCCGCTTAGCTGCTCCATTTTTCAAAAATCAGAACTAGTGCCCGAATTCCGACAAAGAAACGCTGGTCACGCGCGCTATCTGGGTGGAGGTTGTTGAATCCGACTTTCATTTTGAACCTCACAAATCCATCAGGGCATATCCGGCCACCGTTCGATCACCTTCGTTGTGATCGCCTCGCGCGTTACGACCGTATGTTGGCAAAATCCGTGGACAGCCCGGCGCATCCATTTCGACTTGATGAAGCCACCTTGGTTTGGGTCCTCGACCGCGAAATCCGTGTCGCGCTGCTTGCGCATGAGCGACAAGCCTGAGCTCTCAATCTCCTGCGAGTCCAAAGTGAGCCCCGGAATCGACGGGCGAATGAACTGCGCTACAGGCTTTGCGACAAATCCACCTTGCGACGCGAAAACGACGGCAGCCGGCGCATCCTGGCCCAGTAACCAACCAGCAAGAACAACTTCACAACTCGGCCAATGAGACGGCGCGCCGTAACCCGTTCCGTGATCGGTCCCACGCCTGATTACTTCAGGAAACCCGACACTAACGCATCGAAATCGTCGAACCGGACCTATGCGAGCACCGCACGAAGAAGCTGTTCAATGAAGACCATGCCGTTCGCCGCGAAGACGGCGTGATACTCAGGTAGCAGCGCGGCCTTACTGGCAACCGCTTCAAGTTTCGTGCACCCGGAGTCCATCAGCCCGGCGTCGGTAAAGAGATGAACCGCGTCGGACGTTACAAAATTATTGATCGATGTCATCTCGACTATTCCTCGATGTAGGCCTCGCCCGCGAAGGGCGTTGCGAAGAACGCTGGCAACGCGAGCGCTGTTGCTATCGGTGAAGATCGCCATTTCAGTCTCCTTGATAATTTCACCGATTCGATCGCGCCGTTGCGCATCAAATGTCGGGCACGTGCCTCATCTGCCGGCGGTTCTGAGAGGTGGGCTGGGAATTGTGGGCCTGGATCATCTTGAAACTCGGTGCTGCGGCCTTGCATCACTCCCCTCGCGTGATAGAACGCGACCACGAAAAGTGAATGCAGGGAAGTTGCTTTGGCCAAAACGAAAAAGACTGTTCGTCGCGAATGGACGAAAGATGATGTGAAGACGCTCAAGTCACTCGCGAAACAGAAGGCCGGTGTTAAGAAAATTTCGAAGACGCTGAAGCGAACACCGGGCGCTACAATGGTCAAGGCGTCGTTATTGGGCGTTTCGCTCGACACGAGGGGTTAGGCTCCCGCTCTGGTCTACGATGCGGCTGGATAAGTCTCATCCCTTGCGCTCAACTTGCACGCCGGCACCTTCGCTTCAGCCAATCCTCCGCCAGCCTCAACCAGGCTTCTTTGTCCGGCTGTCTAATTGCCCTATCGGCCAAGCGGCGGCATTCCTCAGCTTCCGAGCTTCGGTTCGAAAGCGATCCGCCTCCTCCTCGCTCATCATTCGACCCCCCGCGAACAAGAGAGGATGGCCGAAGAGGAAATCGAGGGAAATTCGACGATAGGCCATACGGGCTGGCCGGAGAATTGTAACCGTCGCAGCGATGTCACAAGTGCGCACCGGGCTGACGGCAATCGAGTTAAGGCGCCACCACCCCCCTCAACATTTGATTGGCAGACGCGCGTGAAACTGGGGGCGAGCGGTCGCTAAGAAACGATTGGTTCTGAAGCTGCGGACACCCCTCCCCATCCCCTTACAGCAGACACGCATTTCTTCACGCCTTCCCGCTGTGCGGCGTTTCGTTGCGGTGTCGTTGCCGAGCGCGATGCATGGAAACGTCATCTACCTGGTAAGCATCGTCCTCTCTGACATCGCTGCTGCCACATGGATAGCACCCGTGTCCTGATAAGCAGACCGGTGACCACGGACACTTCTTTTGACTTTGCCTGCCGCAATCACGCGCGGTGGCGTATCTTCAGCGCGCCCACGATCACGTCTGCTCACGAGGCAAAAGCTCAAAGGCCTTCGATCTTGGCCTGCATCCGGCTCAACAAGGATTCCGCCGAGACCGTCCCAATCCCCGCCCTCTGGAGCTGGAGGATCTCCGAATAGACACGGGCTCAAACTAGCTCTGTGCTTGGGGCCGTGAACCAGCGACCCCACGGAACCAATCCCGACAAGTCGGAGTTGAAGGCAGAAGAGGCGAGTAGAGTAGTGCCGGCAGTGTCCCCCCTCACCGAGTCGGCATCAAAGGCCCCGCGGCGCCGCCGTCTCGGGGTCTTTCTTTCAAGAGGAGACCCGCATGAGTGACCGCACAGGAAATGAACCTGCACCCTTGATGCTTTTAGGCGTAGCAGTCATTCCCCTAATAGCGGTGCTGGCCTGGTTCGCTTTCTAATTAACGAGGTTCGGAGAGCGGCGCAGGAGTTCAGACCTGTTGCCCACTAAGCAGTGAGCCTCACGGCAAAAACCTGATGAGCAGCCGCAAGGCTGGCAGCAAGTCCAGAGCAGCCGCTTGTGGTGCAGGTTCGATTCCTGCCCCGAAGGCCAATTGATGGAGCGCCGCGCCTTACAGCGGCACTTCTAAATCCTTCAGCAAGCCACCTAGCACTCTGCTGAAAAACCCCCTCGCCAGGGAGGGGACTTGATGATTCACTTTATCATCTCGAATCGGCGGAGACGATCATGCGCGGCAGGTTTACGGATCAGGGCGGCCTGTTTTCGT
>NZ_JADPJJ010000080.1:0-711 GCF_023073375.1 Bradyrhizobium sp. 197 | reverse complement strand
GGCGACTTCACGATCGATGCCAACGGGGCCTGGAGCTACGCCGGTAACGGCGCCCACGACGAGCTCACCGCCGGTCAGCAGGTCCAGGACCAGTTCACGGTCACCAGCCTGGACGGCACCGCGAGTGGCATCGTGACGGTGACCATCACCGGCAGCAACGATGCGGCCACGGTCTCGTCGGACTCGAAGCCCGTCACGGAAGGCGACACTGCCGCCGCGTTGAACGCCTCGGGCCAGCTGACGATCGTGGATCCCGACAGCGGTGAAGCCCACGTCGTGGCCCAGACCAACGCCCACGGGACCTACGGCGACTTCACGATCGATGCCAACGGGGCCTGGAGCTACGCCGGTAACGGCGCCCACGACGAACTCACCGCCGGCCAGCAGGTCCAGGACCAGTTCACGGTCATCAGCCAGGACGGCACCGCGAGCGGCATCGTCACAGTGACCATCACCGGCAGCAATGATGCGGCCACGGTCTCGTCGGACTCGAAGTCTATCACCGAGGGCAATGCCGCCGCCGCGCTGAACACCTCCGGCCAGCTTAGCATCACCGATCCCGACACGGGCGAAGCCCACGTCGTGGCCCAGAGCAACGCCCACGGGACCTATGGCGACTTCACGATCGATGCCAACGGGGCCTGGAGCTACGCCGGTAACGGCGCCCACGACGAGCTCACCGCCGGTCAGCAGGTCCAGGACCAGTTCACG
>NZ_JADPJJ010000051.1:0-727 GCF_023073375.1 Bradyrhizobium sp. 197 | reverse complement strand
GAAGCTGCCGGCCTCGGATCCCGACCCGCGCGCGCTTGGCCTGACCTCGCGCCATCTCGCCTATGTGATCTACACCTCGGGATCTACCGGCACCCCAAAGGGAGTCATGATCGAGCATCGGGGCCTCGTCAACCTGGGGCTGGCTCAGATCGGGCTTTTTGGCGTTTGTTCAAACAGCCGAGTAGTGCAGTTCGCCTCCTTTGGTTTTGATGCGAGCGCTTGGGAAATTCTTATGGCGTTTGGTGCTGGAGCCGCATTGCATTTGCCTGCGGATGAGCTCCGTCAAGCGAGTAACAAGCTATCAGATTATCTGCGAAGCGAAGCCATAACACACGCGACGTTGCCTCCAGCCTTTTTCCAAGGAGACCGCAATCTGGAATATTTGGCGTCGCAATCTCTCATTCTTGCTGGAGAGCTGCCAAAGTCTGAACTCATTCGAAGGTTGCCTGCAACATCTATTGTCAACGCCTATGGACCTACCGAAACAACGGTCTGTGCGACGACCTGGAGTTACCCCTCTGATTTTGATGGGTCAGTTGTCCCGATTGGCCGTCCGATTGCGAACACGCGTGTGTATCTGCTCGATGGCCATGGCGCGCCCGTTCCGTTGGGAGCGGTGGGAGAGCTCTACATTGGCGGGGCGGGGGTCGCGCGTGGCTATCTGAACCGGCCCGAACTGACGGCGGAGAGGTTCTTGGCCGATCCGTTCAGTGGTGAGGTCGGCGCA
>NZ_JADPJJ010000016.1:0-734 GCF_023073375.1 Bradyrhizobium sp. 197 | reverse complement strand
GGCCGGCGCCAGAACGGCAAGCTGCTCTACGCCGGCAAGGTGCGTACCGGCTACACCGAGACGACCGCGCGCGAATTGCGCGAGCGGCTTGATCCGTTGATCCGCAACACCTCTCCGCTCGATGTGGCCGTCAAAAAGCCGAAGGCGACCTGGGTCGAGCCGACCCTTGAGATCGAGGTCCAATATGGCGCGCTGACTGATGATGGCCTGCTGCGCGAAGCTGTGTTCAAGGGGTTTCGAGACGATCTCGCGGTGCGCAAGGTCAAGGCGCCGCGGCTGGTGCCGTCCGTCGCCGGCCGGCCGAAGCTGGGCGTCCCCCGAGAGAACATCCTGCAGCTTCTGCCCGAAGCCGTTGCTCCCTCCAAGGAAGAGCTCGCCGACTATTGGACCCGGGTCTGGAAAAAGGCGCTGCCGCACCTCGGGCATCGTCCGCTGAAGCTGGTGCGTCACGTGCACGGCACGACCTTCTATCATAAGGGGCCGCTGCCGAAGGACATTCCGGCCGCCGTGCACCAGCTCCGTATTCAGAAGCGCGAGGGCGGCCAGGGAACGCGCCTGTGGGTCGACAGCCTGGATGGTTTCCTTGGCCTCGTCGAGATCGGGGCTGTCGAGCTGCACCCGTGGAATGCGACCGTCGAGGACTTCGAACATGCCGACCGCATCGTGATCGACCTCGATCCCGGCGAGGGCGTCGACTGGAATGCCGTCGTGGAGACCGCACTCGATTTGCGCAC
>NZ_JADPJJ010000123.1:0-739 GCF_023073375.1 Bradyrhizobium sp. 197 | reverse complement strand
CACGAACGCCCGGTACAGCTGACTGAGTTCACGCGCCAACACGCCCAGCGACCAGCCATCCGAGACAATATGATGCTGCGTCAGCAGGAACACGTGCTCATCATCCGACATCCGGATCAGACACGCCCGGATCAGCGGGCCGCGCGCAAGATCGAAGGGCGTGCGTGCCTCTTCATAGCACAGATCCAACCGCGCCGCCTCGGCTTCCGGCCTGTCGCGAAGATCGCGCTCCACCACTGGCAGCCCCGCACCCGGCGGCAGAACTTCAACCCAGGGCTTGCCCTCCGGCGCGACAAAGACACTCCGCAGCGCCTCATGACGCGCCAACAACCGGTCGAGGCTGCGCTGCCATGCGGTGCGGTCGAGCTCACCCCGCAACCGCCATGCCAGCAGCATGTGATAGCTCCTGCCGCCCTCATCCAGCTGCGCCAAAAACCACAGCCGCTCCTGCGCAAAGGACAGCGCAAGCGGCTCTTCGCGCGACACAGCCACAATGGCCGGCAGCTCTTGTGGACCGGAGCGGCTCAACTCATCCACGAGGCTCGCGGCCAGATCGGCCAGCACCGGTTTCGCAAACAGCGTGCTCAGCGGCAGGGCGAGGCCAACAGCTTGCGAGACCCGGCTCAACAACCGCACCGCCAGCAGTGAGTGCCCGCCCAGCTCGAAGAAGTTGTCGTGCCGGCCGACACGTTCCAGGCCCAGAAGCTCGGCCCAGATCTGCGCCAGCGCGATCTCGATC
>NZ_JADPJJ010000146.1:0-156622 GCF_023073375.1 Bradyrhizobium sp. 197 | reverse complement strand
ACCCATCCGCGATCGCTCCGTCTCCGCAACCTGACCAGCTCCGACGGAGCAATCGCTACCGGCGTGTCACTGGAGAGAGGAAGAATGGTAGCTTGACAATAAACCGCAATTAAAGGGCCGATTGACATACGCCCGAGACCAACGGCAAGGCCGAGCGCTTCATCTAAACCGCGCTTCGCCAGGGGGTTATCCGGAAGCCTCCCAGGAACTTATGCCAGCGAACGGCCGAACTGCCCGACTCGCTCCATCGCTACAATTGAGATCAGCCGCACGGGCATGAAGGCCCGACTCGGCTTGACCAGGAACAACGTCTTGAGGCTCAACAGCTAGCTAGTGCCTCTGAACCGTTCAGATCATTACCAGGACAATCACGAGATTCTGCGCTGCTTTTCGATAAGCCGTTTGAAACCGCTGTTTGTGCGGACTGTCTTACGGCGGCGCGATTGCACTCAGTGATTAATTTTTGCGCCAAGGCGACCAAAGTCGGGGGTTTTGTTCTGAGTGGCAAGGTAAACCTCTTGCAATATCTGATGTTGGCCGTTTGCTTTCCGTTCTCGTGCATGCAGCCAAAGATCGACAACGTTTGTGGCTGAAATGACCGAAGAGATTATCGCGCTCGGCGAGAAACTTTCCCTATGCGCCCAGACAGCGCCGCATGCCCGAGCAGTTAGTTGTGGTGAGACCACTCTTACCTTTGGCCAACTGGATGCGCAAACTAACCGGATCGCCTACGCTCTAGAGGGACTGGGCGTGAAACTGGGCGACCTCGTCACCATAGGCCTGCCCAACAGCATTGATTTCATCGAGGCTTGCTGGGGGGCCTGGAAGGTAGGTGCAACCCCGCAGCCGGTGTCGTTCCGGCTACCCAATGCCGAGCTGCGCGCGATCGTCGACCTCGCCGAGCCGTCAGTTGTGATCGCATTGCCGGGCATGGAGACCAACCGGCGGCGCTTCACGATCGAGGAGCTGCTCGCACTATCCCGCGATACTCGGCCCCTGGAACCGCGAGTGGCTCCTGTCTTGAGGGCAATGACCTCGGGCGGTTCGACGGGACGTCCCAAGCTGATCCTGTCCGGCTCGTCCGCCCTGACTCTGGCTGAACCTGGGAATGGCCCAAATTTTTGGCGGTTTGGTTTGGGCGATACGGCCTTGATTCCTGCACCGCTCTATCATACCGGCCCATTCTCATGCGCCCAAGACGCACTAACTCGTGGGGTTCACGTGGTGCTGATGCCGCGCTTCGATGCCGAGGGCCTGCTGGCTGAGATCGATCGGCACAAGGCCACTTGGGTGTATCTGGTGCCCACCATGATGAGCCGCATCTGGCGACTGCCGGAAGAAGTGCGAGGCCGCTATGACATTTCATCGCTGAAGACGCTCTGGCACCTAGGCGCGCCTTGCCCGCCATGGCTCAAGGAGGCCTTCATCAACTGGCTCGGGCCTGAGGTGATCATGGAGCTCTATGCCGGCTCTGAGAACCAAGCCGGCACGACTATCACTGGAACCGAATGGCTGGATCATCGCGGCTCCGTTGGACGCGTGAGCTCGGGTGAAATGAAAACCGTTGGCGCCGACGGAAACGTGCTGCCACCCGGCGAGGTGGGGGAGATTTACATGCGGCGTTCGGCGGGATCACCGCCTACCTACAATTACCGGGGAGCGACTGCGCGCACCCTGCCCGGCGGCTGGGAGAGCCTCGGTGACATCGGTTACTTTGACGCTGACGGCTATCTCTACCTCTCTGACCGGCGGACTGACATGATCCTCGTCGGAGGGTCTAACGTCTATCCTGCTGAGGTGGAAGCGGCGATAGACGAACACCCCGCAGTAATGTCGAGCACCGTGGTTGGCCTGCCGCATGAGGATATGGGTTCGTCCATTCACGCCATTGTCCAGGCTCGCCCGGGTCTGACTGAGGACGCGCTGCTAGCACATCTAGCCGAGCGGCTAGTACCCTATAAGCGTCCGCGCACCATCGAGTTCGTAGACGAGCCTCTTCGCGACGAAGCAGGCAAGGTGCGGCGCACACAGTTGCGTGACGATCGCATCGCCCGGATACAGTCCACCCTTGGCGAAACCTATTCAGGCAGCGGCACATCCTCCGAAACAGCAGCTGTAGCAGCCGCGACGCTACGGCGCATTACAGGACGTTCGAGTGGATCGCCTTGATCGGCTCGCTTCTACGGATGTCGATCATCAGATGGCGATCCGCTTTGCGCTGAGGTGTCGTCAGCCAAGAAGCGCATGAAACACAAACCGAAGGGACAAAGAGTGGAAACCGTGAAACTAGAACGTCACGACGCGATCGGTGTGATCACGGTCAACAGCCCTCCGGTCAACGCGCTGAGCGCCGCGGTTCGCGGCGGAATTCTGGAGTGCATCAAGGCCGCAATCGCCGATCCCGCCCTCAAGGGCATCGTGCTGACCTGCGCCGGCCGCACCTTCATTGCGGGCGCTGACATCACCGAATTCGGCAAGCCGCCGAAGCCGCCCGCCCTTAACGACGTGCTTTCCGAGATCGAGAATTCACCGAAGCCGGTCGTGGCCGCGATTCACGGCACCGCGCTCGGCGGCGGCCTCGAAGTCGCGCTCGCCTGTCATTTCCGTGTCGCGGTGAAGGAAGCCAAGCTCGGCCTGCCCGAGGTGAAGCTCGGCCTGCTGCCGGGCGCCGGTGGCACCCAACGCCTGCCGCGCGCGGTCGGACCGGAGCTTGCGGTCAAGATGATCGTCGGCGGTGATCCGATCGGTGCGGCGGAAGCTCTGAAGAACGGCCTGATCGAGGAGATCGTCGAGGGCCCGGCCGCCGGAGGTGAAGCCTTCGTACGAAAGCTGCTGGCTGAAAAGCGTCCGCTGCGCCGTCTGCGTGACGACGACTCCAAGATCGCGGCGGCCAAGGTCGATCGCTCGATCTTCACCAACGCGGTCGCCGCCATGACCAAGAAGTCGCGCGGCCTGGAAGCTCCGTTCGCGGCGGCTGACGCCGTCGGCTACGCCATCGACCTGCCGTTCGACGAAGGCCTCAAGAAGGAGCGCGAAGGTTTCCTGAAGCTCGTCGCCAGCGATCAGTCCAAGGCGCAGCGTTATGCCTTCTTCGCCGAGCGCGAGGCGAGCAAGATCGCCGGCGTTCCTGAGGGGACCAAGCCGCGGCCCGTGAACCGCGTCGCCATCCTCGGCGCCGGCACGATGGGCGGCGGCATCGCGATGTCCTTTGCCAATGCCGGCGTTCCCGTCACCCTGATCGAGACCGGCGAGGAGCAGCTCAAGCGCGGCATGGGCATCATGCAGAAGAACTGGGAAGCGACCGCTGCGCGTGGTGGCATCCCGGCGGATGCGCCCGCCAAGCGCATGGCGCTGATCAACGGCGTCGTCGGCATCGAGAACGTCGGTGATGCTGACCTGGTGATCGAGGCCGTGTTCGAGACCATGGCGGTGAAGAAGGAAGTGTTCGGCAAGCTCGACCAGTACGTCAAGCCGGGCGCTGTGCTCGCCTCCAACACCTCGTACCTGAACATCGACGAGATCGCGAAGTCGACCAAGCGCCCGCAGGACGTGCTCGGCATGCATTTCTTCTCGCCCGCCAACGTCATGAAATTGTGCGAGATCGTGCGCGCCGACAAGACCGCGCCGGATGCCCTTGTGACGGCGGTCAACATCGCCCGCAAGATTGCAAAGGTGCCGGTGGTCGTGGGCGTATGCCATGGGTTCGTCGGCAATCGCATGTACGATCAGAGCGGCAAGCAGGCAGACAAGCTGTTGTTTGAGGGCGCTCTACCGCAACAAGTCGATGCAGCCCTAAAGAACTTTGGCATGCCCATGGGGCCGTTTGTGATGAGCGATTTGGCCGGCAACGATATCGGCTGGCTTTCGCGTAAAGATCGCGGCGTAAAGTCGGAGATCGCGGACGCGCTCTGCGAAGCCGGCCGTTTCGGCCAGAAGGCCGGTAAGGGATGGTACAGGTATGACGCGGGCTCGCGGACCCCGATTCCAGATCCCGAGGTCGAATTGCTGATTGACCAGACTTTGACCCGGCTTGGGCGTAAGCGTCGCGTCGTTAGCGACGAGGAGATCATCGAACGCGTGATGTACCCGGTTATCAACGAAGGTGCGCGGATCCTCGAGGAAGGCATCGCTGCGCGACCGGGCGACATCGACGTGGTCTGGCTCTGTGGCTTCGGATGGCCAATCTATCGCGGCGGGCCGATGTACTACGCCGACCAGATCGGCCTAGACAAGGTCCTCGCCAAGATGAGGGAGCTCCAGGCCGCTGTAGGCGACGAATTTAAACCTGCCTCCCTGCTGGAGAAACTGGTCGCGGAAGGAAAGAGATTCGGCGAGTTCAAGTAATCGGCCTAACGCATGAAATAGTCCTCTGGATGTACGAGTTCGATAAAATTGGGATTGAGTAGCCCGCTAGTACTGCGCAACGACAAGAAATGCTCTGAACCGCGCGTCATAGAGCGGACAACTTACTGGAAGGAGCTAGCCTGTTGGGAGAAGATCATGGACAGCATCATGCAACCCTTTCGTCGCAGCTTAGATCACGCACTCAAGACGCCGCAATCCGTTGATGGGCATTGATGTCCGAAGGTCGGCGAGCGTCGTAGGCGCGCTGGAGGGAAGAGGTGCAATGACAGGCGCGAACAATGCCTTCGTGGAGTTTCGCGGCGTTCAAAAGACCTATGACGGCGAGACGCTGGTCGTTAAAGATCTCAACTTGGACATCGCACGCGGGGAATTCCTGACGATGCTGGGGCCTTCCGGCTCGGGTAAGACGACGACCCTCATGATGCTTGCCGGATTCGAAGCACCCACCTATGGCTCAATCCTCCTGGCGGGGCACTCCATCGAGAAAATGCCACCACATAAGCGCGATATCGGCATGGTGTTCCAAAATTATGCGCTGTTTCCGCATATGACTGTAGAGGAAAACCTCGCGTTCCCACTCAAAGTACGCAAGCTTGGGAAGCTCGAGAGAGAGACTCGGATCAAGCGAGCGCTCGAAATGGTCCGGCTCGGCGCCTACGGCAGCCGCAGGCCTAGCCAGCTTTCCGGCGGACAGCAGCAGCGCGTCGCTCTCGCACGCGCGCTCGTCTTCGATCCCAAGCTCGTGCTGATGGATGAGCCGCTGGGCGCGTTGGACAAGCAACTGCGCGAGCACATGCAGCTCGAGATCAAGCATATTCACGAGACGCTCGGCGTCACGGTGGTCTATGTAACCCATGACCAGAGCGAGGCGTTGACCATGTCCGACCGCATAGCGGTGTTCAACGACGGAACCATTCAGCAACTTGCCGCGCCCGCCGAGCTTTACGAACGGCCGCAGAATGTTTTCGTCGCCCAGTTCATCGGTGAGAATAACCGGCTGCGAGGCAAGGTCGTCGCGATGAATGGTGGTACGTGCAGCGTGGAGCTCCCCGGCGCGGGCACCGTGCAGGCGTTGGCAGTCAACGTCGAAATTGGCGACCCGTCGGTGCTCTCGTTGAGGCCGGAGCGGGTGAAGCTCAATCCGGCGCTAGGTTCGCTGCCAAACGTCTTTAGTGCGAAGGTCCTAGAAGTCATTTATTTGGGCGATCATGTGCGCACCTGCCTCTCGGCCTGTGGTCATGATGATTTTGTGGTCAAGCTACCGAACTCGGAAGGTTCCGCACGGGTCGTGCCTGGTACGGTGATCACTATCGGTTGGGCGGCAGAGGATTGTCGGGCGCTCAGCCCGGCCTGAGGACAAAACCGCCTGGCCGGTCCAGGTTGGGCAGGATCTTTCGCGGCGCTTTCCAATTCTTTGGATGGCATAGAGGGGACAGAGCAGACGATGAAGAAGTCACTGATGAATGGTCTGGCCGCAATGGGCCTCACGGCTGGCCTGTTGGCGCAAATGAACGCCGCCATTGCTGGCGATCAGCTCACAATCACTGGGGGAGGTGGGTCCTTCCAGAAGATCCTCCGCGAAGTCGTTTTCGAGCCTTTCTCGAAGTCGACCGGGACCAAGGTCACTGACGCTGAGTATGATTACGGCACTGCAAAGATCCGCGCCATGGTCGAGACAAAGACGGTGAGCTGGGACATCGTCTACGCCGGCGAGGCCCAAACCCGGCAAATGTGCGACGAAGGTCTCATCGAGACACTCGACTGGAAAAAACTCGAAACATTCGGTCTTGACCGAGCCAAATTCGGGGATGCCAGCTACACGGATTGCGGGGTGCCGTCGACCGTCACGGGTGACGTCATCATGTACGACGCGAAACGACTGCCGAGCAGCCCGAAGACCATCGAGGATTTTTTCGATTTGAAAAAGTTCCCTGGAAAGAGAGGACTGAACAAAAGTCCTGTGGTCATTCTCGAATGGGCGCTGATCGCCGACGGCGTGTCCATCAACGACGTCTACAAGGTGCTCAACACGCCCGAAGGGGTGGCCCGCGCTTTTAAAAGACTTGATACTATCAAGAAGGACGTAGTGTGGTGGACGTCAGGCGCCCAGCCGGCGCAACTTCTCGCCGACGGGGAGGTCGTCATGACTCACGTTTGGACCACCCGAGCCTATGATGCTAACAAGAACTCCGGCAAACATTTCGAATACATCTGGGACGCTGCACTTCAGGCCGGAAACGCTTGGGTGATTCCTAAGGGCTCTCCGAACATTGATGCTGGTTACAAGTTCCTCGCCTTTGCCGGTTCGGCCCACGTTCAAGCCGAGGTGGCGAACGGCACCTCAGCTGGACCAGCCAACAAGGACGCGCTGAAGCTTATTGATCCGGCTGTACGCCCGTACGTGACAAATGCACCGGAGCGTAGTGGCATAACTATCCAACGAGATACAAACTTCTGGAATGAAAAGGGTGACGAACTGCGACAGCGTCTTACCGCTTGGCTCGCACAATAAAGACACGGCAGGGACATTGAATCCCCGCGCCGCCCAGCCGATACATTCAGGGAGCACGATCCATGCCGACCACGGCCGTCGAAGTCAAAGGTGGACCGGAAGGCATGCTTCTGCGGTTCAAGTTGAAGCGGGTTGAGCGCCGCCAGAAGTTCAAGGCTTTCATTCTCGTGCTGCCATTGCTGCTGTTCATCCTGGTTGCTTTTGTCCTGCCGCTGGGCCGAATGCTGTTAACCTCATTCCATGACGACACGCTGCTCACTCTGATGCCGCGTACCATGTCAGCGCTTGACGGGTGGGACGGCAAAGACTTGCCAGACGAGGGCGTCTATGCTGCGTTAGCATTCGACCTAAAAGAGTCCTGGTCGCGGAAAACGGCTGCTGCAATCGGCAAGCGGATGAACTATGAACTGCCTGGGGCTCTCAGTCAGGTAATTTCTAGCGCCCGCAAGGCCAGCACGCTACAAGCGGGTCCTTTCAAGGGGGCACTTACAGATATAAATCCGCTCTGGGCACGTCATGACGTTTGGAGCCTTCTAAAGCGTGGAACCTCTGCCTACACCGCCTTTTATCTACTGCGCTCAGTCGATCTCCAATATGGTCCCGACAGTCAGATTGTATCCGCACCCCAGGAAAGCGCCATCTTTCGTGACGTGTTTCTGCGCACGCTTAGCGTTAGCGTTGGCGTCACAGTCGCAACCCTCCTGCTCGGCTTTCCACTCGCTTATCTGTTAGCCATTTTGCCGGCTCGGTCCAGCAACCTGCTAATGATCCTTGTGGTGCTGCCGTTCTGGACGTCGGTGCTGGCGCGCACGACTGCTTGGGTCGTACTCTTGCAGCAGCACGGTGTAGTCAACGAAGTGCTCATGACATTGCACGTCATATCTCAGCCGGCCGCGCTCATATTCAATCGATTTGGAACGATAGTGGCAATGACCCATATCCAACTGCCGTTCACACTGTTACCTATCTACAGTGTGATGAAGACAATTTCGCCCAATTATGTTCGGGCTGCCCGCTCTCTCGGCGCCGGCCCGTTCTACGCGTTCTGGACGATCTATTTTCCTCAAACGGCACAAGGAATCGCCGCTGGGTGCATGCTTACCTTCATTTTGTGTTTAGGCTATTATATCACTCCAGCGCTAGTCGGGGGACCAAGCGATCAGATGGTCGCTTACTTCGTTGCGCATTATACAAATGAAGACCTCAACTGGGGAATGGCCTCCGCATTTGGCGCGATCCTGCTTACCTCAACGCTGCTGCTCTACTTTGGTTTGAACAAGTTGGTTGGCGTCGAGCGGGTCAAACTAGCATGAGAACGGTCGCTGTCTCGCCGCTTCAGAAGATCTGGTACTATACACACCGGCTGATCTGCGGGGCTGTTATTCTTTTTTTGATCGCTCCGATCCTGGTAATCATTCCACTCTCCTTCAATTCTGTACCCTTCTTTACTTATCCGCTCGAGGGGTTTTCACTGCGTTGGTACGAGGAATTTTTCCTAACGCAGCGATGGCAGAGTGCGCTGAGCACTTCGGTTCTCGTGGCGACATCTGTGACAGCACTTTCCACCGCGTTAGGGACGCCGGCGGCACTTGGGCTTAGTCGACCGAAGTTTCCGTATCGTACTGCGGTGCTTAGTTTGTTGATTACCCCGATGGTTGTTCCCGCGGTGATTACCGCAGTGGCGATTTACTTCTTTTATGCCAATGTCGGGCTGCTCAACAGCTATGCCGGACTAGTCTTGGCGCATACCACGCTAGCCACGCCCTTTGTGGTTGTCGCTGTAACTGCCACGCTAACCGGCTTCGATTACTCCTTAACCCGCGCCGCTAGCGGCCTCGGTGCGACGCCGATCACTGTGCTCTTCAAGATCATTCTACCTGTCATCCTGCCAGGCGTTGCCTCGGGTGCGCTCTTCGCCTTCATAACTTCCTTCGATGAAGTCGTGATTTCCCTTTTCATTGCCAGCCCTGAGCAGCGCACCTTACCCATGGTTATGTTTTCCGGCATTCGTGAGGAGATCAGTCCAACGATTATCGCCGCTACCGCCGTGCTGCTGCTATTCTCAACCGTTATGCTCATCACCGTCGAACTGTTGCGACGTCGGTCCGAGCGGCTGCGCGGCATTCGTAAAACCTGAAGGGCTCCTCCGGGCGGCGCCGCTGTATCTGGTCACTTTCACCCTGTTTCTGAGCGATCGTCGCACGAATACGATCGCGATTTGGAGATCTCCATACTGGCCGAGCTTGATGCGGCGGATACTCGCGGATCAGTCGTTCGGCGGAGTGAGCAAGCATGCAATCCCGACTGCGATCTGTATAGTACTACAAGACTCGATTGGCTCCTCTGAACGCGAGCGCCTCGCTCAGCGAAGTAAACAATAGACGGCCGAATATCGAGGCCCTCGCTTTAAGAGGCCGGGAACGCCCTTCGCATTATTTTTTCGAAACTAGCCACCTTTTGCGGCCATTGTGCGTAGATCGCGCCTTAAGTCTCCCTCTGTCACAGTGAGTAGAGTACGTCGGCGGCAGCCACTTTTGTGTCGGTATTCGGGGCCTGAGCTGGGCGCATGCGTAGCGTGTCGGATGGAGGACGTCATCGCGCACCGGGTAGCCCAACGTTGCGGGCAACGAACATAGTGCGCTACCTCCGTCTACTCTCACACCTGACCAGACGATGCTTACCATCGTATCCATCTTTCGGCCGCTTCGTTGAATGCTCTGGAACGACAATCTGAACGCACGTTTCTCACAGGCAGCTTGATGGATATTGCTTTCACAAAACAAGAGCGAGCGTTTCGCGATGAAGTTCGCCAATTCCTGCGCGATCACGTGCCGCCGGAGACGCGTCGCAAGCTCATCGAAGGCCGAGATCTCACGAAAGACGAGATCGTCAGCTGGACGCGAACATTGAATAAGAAGGGCTGGGCTGTTCCGGAATGGCCCAAGGAATACGGTGGAACGGGATGGAGTCCTGCGCAGAGCTACATATTTGGTGAAGAATTGCAGATGTACCCGGTGCGCGGGTTGCCAAGTTTCGGGCCTGGCTTGGTAGCACCAGTGATCTATACGTTCGGGAACGAGGCGCAGAAACGGTATCATTTACCGCGCATTGCGAACGCCGATCATTGGTGGTGCCAGGGATTCTCGGAGCCCGGCGCCGGCTCAGAC
Source organism: Bradyrhizobium sp. 197 (assembly GCF_023073375.1). Taxonomy (NCBI): domain Bacteria; kingdom Pseudomonadati; phylum Pseudomonadota; class Alphaproteobacteria; order Hyphomicrobiales; family Nitrobacteraceae; genus Bradyrhizobium; species Bradyrhizobium sp. 197. The sequence continues at coordinate 146,578 of NZ_JADPJJ010000146.1, read as the reverse complement.
CTCGCTTCCCTCAGGACGCGAGCTGTGCGGAATGGCGATCACTACATCGTCAACGGCCAGAAGACCTGGACGACTCTTGCGCAATATGCCGACTGGATCTTCTGCTTGGTCAGGACGGACCCTCATGTCAAGAAGCAACTGGGCATCTCCTTCCTACTGATCGACATGAAGTCGCCCGGCATTACGGTGCGTCCGATTCAGCTTATCGACGGTAGCTACGAAGTGAACGAGGTCTTCTTCGACACCGTGCGAGTGCCCGTCACTAATCTTGTTGGCGAGGAGAACAAGGGATGGGCCTACGCCAAGTTCCTCCTTGGGAATGAGCGTTTCGGCATCGCTAGCGTTGGCTCTTCAAAAGAGCGTATCCGGCGCATTAAGTGCCTCGCCTCCTTATGCCGCGTTGGTGAAAAGATGCTGATCGACCAGGCCTCCTTCCGAGAGAAGGTTGCCGCACTTGAAGTTGGGTTAAAAGCGCTGGAGGTCACGCAGCTTCGCGTCGTCGCTAACGCATCAAAGCGACAGGAGTCCACGCAAGATCCTGCTAGCGCCATTCTCAAGATCAAGGGTTCGGAAATACAGCAAGCGACAGCTGAGCTTCTGCTTGAGGTCGTAGGACCCTACGCGCTGCCCTATGTGTCGCAAGATGATGGTGAGAACCTCAATGGGCCCCCGATCGGCCCTGATTGGGCCGCCCCTATCGCTCCAGCCTATTTTAATGCCCGCAAGGTCTCAATCTATGGGGGCTCCAATGAAATCCAAAAAAACATAATCGCCAAGGCGGTCCTTCGCCTCTAATGCCTGTTGCAGGCCGACTGCGTGAGGCGGACACACCGTTTCGGGACAGATCTAACGGGCATTGCTCTAGTTCAGGAGGCTTAACTGGTGGACTTCGAGTTTTCGGAGGAGCAGCGGCTCCTCAATGACAGTATCGAGCGGCTCATGCTCGAAGATTACGCCTTCGATCATCGCCGCAAGTACCAGGGCGAGGAAGCTGGCTTTAGCGACGCGATGTGGGCTCGCTATGCCGAGCTCGGGCTTTTGGGATTACCGTTTCGCGAGGCATACGGGGGCTTCGGCGGCGGCGCGGTTGAGATGATGATAGTGATGGAGGCCTTCGGAAAAGCACTCATACTTGAACCCTATTTTGCGACAGTAGTGCTCGCTGCGGGCGCACTGCGCCATGGTGCAAGTGAAGCGCAAAAGGCAGAGTTGATCCCCGCGATTGTAGAGGGGCGGACGAAGTTTGCCTTTGCTTACGCCGAACCAGAGTCGAGATACGATCTCTTCGATGTTCGGACGGAAGCAAAACGGGACGGTGACGCGTGGTCGCTGAGTGGCGCCAAGACTCTCGTCCTCCACGGGGGGGCGGCCGACAAACTGCTCGTTTCCGCGCGAACAGCTGGAACAGCGCGCGAGATGGATGGGATTGGTCTCTTTTTAGTTGCGGGTGACGCGCCAGGTGTAACGCGACGCAGCTATTGGACACAGGATGGCTTGCGCGCGGCCGAAGTCACGCTCGAGAGGGTGCGCGTTGAGCCGTTCGGCGTCATTGGAGATCCGTTCGGCGGATTCCCAATTATTTCCCGCGTGGCTGATGAAGCCGTAGCAGCGCTTTGCGCGGAAGCGGTCGGATGTTTTGCGAGAATGCAAACGATCACGCTCGATTATCTAAGGACGCGCCAGCAGTTCGGCGCGGCGATTGGTTCATTCCAAGTGCTGCAGCATCGTGCTGTCGACATGTTCGTCGAACTGGAGCAATCACGCTCCATGGCGATCTACGCTGCGATGATGGTAGCTGACGGTAATCCGGCGAAGCGCTCTCGAGCAATCTCAGCGGCGAAGGTCCAGATAGGACATTCGGCCAAAGCAATCGGCCAGCAATCGATCCAGCTGCATGGTGGCGTTGGTATGACAATGGAATACAGCATCGGTCACTACTTCAAGCGTGTGACCATGATAGACACCTTGTTTGGAGATGCCGATCATCATTTGCGACGGCTTGCCTCTTTTGGCGGGCTGATCAACGAGGACGACGAGCAGAGTATGTAACCAGAGGGGTGGGTCATTGGAGTGATCGCAACTTCTCTAATCACGAGGACGAAAGGATAATCATGGCTCGCGTCGAAACGGCCTACATAGTCGGTGCATACGAGCATCCCACGCGAAGGGCGCCAGACAAGTCGGTGATGCAGCTTCACGCCGAATGCGCAGCTGGCGCCCTAGCCGACGCTGGGTTGAGTAAAGACGATGTCGACGGCTATTTCTCCGCTGGCGATGAACCAGGCTTTCGCCCCCTTCCGGTGATCGACTTCCTAAACCTGAAGGTACGGCATTGTGACTTTACTGATATCGGGGGTTCCGCGCCTTTGCAGCACATCGCCCATGCCGCGCAGGCCATCGCGGCGGGTAAATGTAGCGTCGCGTTGATTACTTTAGCCGGCCGCCCTCGCACCGCATTCGTAGAGTCCCAACCAGACTTCACTCAGCCTGACTTGTTGTGGGAATGGCCGCTGCGGCAAAGGCTAGTCGATATCTACGCGCTTTGCGCGAGGCGTCATATGCATGAGTACGGGACCACTAGCGAGCAGCTGGCGTGGATCAAAGTGGCTGCCTCTCACCATGCGCAGCACAATCCGCATGCCATGCTGCCGAAAGTGGTGACCACCGAGGATGTGTTGGCGTCTCCAATGGTTTCCGAGCCGTTACATCGCCTTGATTGTTGCGTGATTTCTGATGGCGGCGGAGCCGTTGTAGTAACCCGACCAGAGATTGCCAAGAGCCTCCGGCGGCCCCGGGTGAAGATGATCGGGGCAGGTGAGGCCATTCAGGGACAGTCAGCTGGCGCGGTCGAGCTAACCGCCTCGGCGGCCAGGCAGTCAGGCGCCGCTGCGTTTGCAGAGGCTGGGGTCAGGCCGAGCGATATTCGATACGCCTCCATTTACGATAGCTTCACGATCACAGTGCTTATCGCATTGGAGGATCTCGGGTTCTGTGAAAAGGGACAGGGTGGCCGTTTTGTAACAGAAGGAAACCTGATCTCCGGCTGCGGTCGCTTGCCTTTCAATACTGACGGTGGTGGTCTGTGCAACAATCATCCCGCAATGAGGGGCGGAATCACAAAGGTCATTGAGGCGGTTCGCCAGCTGCGTGGCGAGGCCCATCCGGCCGTGCAGGTCAAGGATTGCGCCTTGGCGTTGGCGCATGGAACAGGATGGCTGATGGGTACTCGGCACAGCAGCGCGACCCTTATCCTGGAGCGGGAGTAGTCCGATGATTGGCACAGAATTTATTGCACAGAGTCCAGAGACTAAGCCGTTTTGGGAGGCGGCGGCTGCTGGTCGTTTCGTGCTGCCACGATGCCGGCAATGCAGCAGAACTCACTGGTATCCCCGCGGCATCTGCCCGCATTGTCTGTCAACGACTATTGATTGGCAGGATTCACCGGGCGAGGGTGAGATTTACTCCTTCGCTATAAACCGCATGGGGAAAGAGCCATATGTGGTCGCTTATGTGGCGCTTACCGAGGGGCCGATCATGCTGACCAATGTGATAGATGCTGATCCAGGCGCATTGTCGATCGGCACGAGCGTAAAGGTGACATTCAAGCCAGCTGTTACACAAGCACCTGTACCTCTCTTCGTCGTGCGTTAGATTGGATAAACCGCGTCAGCTTGCTGAGAATGGCATCAACTTCGTCCCGAAAGGTCCATCTCCGTCTGTCGTGAACGGCGAGACCGGATAGAAGATGCGACCTCGATGGCTGGCAGTTATCTGTGGCCGCTCTCACGGACAGAGCAGTTGCGGCCTGATCCTAGAGGTCCCTTTGGGGACATCCTGCCTGACCCTGGTGGGCCGCTCCTCCGGGAGTGGCCCCCCTTGTGCCAGGTCAGCTTAGAGCCGGAGTCTTCCTAGGGAAGCATCTAGCCGAGAGACCAGCATCGCGAAGCTCGGACCTAGGCGGCACACTGAAGGACCGCCTGCCTGCGATCCGGGAGTGGTCAGTCGGAAAGGACAGGGCGGGCGCAGGGTGGTCCATTCTCCCGGCTGTTGTGATCGTGCTGCAAAGGAGCATCAGAAAGGCAGCGTCCTACGCTTGCCGATCGCTGCGAATGTGTGTGCGCAGCTAATAGCGGCCGCCCAACCGATCGTTCGGGCTTCGCTTCACTGGCAGTTAAAGGCTCGGCGGCGCATCTCGCAGCTATCGCTCGCCGCTTTGAGAGCCATGCGGGAACGTGAGTGATGACGGCCTGCGATAGCCGGCCTATCGAGGCGAGTGCCGACCGTTTCAGAAGCTCTCGAGGGAAGCGATACGCCATGAACGACGCAAGTATCAGATTCAACGACGGCATCAACGTCATCCTCATGCCGGCAAGCCACACCGCCCGATCGCCTCGTTACCAAAAATGCTGCATAACTCGCTTTTACGCCAACATTCTTGCGCCGACGCTCGTCGAGAGCTTCGCACAGCTGCTGAGACGTTGTTGCTTATTGTGGGAGCGACCTTCGTTCGTTCCGCAACTCTGCTTGAGCGCGTCGGTATGCCTCCGGAAGATAAACCTACTGCCATGAGCGATGCACGCCCGTCCCTGCCAAAGTTCAACGCCTCAAGGTCAAGCCGACGTCCCGGAATTTGTCACCATTACGAATCCGTGCCGCGCAATTGCTCGTCTGCGACGTCATCGGGCGCTGCTTCTTTCCAGCGTACTGATCCGAACGGACGCTCCAGCATACGTCGGACGCGAACAGGTTCATGACCGATGTGGAAGGCACTTGCCTGCCCATCTAGCGCTCGTTCCGATTGGGTTGCGCGGTTGCGCTGGCGCAAGTAATCAAGCCACGTAGGGCAGTGATAACGCTCGGTCCACAATTCGAGATCCGAAATATCTCGGGCAAGCGACCAGCCATAGGCTCCGTTGCGCTGACGGAATAGTTGGATGTCCTGCATCAAAGTGTGGAACGAGCGCGCGTTCTGTCGCGCGATTCGATATTCGATCTCCACGACAAGCGGCCCGCTGCGCTCCGTCAGGGCCAGCCTCACGCTTGGATCTTCAAGCATAGTAGGTTCTTCGTCCTGCGCGTTGACGCGCGGCATCGGCAGCCGGAACCCGAGCAGCGGAGAAACGAGCAGCGCGACAGCTGCGAACAGAAGCGCTACGCCGACTCCTGCAGAATCCGTCAGATGTCCCCAACCCCAACTACCGATGGCAATCCCCCCAGAACTGGCAGCTTGATAAGCTGCGAGTGATCGTCCTGCCACCCAGCGCGGCGCTGATAATTGCACGCCGATGCTAAACAGCACCCACGCCACGATCCATGCCGCCCCTGCTACAACCAGCGCAACCGCAGTCAGAACCGGTTCACGACTCAGCGCGACTGCAGCAACTGCCCCGCCCATGGACACAGCGCACGCACGGATCGCAGCCTCCCCGCTCAACCGCTTACGTATCTCCGTGATTTTGAGTGCGCCGATCACAGCCCCTAGACCAAAGGAGGCCAACATGATGCCATAGATTTCCGCACCACCGTGCAGAAGATCGCGCGCCACCAGCGGCATCAAAGCAAGGATCGCACCGCCGAAAACACCCATAAACATAGAGCGGATCAGGACGATCTTGATCGCAGGCGAATGAATGATGTAGCGTATGCCTGACACCATAGCACGGTGCAGGCTTTCGGGCGGCAACCGCGAGGGTTCACTGACGCGCTTCCAGAGAAGCAGAGCGATTACCAGCGGCAGATATAGGAGCGCGCTAAGCGCGAACGCAGCCACCGCGCCAGCGGCTGCAACGACGATTCCACCTATTACGGGCCCGACGCTACGCGCGATGTTGTAGCTGATGCCGTTAAGCGCTACTGCCGCGGGCAACGCTTCCGAAGGCACCTGTTCGCTTACGGAGGACTGCCAAGCCGGGTCTGTCAAGGCAACACCGCTGCCGACTACAAAGCAGAGCGCCAGCAGCAGGTTTGGCGTGGTTAGATCGAGCCAAGCAAGCGTAGTCAGGGCCGTCACGCCTGTAAACGAGACGCCGAGTGAGAATAGCATTACCATTCGACGGTCATACATGTCCGCGATCGCTCCGGCCGGCATCGAGATCAGCATGACCGGCAGCATCAGCGCCGTCTGCACCAGGGCGACCATCTCGGCCGTCGATGTCATCTGAGTCATCGCCCAAGCGGCACCCACCCCCCTGATCAGGGCGCCGAGATTGGAGAGCAGGCTTGCAAGCCATATCCGACGGAAAGCGGCATGTTGGAATGGGGCGGTGATCCCGTCGGCGTTACCCGTCGGGAGTTTTGGTTTATCACTCATGTGAGTTTGGAGCTTACCTGTTCGATATTCTTACGGGGCGCAAAAAACATGATTCCGCAAAGTCGGCCTCTCTCAACCATCTAAGAAACTGGGGATGCAGTTTCCCGCAGACAGCGGCGATCAGACGGTGATAGAAGAGTCCTATCCTGGCGCGAGCTGACGATCTTCGGCTGAGAGCGGTAGAGCGGCGGTGTACCTGCGACCTGCTGCGCCTCAATAGTTCGATGAGCGGCCTCTAGTGGATTCATTTAGCGATTCCGAGTTGGCGACTTTCACGGCAACGGTTCGTGGACGTGAGTGTAAGTCGGCCTCTTAACGCCAGATCGAAGCCGCCTACTGAGCCGATCGTAGAGTAAAGCATTGCGTATTTTGCGCGTAATGTGCGCGTGGTTGATTGAAAAATGCGGCAAGTGCGGAGTTTGCTAACAGCATCAGAATCGCTACAGCCGGAGCCAATGAAACCTATGTAGGCTTCGCCACGGCTCACTAAACCATTTCGGGAACATCCGAAATAAGCATCGTAGCTCTCGCTAAGTGGCGGGGTATAAAATGTTTGGAGGAACATCCGCTCCGCCGTCTTCGCGCGGCACGCGTCTTGGCGCTGTGACGCGTCCGCGCACACGAGCACAGCCATGCACGCAACAGGCGGAGCATGAATTGATCGCAGCAGCTACGCGCGCACTCGGAGATGCAGCTACAATTCTGCCGATCGACGATGCGAGGGCACGGTTGTTGTTGAAGCTGATTCGACTGTGCGCGGCCGTCGTCGGCTGTGCGTCCGGCGCTGTTCGCTGGCTGAACGGGGATTGCTATACCGGTTGTCGGGAATTGCCACTGGAATCGCGAAGCCTGCCTTCACCCGATCCATTACAACCAATGTCTTGAAGCTTTTGACATCCCGGTTTTCGTAGAAGAACCGTTGCGTAAACTCCTCGTACTCTTCCATCGTATGGGCGGCAATATAGAGTGCGAAGTCTGCGTCGCCGGTAATGTAAAAGCCATTGATGACTTCTACTGACGCTTTGATGGCCTTCTTTAACCGATCTACGACATCAGAACGCTTGCGTTCCAGTGTCACCAGTACCAGCATTTGTAAGGGCCATCCCACTGCCTTCGCCGAAACGATTGACACATCGGCCTCGATGATTCCCTCCGAACGAAGCCGCTTCAGTCGACGCTGACATGCGGTTGTCGAAAGACCAACCGCTTCAGCCATCACCTCGCAGGTCACACGGTTGTTCTTTTGTACGATCTCGAGGATGTGGGCGTCTATTCGGTCGTATTGCATATCCAGGGCTCCGGTCAATTCCAAGCTAGTGGGGTGCCTGGTACTTGTAATAGAGCAATTTGGCTGTATTGTCCTATATTAATTGCATGACAAGTGATGCAGAACACGAGGAACAGTATTAAGATACCTATAAACAGTGGCGGCCCGCGGCAGTGGACCTTGGTTGCGCATTTATTGGAGGAGACACATGGCTGAACAACGTGCCGTCGCTATCATTGGAGGCGGTGTAGTCGGGGTGAGTTGCGCGCTTATGCTAGCGCGGGAGGGGCACACCGTCACGGTCTTCGAGGAGGGCCGCGTCGGCCACGGTTGCTCTTGGGGCAACGGCGCCCAATACAATGCTGGATCGGCTCTTCCTATGGCTCATCCCGGTGTCATGTGGCGCGCGTTGCGCTGGTTCGCTGATGCTGATGGCCCGGTGCGCCTCGCCCCGCGTGAATTGCCCCGCACCATGCCATGGCTAGTACGCTTCCTGCGTACGGGGCGTCCGCAGACCTGGGAGGCGGCCTATACGGCGTTGCACGCCCTTAACCAACCATGCGCGGCTCTGTATCGCGATATGCTCGGCGACACCGACTGGAAACGATTGTTCCGGCCGAACGGCGCTCTCCATGTTTGGCGCAACCGATCGCCGAGCCCGCTGGAAGAGCAGGTGGACGGCCTGCGGACGCGGCATGGCGTGGCCTTTGAGAAGCTAAGCGCCGAGCAAGTATACGAGTTGGAGCCTGCTTTGTCCCACGATTACAAGCGCGGGATATACTTTCCCGGCAGTGGTCACGTCACGTCGCCTCCGGGGCTGGTAGAGGGCTTGATGAATAGAGCCATTGCGCTAGGCGCTTCAATTCGGGCCGCGCGCGTTGAGACGATAGAGCCGGGCACGGAATGTGTAACGCTGCAAACGAGCGCCGGTCCCCACCGCTATGACAAGGTGGTTGTCGCGGCGGGTATCGCTAGCCGCGATCTGGCACGCTCCCTAGGAATTTCCCTGTCGCTGGCCAGTGAGCGCGGCTATCACATCACCATGCCCGCTGGTTCCGGTGCCATTAGCCGCCCGGTCACCGACGCGGCCTCAGCCTTCGTTGCCACGCCGCTCCAGGAAGGGCTGCGCATCGTGGGCATCGCCGAATTCGATGCGCCCGACGCGCCGCGCAACGTGAAGCAGAACAAGAAGCTGCAAGCCTACGCCCGCACGATGCTCCCTGACATTTCCCTCAGCCAGGTGACTGACTGGATGGGTGTAAGACCATCGACGCCAGACAGCCTCCCGATCATCGGCGCCCATCCCAAGCACGCGTCCATCTTGTTCGCCACTGGTCATGGTCACATGGGCATCAGCGGTGCCCCCATGACTGCGGCTATCATCTCTGACCTCGTGGCGGGCCGCGCGCCCCGCATTTCAAGCGTCCCTTACCGCCTTCGATAAGGGGGTAGCCACTTAGCGTTGACTGCTTGATGCTGAGCGTCTCTGCCGTTCGGCGGAGGCTTTGATGTGGGACGCAGCTATCCGCCCAGAGTGACTGGCACGGTTGAAAACCATGGCGAGCTGCCCGTGACCAAGGTTTCTCCCGAAGGGGGCAGATCCATGCCGGTGAACCCGACTTCTAATTGTATCCTGCCGTGAGCTTCGTGCTTCTTATTCATGCATGTTGTGCACAGGGGAGCTTGATCTGCTTGGCAACGCTAGGACAGAGAAAAATGGGTGTCCTGCCCGCTACCATGCTTGAGGCTTGGTCGCCGCCGGCGCTCGATCGCTGCTTCCGTTCGACAGGGATGCCTCGCCCGGAGCAGGTTTTGCATGAGCACGATATCTTTTTGTATTGCGTTGTCACCCGGTTTTGATATAGTACATTATCGAATTGTCATAATACAGAGTCTGCTGAGACTAGGACAACGAGGGAGGAGCATTCCCATGAATCGTTACCTGCGTGCGATTGTTGCTGTCACCTTTGGTGCGGCGGCGCTGTTCGGTCCGGCCTGCATGCCGGCTCGGGCTGAAAATCCCTCCTTGGTGCTCGACCGGATCAAGGCCAGTGGCAAGCTCAAATTTCCAGTGATGGTCGCGGAAGAGCCGGGCTACATCAAGGATCCCCGCACGGGCGAATGGTCAGGATTTTTCGTCGACTGGGGTAAGGATATCGCGAGTCTGCTCGGCGTTCAGGTCGAATACTATGAGACCACCTGGGGCAACCTCGCAGCCGACTTTCAGGCCGGCAAAATCGACCTTGCGGTGGCGCTTAATCCCAACCCTCGCCGTGGCCTCGTCATCGACTATGTCCCGGGCTCCATTGTTGAGGGCATCTGGGCGCTCGTCGCGCGTCCTGGCTTTACGCCCAAGACCTGGCGCGAGATGGACAAGAAGGAAGTGCGCGTCGCCGTGCAGAAGGGCGGCACAATGCAAGTCATCGCCGAATCCGTGATCCCGAACTCCACCATCGTCGTGGTGCCCACGCGCGACCAAGCGGTGCTAGAGCTACAGTCAGGCAAAATCGACGCGATGATCATTGCCGACCAGGATGCGGCCCTTCTCGACTCCAAGGGCGTCGGCAAGGCCGTGGTACCCACACCGATCCTGCGCAACCCTGCGACGATCGGCATCCGCCGCGAAGCCGGAAACGAGGGCTTCTCCAACTTCCTGGCCAATTGGATGTCGCAGCAGAATTCGCTCGGCCTCGCTTGCTCGCGCATCACTCGTTACATGCTCGAGCGCGGCATCGACATGAAAGTGGTTCCCCAGTCCGGCAAGTATTGCTGACGCCATGCGTACGAGCCGTCTCTTCACAGTCATCGACAGCCACACCGCAGGGCATCCCACCCGAACGGTCATGGCGGGCATCCCTCCGTTACGCGGGGACAGCGTGCGCGAGCAGCGGGACGATTTCCGCAACAACCATGACGGCTTGAGAACGTTACTGCTCCATGAACCGCGCGGGCATGCCGCCACGGCTGCGGCTGTGCCCGTGCCCTCCCGTGAGGCAGACCAGGGTCTTTTCTTCATCTTCTCCTACGCCTATGCCGACATGTGCGGTCATGCCACGATTGGCTACATCGCCAGTCTAGCTGCGATGGGGGCGCTCCCGTACGGCTTTGAGCGAAACGGCATGTCCATCGAGACCCCGGCGGGTATCGTCCATGTGACCGGCACGTTCGAAGCCGGGCGGCTGACCTCTGTCCTGTTGCGCAACGTACCCTCTTTTGTGCTCGCCTCCGATGTTGTTTCGGAGGTCGAAGGTCTCGGCACAGTGACCTGCGACATTGCTTATAGCGGGATCACCTACGCACTGGTCGACGCGGACGAAGTCGATCTTCCATTCAGCATCGACCATGCCAGCCGATGGTGCCGCGCGGGGGTCGCGATCAAGGAAGCGCTGAATGCGAGAAGCGGAGTGCCGCAGGTCGACAGCGTTCTGTTTTACCAGTCGATTACGGCTGGCGCCCGCCATTTGGTGATTTTGGCCGGCAATAAGTTCGACCGTTCGCCTTGCGGCACCGGGACATCCGCCCGATTGGCCCAGCTTCACGCCCGCAGGCAGCTGGTCGTGGGCGCGCACTACCGAGCGGAGAACATTCTTGGCGTGCCCTTTGAGGCCAAGATCGCGGAGTTGGGCAGAGGGCATGATGGCCAGCCCGCGGTCATTCCCGAGGTGCGGGGCATGGCTCATATCGCTGCATTCTCTACGCTCGTGCTGGAAGCGGACGATCCGCTGCCAGCCGGCTTTCTTCCCACCTGACGGGGGAGTGCCATGAAATTTGATCCGTCCATCGTCTTTGCGAATTGGGACATTCTTGCCTACGGCCTGCTCGTCACTCTGAAGTACACAATCTACACATGCGCCATCGGATTGGTGGTCGGCCTGTTTGTGGCGCTCCTTCAGCTCACCCCCTGGCCATTGGTGCGATGGACCGGCCGAGTCTGGGTCGAGTTCTTCCGCAACATTCCCCTGCTCGTGCTGCTGATGTGGACCTATTACGCGCTGCCGATCTTTCTTCAGATCCAGATCGGCAAGGAAACGGCGGGCATCCTGGGTCTCGGGTTCTACGCCAGCGGCTTCTATGCGGAGATCCTGCGTGCCGGCGTCCAGTCGATCGACCGTGGCCAGACCGATGCCGCAATCGCTTTGGGAATGGGGTACGTGCAGCGCATGAAGCGGATCATCCTGCCGCAGGCGCTCCGCCGCATGGTGCCGCCGCTGATGGGCCAGACAATCATGCAGCTCAAAAACACGACTCTTCTCTCCGTGCTGACCATCCCCGACCTTCTTTATCAAGCCGGCTATATAGCCAGTTTCACCTACCGGCCGATGGAGGTCTACACCGCGATCGGCCTCGTCTTCATCCTCTTGTTGTTCCCTCTCAGCGCTCTTTCCCGGCGATTCGAACGCAAGGAGGCCGCGTGATGGCCGTAACATCCTCTGAGCTCGTACTGAGCGTACGGGGCATAGAGAAATCGTATGGAAAAAATCATGTACTTCGCGGCGTCGATCTCGATGTCCATCGCGGAGAGGTGGTCTGCCTGATTGGCGCGAGCGGCTCGGGCAAAACCTCGCTGCTACGATGCATGAACCTGTTGATGGAGCCTGACCAGGGCGAGATCGTCATCGAGGGGGCGCCTCTCTTCCGTCGCTGCGGGGCCGAGCGGCTGAAGCTCTCTGGCCGGCAGGTCAGCGCGGTGCGCGTCAAAACCGGAATGGTGTTCCAGAGCTTCAACCTGTTCCCCCACCGTACGGCGCTAGAGAACATCATCGAAGCCCCAGTAGTGGTGAAGAAAGTGGCGCGCGGCGAAGCCGAGGCCCGGGGTCGCGAGCTCCTCACCCGTATGGGTCTTCCCGAGGCCGGGCATAAATACCCTTCACAATTGTCGGGCGGTCAGCAGCAGCGCGTTGCCATCGCCAGGGCGCTAGCTATGCAGCCCACCATCATGCTTTTCGACGAGCCGACCTCGGCGCTGGACCCAGAACTAGTGGGCGAGGTGCTCGCCGCCATCCGCCAGCTCGCCGCCGAAGGAATGACCATGGTGATCGTCACCCATGAAATCGGCTTCGCCTATGAGCTGGCTGATCGGGTGGTCTTCATGGACCAAGGAGTCGTTGCAGCCAGCGGAGCTCCCCGTGAACTCCTGCTTTCGAGCCAAAACCCGAGGCTCGCTGCCTTCGTCGGCCGGTTCACTGAACAGGCTCGCCTTCTCGGCCCCCTCACTTCGCAGGCGGCCGCACCTTCATCCACATCTCCAGCATAGGACTGTAAATCATGACCAACGTGAACTGGGGCGGTATCTTCCCCGTGCTCGTCACTCCCTTTGGCGCCAACGGCTCCATTGATGAGACCAGATATAAGGCGCTCATTGACGATGCGATCGCCAATGGCGCGCAGGGGGTCGTGGCCGCTGGCAGCACCGGAGAATTTTATGCGCTCACCAAGGCCGAACGCGCGCATCTCTACAAGTTGACCGTTGACCATGTGGGCGGCCGTGTTCCCGTGCTGGCAGGCGTCGCCGATTTGCGTGTCGAGGACGTGCTGGAAGCGTGCCAATCGGCCGTGGCAGCGGGGTGCGCGGGCGGCATGATCCTGCCACCCATCTACGCTATGCCGAGTCCGCGTGAGATCGTGACCTTCTTTGAACACATCTCCCGCAACACGTCACTGCCGCTGATGCTCTACAACAGCCCACGGCGCGCTGGCATCGACATCACGCCAGCCCTTGTGGAGCAGCTCTCTGCGCTGCCAACGGTGGTCGCGATCAAGGATAGCTCCGGCGTCATTACTCAAGTGACTGAGCTTGTGCAGCGTGTCGGGAACAGACTTCGTGTCTTCGTCGGTTACGAGACAATGATCGTGCCGGCCCGCGCCGTTGGTGCCCACGGAGTTGTCGCCATGGCGCATCAAATCGCCGGGCCTTTGATCCGCGACTACTGGGACAAAGCCCTGGGCGGTGACAAGGGATTGGACGATCTCGGCCGCGACGTCTTCGCCTTCTATCGTTGCTTCCAGTCCGGATCCTATTACGCGGCCATCAAAGAAACCATGAGCCAGCTAGGTCGGAGCGCAGGTGACCCGCGTCTGCCGCTGCTGCCTTTGGCAGACGAACAAAAAGCGGCCATCGCGAAGATCATCTCTGAGGCCGGTCTTACTCGCTGGGCTAAGGCCTGAGGGGATCGTTCCAATCCTGCCGTTAGCGAAATTAGTATCGATCGCAGAACCCACTAATTGGGCGGGCAGAGACGGTTCACATCTAAGCCGCCTCGACAAAGGGGCTCGGTCGCATCGGGCTCTCGTTCACTCGCGTCTGAGCGCAACATATCCGTTTAAGGAATAGAAGATGTATACCAAACTGGCACTCCTCATAGATGGTGAGTGGATCGAGGAAACCAATGCTGGAAGCGAGACCGTTCTCAACCCGGCGACGGAGCAGCCTCTTGGCAAGCTGCCGCACGCGGGGACGGAAGAACTAGACCGCGCACTCACGGCGGCAAACCGGGCCTTCGAAGGCTGGAGGCGCACCTCGCCGTATGAGCGGGGGCAGATCTTGCGCCGCGCGGCCGGCCTGATGCGAGAGCGTTTAGACCATATCGCCACTGTGCTGACCTTGGAGGAAGGTAAGACCCTCGCGGAAGCGAAGGGAGAGATCACCGCCGCGGCAGAGTTTTTTGACTGGTTCGCGGAAGAGGGGCGGCGCAGCTATGGGCGAGTGATCCCGGCGCGCCTGCCCGATATGCGCCAGACGGTCACGCAGGAGCCGGTCGGCCCCGTCGCTTGCTTCACGCCCTGGAATTTCCCGGCAGTAACGCCCGCGCGCAAAATCGCTCCCGCTCTTGCCGCCGGATGCACTTGCATTATCAAGCCAGCTGAGGAAACGCCGGGGACCACGCTAGAGATGGCGAGGGCGCTCACCGACGCAGGGTTACCCAAAGGCGTACTGAACGTGGTTTTCGGCATACCGGCAGAAGTGTCCGAATATCTCCTGCGTTCCCCCATCATCCGCAAAATCTCGTTCACTGGATCAACACCCGTGGGACGTCAGCTCGCTCGGCTTGCAGGAGAGACCCTGACGCTCGCCACGATGGAGCTGGGCGGCCATGCACCGGTGATCGTCGCGAAAGACGCCGACGTGCAGCGCGCGGCGGAGCTCTCCATGACCATCAAACTGCGCAACACTGGCCAGGTTTGCACTTCGCCGACACGGTTTTTCGTCGAACAGCCAGTTTATGAAGAGTACCTCGAACACGCTCGTGCCTTCGTGGATAAGCAAGTGGTCGGAGACGGCCTGCAAGCGGCCACCACCGTGGGGCCGGTCGCCAACGCGCGCCGTATCGCTGCCATGGACGACCTGATCTCCGACGCCTTATCCCATTCGGCGCGTCTTGTGGTGGGAGGTGAAAGACTGAAGGGGGCCGGTCTGATGTACAGGCCCACCATCCTGGCGGATATGCCCGAACAGGCGAGAGCCATGAGAGAGGAGCCGTTCGGCCCGCTTGCGCTGGTACAACCTGTTGATGACCTAGAACAGGCCATCGCACGGGCGAATGCATTGCCGTACGGTCTCGCCGGGTACGCCTTCACCCGCTCTGCCGCGACTGCGAACCGCATAGCGGAGCAGATGGAGGTCGGAGTCATCGGCATCAACCAGATGGTGGTGACAATACCCGAAACGCCGTTCGGCGGGATCGGCGACAGTGGCTGGGGCCGCGAGGGCGGCATCGAAGGCTTAGAGTCCTATACGGTAAGGAAGTATGTCGGCCATCTTCATGTCTAGCAAACGATGAGACCGAAACGAAAAGGAGCGCGGGAGATGAGCTTGGACGGGCCGGTTTCAGGCTGGCGACCTCGGCAGCTCGCTTCCGAGGGACCGCGGTACCTAGCCCTGGTCAACGCTCTGGAGCAGGACATTGCCGATGGCCGGCTGTCGGATGGCGATCGTCTGCCACCGCACCGAGACCTGGCACGAGAGCTTAGTCTCTCGGTCGGTACCGTGAGCAAAGCCTATCAGGAGGCGGAACAACGCGGGATCGTCAGCGGCCATGTCGGGCAGGGTACCTTTGTCCGGCGCCGCTCCGCTTCCCGAGCTGAGCCGACGGCAAAACATCAACCCGTTAACCTGGCGCTGAACGTCCCGGTGGAGGGTGGCGAGCGGCAGATCTTGTCCACGATGTTCAATGAGGTGGTGCGCGAACCTGATCTTGCACCGTTGCTGCGCTACCATCCCCATGGCGGCATCTGGGAGCACCGCGAGATCATCGCAGCTTCGCTGTCTGATAACAGCTTCACAATCAAACCTGCCCAGTTGTATCTATGCAACGGCGCTCAGCACGCCATCGACATCGCCCTTCGCCTCGTCGCAAAGCCAGGTGACAGTATCTTGGTCGATACCCTCACATATTCCGGCTTCAAAGCGATCGCCGCTGCTAGCCACCTCAATCTGGTGCCCGTCACGATGGACGAAGAGGGAATAGTCCCGGAAGCAATGAAGCAGGCGTGTCGCGCGTCTGACGCGCGGGTGCTCTATTGTATGGCAACCTTACAGAGCCCCACGGCTCGCACCATGGGTCTCGCCCGCCGGCGCCGAATCGCTGAACTAGCCGAAGAGCTCGATCTCGCCGTCATAGAAGATGACGTTTACGGCTTCTTCTTCACGGAGCGTCCGGTGCCGATCGCCTCCCTGGCACCTAACCGCACCTTCTATGTCACTTCTTATTCCAAGTGCCTTGCGCCCGCCTTTCGGCTCGGGACATTAACGGTCCCGCCGCACTACATTGCTCAGACCGAGCTACTCCTGCACGCGTCCGCCTGGTTTGTGGCTCCCATGCTAAGCGAGGTGGTAATCCGGATGATCGAGAGCGGCAAGCTTGAAGAAATTCTGCATGAGCGGCGTCTGCAAGCGCGCGAGCGCTACCAGGTGTTCCTGGACGTTTTTCCGAACGCCTCAAAGCTTCATTTCCCGGCCTTCTACGGATGGTTGCCATTGCCGGAAGGGTGGTCTGCGGATCAATTTGCCGCCACCGCCCGAGGTCGGGGCATACTTGTGACACCACGCATCGCGTCGGCGGTCGGCGAAGTTGATCCCGGCGCAACACGCATCTGCCTTGGCGCACCAAGGGATCTTTTCGAACTCTCCGACGTGCTGCAGACTTTACGCGATATACTGGCTCGCTATCCGATAAACGTCGTTTCTGTGGCCTAACCGTCTCTCGCTCTGGTTTGTTCTATCCGTCGTGTTGCCAAATACGGGAGCGAGATTGTACTCGTATTCAGACGTTCTGAGCTTCGACGGACGCTTGCGAGACGAATCTCCTACAATACATGATCCAACCGTTCCGGGATCGCCCCGTTGCTCAATTTGGCTCGATCACCAGCGCTCTACCAGCGGATCGAAGCTGGAGCTGAGGTTCACCGGCTCCTGAGAGCCTGACCGAAAAAGGGTGAGCGGCTTTGGCTGGCCTGTGATTCCTTCGGATTTGCAAAGATTCGAGGGAGGACGCCATGCCATGGACCAAGGCCGCTCGTATCCAGTATCAGCGCAGCGGACTGCGTTACACAAGTGATCTGACCGATGCAGAATGGGCGTTGATCGCCCGGATGATGCCGCCGCGACGGCGATTGGGCCGGCCGCGGGAGGTCAATCTGCGCGAGATCGTGCAGGCGATCTTCTATATTCTGTCGAGCGGCTGCCAATGGCGAGCCTTGCCGAAAGAGTTCCCGCCATACTCGACGGTGCAGGGCTATTTTTACGCTTGGCGCGATACGGGTCGATGGCAGCAGATCGTCGAGGCCTTGGTTCGGAAGGCGCGCCGAAGCCTCGGACGAAAGCCCAAACCGACAGCTGCAGTTATCGATAGTCAGACCGCATCTACGACGGAGGCCGGCGGGCCACGCGGATTCGACGCCGGCAGCGTCGATGCTTCTGACGACCTGCTGTAGGGCCAGTCGTCGCATTAGCCAGCATATTTCGGGACTACTCGCCCTGGCAGTCACCAATACTGGGGTAGTCAACTACACCACTTGGATAATGGCCCAACAATAGCTGCTACCAAAGGATGTTCCTCGACCAACCGCTAGGCGTCGACAGCTTTGGTGCGCCGCAAGGGGGTGCGGCTGCTGTCGAAACCCTTAGCTCGTGCGGCGCCATCGGCCTCAGTGCCAGCAACCAATGCCAGATATCTGTCGAGAGCCTTCTGAAATTTCGCGCTCCATATCTTTTGCGCTTCGTCGCGTCTTCCGTGCCGGATCGCTTTGTACAGCCGCATAATGTACCTTTGGGCGTCCCCTTTGCGATCGGTGTAGACGACGGAAAAGAAATTGTTGAATCGCCTGATGTCACCGGTCAGTTCCGAAAAATAGCGCATCGTTCTTTGAAGGCCCGTCGCGTCTACGATGGCTTGCTGAAATTCAAGATCAGTCTTCACTGACTCTGCTTGATCCTCAAATTCGGAGGATTTCAGGGCATTTTGTGCGAGCTTTTCTATCTTTTTCAATGCCTTATCGGAAATTTGCTTTGGATGAGCGAAAATATGATCAAGCGCTAACCTGCCCATGGCCATTCGAAGATTATATACTTCGGCGATACTATCCGCGTCGACTGCGGTCACCGATGCACCTCTATTCAGCTTTATTTCAACAAATCCTTCTCGCGCCAAAAGCCGTAGAGCCTCGCGGACTGGATGGCGGGAGATATTCAGCATTTCGATCAGTTGCTGTTCAACAAGCCGATGGCCGGGCTTGAAATGCCCGGTGATTATAGCATTGCGGATCTGCTCTGCCGCAAATTGAGTGCTTTCAATACGGGTCATTTGACCCAGTACAGCACTATTCCCATGTCTAGCTCGCATCGAGTTCTCCTCGTGACCCTATAGAGGATACGTACACGGGAATCTCATTGTATACTATATACAGGGGGCGATGAAACACGAAAGAAGCGCTGCCGTTCGATGGTCCGCACCGCGGATCCACTCTACGCCTCGAACGACACACGGCACTGGCGCCGGATCAAACGCTCGAGTGATCTCCGAGAAGCGCGCGGTGCGACGCACCCCGGCAAAACTTAAGATCTCAAAAGCCGGTCTGAATTCGCCTAAGCTCCTGCACCTTTCGCTCAACCTGAATACGACGCAGAGCTGTAGCTGAGGTGTGCCTACGGAACCGCGTCAACGTTCAGCAGTCGGTTCCTGGCGCGCTCGGCGATTCCGCTCACGCGCAATTAGCAAGGCTGCACGAGAAAGCAGTTCGCGAACTCATCCGGGATTGTGGATACGCCGCGAGAGTTTTGGATTGCTGCGAGGCATCGAAGCGATCGTGCGTGGCAGGAGCAGGC
Organism: Bradyrhizobium sp. 197; assembly: GCF_023073375.1. Classification (NCBI taxonomy): domain Bacteria; kingdom Pseudomonadati; phylum Pseudomonadota; class Alphaproteobacteria; order Hyphomicrobiales; family Nitrobacteraceae; genus Bradyrhizobium; species Bradyrhizobium sp. 197. The sequence goes on along the minus strand of NZ_JADPJJ010000146.1, from coordinate 127,681 downwards.
AAGTCGGCCGAATGGTGAGTATCAAGCCTCCCGAGCTCGGCCGTGCTCCGCTGCCGGTTCATCGTACTGAGTGATCTCTTCCTGAATACAAATTTTCGTACCGGTGCAGAGTTCGCGGACGTCGCGCGTCGGCAATCCTTACACAAACGCATGAACAACGGGATTCTGTTGACGGATTGTAGATAATCAGTAATCTATGCAGCATGGCTGCAGCCACTGTTTGCGGCGTCCTGCAATCGTGGTCGTGCTCGCTATTGCTTCGCGACGTCAGTTACTCCGCTGATGTTGGCGGCAACTTTCGTTCTCGTATGCGTGAACAAAGACCAGCTTGATCAGCGGCCCCGCGAAAGATTAGAGGCGCTTTCATCAAAGACGAGGTGCTCGAAAGTCCATCGCAAGAGCAAACCACGAGAAGACATACCAACACGGAAAGGTGCAAGGATGAGATCGTATAACTTAACGGGGAAGACTGCGCTTGTAACCGGAGGGGGCTCCGGGATCGGCCTTGAAGCCGCGCGCCTTATGGCGGAAGCCGGTGCTAAGGTCGCAATTAATTACTTGCCATCCGACAACCGTGGCGAAGCCGCGTTAGCGGACCTTAAACGGGCAGGGCTGGCAGTGATTGGCGCGCCTGGCGATGTGGGAGATGCCGATGATGCGCCAAGAATGGTATCGAAGGCCATCGACAGCCTTGGGCGCTTGGACCTCCTGCTGAACAATGCTGGGACCCCCGGTCGCAATACACCGGTGCCGATTGCGGATCTCGATCAGCTTACAGAGGAGCTCTGGGCGACTTTGCTGGGCGTGAATCTCATGGGCGTGTTTCGGTGCGCCAAAGCGGCTGCACCGGCGCTTAAATCAGCAAAGGGAGCGATCGTGAACACGGCATCCGTTGCTGGCTATGGAGGAATCGCCAGCACGATCCCATACAGCGTATCTAAGGCCGGGGTGATAAATCTAACCAAGAACTTGGCAAACGCGTTGGCTCCCGACGTTCGTGTCAACGCTGTCGCGCCCGGCACGGTCGATAGTTCCTGGGCGATGAAGCGGGAGGAGGAGCGTCATGAGGCCGTGGTCGCTAGAACGCCCTTGAGAAAAGTTTGTACAACCACAGATGTCGCAGAATTGATGATCTTTCTAGGTTTTTCCGGCAGCATGATCACGGGCCAAACAGTGATCATTGACGGCGGCGCGCACAGCTAATTTCATCCCTTGCAGAATGGAAACTGACATGGAAATCGTAAAGCTAAGATCTGGCAGCATCTTGGAAGAGCGACTCGCTTACTCTCGAATCGTCGCGGTTGACAATTGGATATTCATGTCGCTCACGGCCGGAAGAGATTATAAGACACGTAGGATGCCAGACACGGCCTTGGAACAGGCTAAGCTGGCAATGAAGAATGTTGAAGGTGCGCTTGAGGCGGTCGGCAGCGGACTGTCAGACATTGTTCGCCGTCGTATCATCGTTCCCCGGCAAGAAGATGTTGCGGAAGTAATGTCTTATATCGGTGAGAAATTCCGCAATATCAATCCGGCAAGTACGGTCAGTTGTGGGCCGCTAGGCGGGCCTGAATACCTTTTTGAAATCGAAGTCACGGCCTACCGCGGCGCAGGCAGCCTACCGACGAGAAATCTCACGATTGCGCTTTGACCGGCCAACCAAGCGTCCCATACGAGCGGAGCCGGCCGAGTCTTTTCTCCAAGTCTTGGGTGGGAGCGCGAGTCTATATCGAAGGTGAGAAGAATGGGATTACGCAAGCGGCCCGCGGCTTCACTATCAGCGTAAGTGAAGTCGGCTAGGAACTGCGCAACCCATCGTATGGGATCAAGGGTGCTTCCTTCGCGCGCCATTTGCAAGGAGGAAGCCGTCACACCGTTTGATCGCGAGCTCATAGCCGGCTCAGAAGCAACATTGAGCCGGATCTCACATGCTCGCGCCTGGCGTTTCGGCAGACGTTTGCTACACGACCATTTTGCTGGTGAAGACGCAGCGATGCGAGGGTTGGGAGTTGCGTGGTCGGTATGGCGGGCAGCAGCCACGTCAGCCTTAGGACCAAGTGACCTGATCGAGCTTTATGAACAGCCCTTCAAGACAGGAGGGTGGGCTTCTCGCAGCTACTTTCATACGAGTGCTAAGCGCAGATCGACCACGGTTCTGTTCTCGTACCACAACCACGGAGTATATCTATGACATGACTTTTGGATCGCGCGACCAAGCCAGTATGGCGGGTCGTGGTCGAGTAGTGGGCTGTCCAGCGCGCCCGGTACATGACGCTGGAAGCCATCGCGCCGCTGAGCGATGATCCGACCGTGAGCCTTTCGGCCTTCGCCAGCTGACCAGCCCGGTGACTCGCAGCCAGCTACACCGCGCCAGGGGCACGATCCAATCGCCAATTGCGGCCGAACGTCAATATCGCCCGAGATCGCCTCCCCCGACCTGCACGAGCGAGAAGGAAGGGCGCGACAAAGCGCGTCCGGACTGGCCGCTTGCGGCTAACAGATCTTTCCCGGACTCCGGCTTGACGGTGCCGAAGTCCGGACTCCCGACGGCGAGACAACGGTCGCGCGATAGGAGGTTTCGTGTTGACGGATTGTAGATGATCTGCAATTCTGACGAGAAAGGAAAGCAGATGCTTGGTCAGGATCAGAGAGTTGATCGGTTCCGGCAGTCTATGCGTAGGCTTGCATCAACTGTTTGCGTCTTGTCTTGCAAGCGGGCTCGGGCTCGCTATGGCATCACGGTGACGTCGGTCACTCCGCTGAGTTTTGCGCCGGTTTCGATCATCGTGTGCGTCAACAAGAGCGCCTCGATCAGCGGTCCTCTTAAGGATGAGAGACGCTTTTCCATCAACGTCCTGACGGCATCGCAGATGGACGTGTCCCAGTCGTTCAGTGGGGTGGTGCCGCCGGAGGAGCGCTTCAATGTCGGTGGTTGGCTTGAGCAGGATGGGATTCCTTACCTCCCGAACGCGCAGGCGACACTGTTCTGCGAAATGGATCAGGCTATTTCATACGCTACCCACGACATAATCATAGGACGAGTATTCGACGTCCAATTCGATCGCATCATTGCGCCTCTTATCTATCAGAACGGCACTTACGCGCTTGCGGCCCCTCTCATGCTTCAAGGGACCAGCTAACAGAGTAGCGGCAGCGTCAGATCATCACAAAAGAAGGGTAAGTGCATGCAACTCGGTCTGTTCAACCTTATGACGCTTCGCGATCACCCGGATGGTGCAAGCGGCGTCATGCGCGACACCCGCAAGATGGTAGAAGCCGCGGAAGAACTGGGCTTTGATATTGCATGGTTCGCTGAACATCACTTCGCAAATTACTCCAGCTCTCCATCTCCACTGATGATGTGCGCCTATGCGGCTGGCTGGACTAGGTCGATAAAGCTTGGCCCGGCCGTTATCGTGCTTCCGCTTTACAATCCACTTCGTCTTGCGCAGGAAATAGCTGTTGCGGATATTCAAACCGAAGGCCGTCTCGCGCTCGGGCTTGGCACTGGCTATCAGCGGTACGAGTTCGATCGTTACAAAATTGAGCTAGACGATCGCGTCGATGTATTCCTCGAATACTGGGACGTGATTGAAAACGCGCTTGTCAATGGTGAGGTCGAATATGATGGCAAGTACATTTCGCTACCAAAAACGCAATTCGCCATCAGCACTACTCAGAAGCCGCTCCCCCCAATTTTCGTAACTTCGTCCCACCCTAAATTGCTAAACCGTTTCAAGAAATGGAGAGCGGTGCCGTTCTTGGCTGCCAGCACGCTGGGTTCGCCGATTCTTTACAAGATGGTGGATGGCCTCAACGATGCCTGGAGCTCAATAGGAGAGAGACCCTCGACCAAGCCGCTTGCGATCATGCAGTACGTTGGAATTACTGATAGCCGTCGCGAGTCGCTCGAAGTGGCGGATCGCGCGCGTTACGTCGGGCGCATGGCTCACCATCTTCGAAAGGCGGAGATTCCGTTAGACAGAAGGGGCTACATCCGAGATGAGCCATACTCGGGTGAATACACCCTAGATGAATATGCAGAGAAGACTGTCGTCGGAGATCCACACACCGTCGCCGAAAAGATGGTAGCGGACATAACACGGCTCAATCCGACTAATTACACCTGCAATTTCTCGTTCGGATGCATGCCTCTCGATAGAGCATATAAATCAATCGTGCGTTTCAAGACTGAAGTCGTGCCGCTCATTGAAAAAGAACTGGGGCCGATCGCTTCGATCGGCTCAAGAAGCGGCTCGGTGAGTGTCTAAGTGGAAATGGGCGTCGGACCTCTTAGCCTTGCGAGCCCTTTGTAAGGAGCCAGCGCATGAAGAGCAGAGCGCAAAGGGCGCGGCGTTCGAAAGCGCTAGCTGGCCGGATAGCTTTGGCGTGAACAACAGCGCAGTTCGCATCCGCTCTGAGCGTGAGAGGGGGCATCAATGGGGACGGCGGGCGGCCGCCGAGACCTTTCGCTCGCACCAGCATAGCGCTGTGCGGTCGGAGCGAAGCCCCAGCTCGGCGTATTCGCAGCTTGGGAAAAGAACTGCAGCCAAAAGATTTGTCTTGCGTCATGGAACAGAAATAATATGGTTCATTGCCGCCATTGACTCGTAACAAAATGGCGAATTGTGACGGTCGAATGTACTAGAAATACTCCGGACACTAACCGGACGCTTAATGTCTCAATTGCGGCTCGCTCGCACTCAACTGCCGCGGCATATGCAGGTGCCGTCTTTGGCTCTGGCGCGAGATTATTACCTGCATGAAAGGGGAACTTGAATGTCACGTCAGCCTCGCTTGCTCGATGATCTCCGTTCCAATCTCACCTCGCTCGAGAACCACCTTGTTGATGGGCATATCGACGGCCGCGTAAGCCGCCGAGACTTTTTACGGCATGGCAGCGTGCTTGGATTGTCCCTGCCGTTTCTCGCGCAGGTTACAATGGTGGCGGGCTACAGTGCTGCTCCATCGGTCGCCCGGGCCGCCGCTCAGCCCGGGGCTACGATCCGCATCGCTTGTGCATCACCGAAGCAAGCGATTGACCCGGTCAGAGGGGGCACCCCCGGATGTTTTCTCTTGACCCAACAGGTCGGTGAATTTCTCTGCGTTCCCGGGCCTGATCTGATTCTGAAGCCCTCCCTCGCGACAAGCTGGAAGCCCAATCAGGACGGCAGCGCCTGGACCTTTTCTCTGCGCAAGGGCGTCAAGTTCCATTCCGGCGGCGAGATGAAGGCGGACGACGTCGTCGCGACCATGGATCGACTAATCAATCCCGAAAATACTTCGAACGCGCTCACGGTATTCAGGGGTGTTTTGTCGCAAGGAGCTATCCGAAAGGTGGATGACTACACGGTCGAATTCCATCTCGACGGTCCCAATGGCAACTTTCCCTATTTGGTTTCGTCCGACAATTACAATGCCATCATCCTGCCGGCCAGCTATTCCGGAAACTTCGAGGACACTTGGGACGGCACTGGCCCCTTCAAGATCGACAGGTTCACTCGTAATGTTGGTGTGAGCTTTGTTCGAAATGACGACTACTGGGGGCCGAAGGCGCTTCCCGCAAAAACAGAATTTCTGTTCTTCGAGGACATCCAGCCGCAAATCCTCGCGCTCCAGGCTGGACAGGTTGATATGATCAACAAGATTCCCGCGCTTGCAGGAATAGCCTTGCTCAGCAATCCGGCTGTTGAAATAATCAACATCAAGTCTTCCGCAAACCAGTTGGTTGCCATGAAGTGCGATGAGGGTCCATTTAAAGACCCTCGCGTTCGCCGGGCTGTCGCGCTTTGTCTAGATCGGGAGAAACTGGTCAAAGGGTTGATGAAGGGCTATGCCGCAGTTGGCAATGACACTCCCTTTGCTTCAATCTACCCCTCCGCCGACCCGACTGTCCCGCAGCGTAGGCAAGACATTGCGCAAGCCAAAGAATTGATGAAGGCGGCGGGAATGGAGAAGGGCTTTCAGGTGACGCTCTCGACTTCGCGTTATCTTGAAATTCCTGAGTATGCCCAGCTCATCCAAGGCTGGGTCAAACAGATCGGCATCGACCTTAAACTGGATATCATGGACTACATGTCCTTTTACGGCCAGTTTGTCCCCGGTCAGTCTCCTTTTTTCGATGCAGTGCTGGGCATCGACGACTATGTCCACCGTGGCGTTCCGAATTTTCATCTCTCGGCTCTACTGAAGAGCGATGGCGTCTGGAATACGGCGCGGTTCAACAACAAAGAGTATGATGCCTTAGCAAAGAGCTACGTCGCCTCCCTTGATTTAGAGGCGCAGCGAGCGGTCTCAGGCAAAATCCAACGGCTTGTCCTTGAAGAGACTCCGTACCTTTGGAGCTACTTCTACGACCAGCTGACCGCGACGAAGAAAGGTCTTGTCGGCGTTCAGCCAACGGCTGTTGGGCATCTGTTCCTGCAGAACGCCGGGATGGCTTAGTAGCGAGCGGGTAGGCGGGGCGTTAGCAGCCTCGCCTACCGAGTCGTCACGGCGGTGTGTGAAAGAGATCTATGAAGCGCTTCCTTGCTCAACGGTTCAGTTATGCGTTTGTAACGCTTTTCGTGCTGAGCCTCCTGGTGTTCTTCGGCGGCCAAGTGTTGCCCGGTGACGTAGGGCGGGCGATCCTTGGGCCATTGGCGGATCAGCAAGCCGTCGACGCGCTGAACCACCAGCTCGGTGTGGATAGGCCGCTGCTTGTTCAGTACGGCGCTTGGATTTGGAACGTTCTGCAGGGGGACATGGGGCGATCCTACGCCTATTCCGCCCCGGTCGCCCCTATCGTACTCACCGCGTTTGGGCATTCGCTCAAACTTGCGGCCGTGGTTTATCTGCTCGTTGTCCCACTGGGGATTCTTGGCGGAGTAGTAGCTGCGCTGAATGTAAACCGGCCAATCGACCGCATTATCGGCTTAGGGGGCATGTCCGCGACCGTTCTACCGGAGTTCGTCACTGGCATCGTGCTGATATTGATCTTCGCCGTGTGGCTAGGTTGGCTGCCGATCTCAGCGACCTGGCCTCCTGACGCCGGAATCCTGACGCAGATACATTACCTGATACTTCCCGCAATGCCGCTAGTTTTCGTGCTCTTTGGCTATATCGCCCGCATGGCTCGCGCTGGAATGATTGAAGCGCTGGATTCTGATTATACCCGAACCGCCGTACTAAAGGGCCTAACGTGGCCACAGGTGATCTGGCGCCATGTGTTGCGGAACGCGCTGTTACCGACGATCACAGTCATCGCCACTGAAGCCGGTTATCTGGTGGGCGGCCTTTTGGTGGTGGAGATCTTGTTCCGTTATCAGGGCATCGGCTTACTTATCTTCTCTGCCGCCCAGAGCAAGGATTTCCCGATGCTTGAGGCGGGTGTGCTGGTGGCCGGTGCAGTCTTGGTCCTGTCAACCGTTCTCGCAGATTTGTTGTATTCCCTGCTTAATCCCCGCATCCGAATAGGGGGCTGAAATGGCCGATGTCAGTACTTCGTTAAGTCTCCGGCGAGGGGTCGGTGCCGCGCTATTAAGTTCCGGCGAGTTCTTGTTCGGCTCTGCCGTTCTGACCTTCTGGATCACATGCGCACTATTGGGACCTCATTTCGTGCCCTACGACCCTCTCGCCGGGGACGTGCTGAACGCTCTAGCGCCTCCGTCCGCCGACAATTGGTTCGGCACTGATCAGCTTGGGCGTGACGTTTTTTCCCGTGTCATAATCGGCTCGCGCGACATTCTCACCATCGCCCCTCTGGCGACATTCCTCGCCACGATCTTGGGAACTGCTATTGGTTTACTTACGGGCTATGTGCGGGGAGTGATTGATGACATCATCTCCCGCCTGCTGGAGGCGGTGCTGGCGCTCCCATCGATCATTGTGGTTTTGTTGGCGATCGTAGCCTTGGGTAAATCTGAAACTACCGTGATCATGGTTATCGCCCTTTCGTTCGCCCCGCGTATTGCCCGCACCGTCCGAGCCGCCGTACTTTCGGAACGCGAATTGGACTATGTCGCTGCAGCGACGCTGCGCCGCGAATCAGGAGTGCACATAGTCTTTATTGAAATCCTACCTAACATTCTTCCGCCTATCCTCGTCGAAGCCACAGTACGTCTTGGTTATGCGATCTTTGCAGTGGCTACCCTGAGCTTCATTGGCTTCGGGCTGCAGCCTCCCTCGCCGGATTGGGGACTGTCGATCTCGACAAATTACGCGATGATCGGTGCTGGCTACTGGTGGGCGGTCCTATTTGACGCAATGGCCATCGCGAGCCTTGTCATCGCGGTGAATTTGGTAGCAGACGGGCTGCATGGGGCAATTCATGACTAATCACGCCCTCTGTTTGGATCAGCTTTCCGTCGCCTATCGATCCGGCGGCCGAGATCGCGCAGTACTGCGCGACATCACTCTTAAGATTGCTCGTGGTGAGGCGTACGGCCTCGTCGGCGAGTCCGGTTGCGGGAAGTCGACGGTGGCGCTGGCAACCGTGCGCTATCTATCCCGCAATGGCAAGGTAACCGGGGGCAAGATCTTCCTCGACGGAGCGGACGCAATGGAGCTCGATACGAGGGCTCTACGGAGACTACGAGCGAGAACAGTCTCTATGGTTTACCAAGATCCCGGCAAGGCGCTGAATCCAACAATGAAGGTGGGGCGGCAGTTGGTCGAGGTTTTCGAGCTCGCGGGCTTGCCCCCGCAAGAGCGGGAGGCTCGTGCGCTCGAAATGCTCGCCAAAGTCCGTATCGCCGATCCGACCTCAGTGATGCAACGCTACCCACACCAGCTTTCCGGCGGAATGCAGCAACGGGTCGGGATAGCCATGGCGCTGGCGAGCCATCCGACGATGCTTATTCTTGATGAGCCCACTACCGGTCTTGATGCCACGGTAGAGGCCGAGGTTCTCGAACTCGTAAGCGATCTTCGGCGCGAACTCGGCACGTCGATCCTGTTCATCAGCCATAATCTTGCGGTAGTGGCGAAGATGTGCGACCGCGTGGGCGTTCTTTACGCGGGAATTTTGGTCGAAGAAGGGCCTACTCGTGAGGTGCTGAGTGCGCCGCGTCATCCCTACACTGTAGCCCTGCTGCGGTGTTTGCCCCGGGCCGGGCAACGTAAGGACCATCGGAGGCTGGATACTATTCCAGGCTTCCTGCCCACGCCCGGTGCGTCGATCAGTGGTTGCCCCTTCGCCGAGCGGTGTGCTCTCGCCGATAACCATTGCCGGACCAAAATTCCGGATCTGCAAGATAATGGAAGTGGCCGGCTCGTGCGTTGCCATTACCCAGATCGGGCAGCGGATCTTCCCCGCAGCACTGCTCCGGATGCGGTACTAGCGAAAGCGAGGGCGGGTGCGGAGCCGGTGCTTCGGGTAAGCAATGTTTCGAAGACTTTTGGCCAAGGCGAGCATGCGATCCGCGCCGTGGTGGATGTCTCTCTTAACCTGCAGCCAGGAGAGACGCTCGGGCTAGTGGGCGAGTCGGGCTCTGGCAAGACTACGCTGGCTCGCATGCTTCTGGGCTTAGTGTCGCCTGATCCCGGCGGGACTCTTGAGCTTGATGGCAAGCCCCTTGCTTCAACCCTTGAGCGACGGCGAGATGAGCAGGTCAAGGCAGTCCAGATCATCTTCCAGAATCCGGACTCGGCGCTCAACCGTTCTCATTCCGTCGAGCACATTATTGGTCGGGCGTTGCGGAAGCTTGGTGGATTTCGCGGCGCCGATCTGTCTAATCGTCTTCGAGCGCTCGTTGCAGCTGTCCGCCTGGCTCCCCAACATTTGTCTCTCAGGCCGCGCCAGCTATCAGGTGGCCTGAAGCAGCGAGTGGCCATTGCACGAAGCTTCGCGGGCGCCCCTCGAGTGGTAGTCTGTGACGAACCTACTTCATCACTTGACGTGTCGGTTCAGGCAGCGATCTTGAACCTACTGGCTGAGCTCCAGGCGGCCCAAACTGTGAGTTACATTTTCATTTCTCACGATCTTGGCGTGGTGCGCTATCTTTCCGATCGAATTGCGGTGCTCTATCTTGGGCGCCTCATGGAGGTAGGACCTTCGGAGCGTGTATTCGCAGGACCAAGCCATCCTTACACCGAGGCACTTCTATCCGCCGCTCCCAACCTTGAAGGTATCCGCAAACGCATCCGCCTGACAGGCGAGATTCCTTCCGCAGCCAATCCGCCGCCCGGTTGCGTTTTCCAGACTCGATGCCCCCGTAAGCTCGGGACTGTCTGTGAGACCAGCGAGCCGCCGCTGGTCGAAGCGGAGGTTGGGCATATCATCCGTTGTCATATCGCACCCGCAGAGCTCGCGTCCCTCCAAAGGGAAACAAAGCGCCTGGCAGACGCCACAGCGGATGCTGCTTCTTGATAAGATCAGCCGCGATTAGCGGATACCAGCGAAATAGCGTGTGACCAACATAGGCCTCCAAGGGGTGGCCTAGCGCTGAATGTTTTGGCCATAACAGAACAACTGCAACAATTGAGGTGAACCGATGGGCATGCTTGAATTTGAGGGGAAGGGCTATCCCGACGGCCGTGATTCCGATCCTCGGGAATTCGGCTGGATGCATGGCGCGCCGCCGCCCCCCGATAAACGGATAACTTTCGAGAGCGGCCGCTTCCTCCATTTTCCGCAGATCCGCTGGTCGCTGTCTCACATGCGCGAGCTTGCCGCGACCGCCAATGTGGAGCGCGGGCAGCCCGCGCCGTTCGAGCGTAGGGACAGAGCCGCTGACATCGACGCGCTCACCTTCGTGGACATGAACGGCCGCGCCCGCAGATTCGAAGATGCGCTCTATGACAGTTACGCCGACGGGCTCGTGGTGCTGCATCGCGGGCGGATCGTGTACGAGCGCTACTTCGGCGCGCTCGAACCGCACCTGCCCCATTCGTGCTTTTCGGTCACGAAGTCGTTTGCGGGCACATTGACCGCAGCCTTTGTGCATGAAGGCGTTCTCGATGACACAAAGACGATCCCGCATTACCTGCCGGAGCTGGGTAGCTCCGCTTGGAAGGACGCCACCCTGCGTCAAGTGATGGATATGGAAACCGGTCTGGCATACACGGAAGACTACGTCGACGAGAACTCCGGCGTGAGCGCGTACGGGCGCTCCTTTGGTTGGCGGCCGGTCGGCTATGACGGGCCGAAGACCATGTGTGACTACCTGCGCACGGTAAGTAAAGAAGGCGCGCACGGCGAAAAGTTCGCCTATAAAACAGTCAACACAGAAGTGATGGCCTGGGTGATGGCGCGCGTGACAGGCCGCTCCTTCGCCGAACTGCTTCATGAACGCCTCTGGGTACCGCTCGGCTGCGAGCAGGATGCTTACATCAGGATCGATCCAGCAGGGATGCAGTCGGCCGGAGGTGGGCTGAGCGCAGCGCTGCGCGACGTGGCGCGATTCGGTGAGTTGATGCGGTGCAAAGGTGACTGGAAGGGGAAGCAACTCATTCCGGAGTCCGTCGTAGACGACGTGCAAAAGGGCGGGAACCAGTCGCGGTTCTCAAAGGGCGCCCCGGGAATGCCAAAATACTCATACCGCAGCATGTGGTGGGTGACGCATAACGAGCTGGACGCCTTCGAAGGCCGCGGCATCCATGGCCAGCGCCTGTATGTCGCGCCAAAGGCTGACATGGTGGTCGCTCGTTTCGCCTCGCACCCCGTAGCGTCTTCGATGAACGACAAGATAACCCTTCCCCAGATGCTGGCGCTTGGGAAGATGCTGCGCGAATAGTAGGGCATTCTGCGCCGAGCCGCTTGCGCGGCGCTTAGCAGGGGCGGCCGCATTTGCGGCCGACATTTGCCACGCGTATGCGACCCGGCTACGCGGAGCGAATTGCCTCGCTTAAGCTTCGTTCTAGTCGTCCAGCCACAGTCACGGGACACCGCGAATGCCGTTCAGGCTGGCCAAGCTGGCAGTCGGCAAGAATGACGATTTATTTTCGCGCTAAAGCGAACAAACTCGGGGATTTTGTTCCCGCGCGTAGCGTAACTCTTCTGCGAATCTGGTGCCGACCTTTTGTTTGGTTCTAGTGAACGCAGCGTGGATCCCAGCAACAAACGTTTGTAGGCTAAAATGAGCCAAGAGATCATCGCACTAGGCGAGAAGCTTTCCCGGCAAGCCCAGACTACGCCCAATGCGCCGGCGGTTAGTTGCGGTGAGACCACTCTCACCTGGAGCCAACTGGAGGCTCGCACCAACCGCATCGCCCGGGCTTTGGAGGGGCTGAGCGTCCAACTGGGGGACCTGGTCACCATCGGCCTACCGAATGGCGTTGAGTTCATCGAGGCCTGCTGGGCTGCCTGGAAACTGGGTGCGACGCCGCAGCCGGTATCTTTCCGACTACCGAATACGGAACTGTGCGCGATCATCGACCTCGCCAATCCGGCAGTGGTGATCGCATTGCCTGGCATGGAAGCTGGCCGACGCCGTTTCACCGTTGAGGATCTGCTCGCGCTTTGCGAGGATGACCAGCCGTTTAACTCACGCGTGGCCCCAGTATTGAAGGCGGTAACCTCGGGCGGCTCGACAGGACGGCCCAAGCTGATCCTGTCCGGCTCGCGTGGAGTAACACAGGCGCAGCCGGCCGATGGCCCAAGTTTTTGGCGTTTCGGCCCTGGCGACACTGCGCTTATTCCTGGGCCGCTCTATCACAATGGCCCTTTCGGGTGCGCGCTCGACGCCTTAACTCACGACGCTCATGTTGTGGTAATGCCGCGCTTCGACGCCGAGGGCGTACTGGCGCAGATCCAGCGTCATAGAGCGACTTGGGTCTATCTCGTGCCAACCATGATGAGCCGCATCTGGCGATTGCCGGAAGAGGTGCGAGGTCGATATGATCTCTCGTCGCTGAAGACGCTCTGGCATTTCGCCGCGCCGTGTCCGCCGTGGCTCAAGGAGGCGTTTATCAACTGGCTAGGCCCGGAGGTGATAATGGAGCTCTATGCCGGCTCTGAGAACCAAGCGGGTACCACCATCACCGGGAACGAATGGCTCCTTCACCGCGGCTCGGTCGGGCGCGTGAGCTCGGGTGAAATGAAAGCCTTCGATGCTGATGGAAACGTGCTGTCGCCAGGCGAAATAGGCGAGATCTATATGCGTCGATCGGCGGGATCACCGCCGACGTACAACTACCGGGGCGCCACGGCGCGCACCCTGCCGGGCGGCTGGGAGAGCCTCGGAGACATCGGCTACTTTGACGCAGACGGCTACCTCTTCCTCTCTGACCGTCGTACCGACATGATCTTGGTCGGAGGGTCAAACGTCTATCCGGCAGAGGTCGAAGCCGCGATCGACGAGCTCCCGCAAGTCATATCGAGCGCAGTGGTTGGCCTACCGCATGAGGACATGGGCTCCTCCGTCCACGCCATTGTTCAGGCACGTCCGGGTCTGACAGAGGAGGCGCTACTGGCGCATCTGGCCGAGCGGCTTGTAACCTATAAACTTCCGCGCACGATTGAGTTTGTCGACGAGCCTCTTCGCGATGAAGCAGGCAAGGTGCGGCGAACGCATTTGCGTGACGAACGTATCGCTCGAATGAAGTCCGCGGTCAGCCAAACCTAGTCGCCCCTGCGTGCTATCAAAAGGTGCGCAGGATGGGCGCGAGAGGCAAGTCGTACATCGTGGGTCCGAGAGTCCGGCCAGAGAATTCCGCGCACCATGATGTTTATTCACGCAGGCACATAGGGCTCGCGGTGGTGAGCGTTCAGAGAGGACAAAATGGGATTGTTGGATGGCAAGGTCGCGATCGTTACCGGGGCCGGAGGTGGTCTCGGCGAAGCCTATGCAAACCTATTTGCCAAAGAAGGCGCGGCCGTCGTGGTCAACGACCTTGGCACGACTGTAAATGGCTCCGGGGTGAGTGCTGCTGCTGAGAAGGTGGTGGCCGCAATTGTTGCCGCCGGCGGAAGGGCCGTGTCCAATAGCGACGACGTATCGACGTTGGCGGGTGGGGAGAACATCCTCAGGGCAGCGCTCGATGCCTTCGGTCAAGTCGACATCTTGATCTGCAATGCGGGCATTTTGCGCGATCGGACTTTCGCCAATACCGCGGAGGAGGATTGGGATGCCGTTATGAAGGTTCACCTGAAGGGAACCTACTGCTGCACGCGGCCTGTGTGGACTTGGTTAAAGGACAATCGTCGTCCTGGTGTGATCATTATGACCTCCTCAACCTCTGGGTTGTTTGGAAATTTTGGGCAGGCCAATTATGGGGCGGCGAAGGCCGGCATCTATGGGTTTATGCGCGTGCTATCCATCGAAGGACGCAAGTACGGAATCCGTGTCATGGCCGTGGCCCCCAACGCAGTGACGCGCATGTGGGCACGGATTCCAGGAACGGAGGCGATCGAATCTGATCGCCCCGCTTTGCTTCCCGAGAACGTTGCGCCCGGAGTGCTGTTCATGGCGTCAGATTTAGCGGCCGAGCATTCGGGCAAGGTTCTTGCCGTATCAGGCGAAGAGATCTCCGAAGTGAAGATGTTAACGGCAGAAGGCTTCCGTCCTAAAGGGGCTTACACCGCCTCGGATGTCGCGGCCCACGCGGCTTCAGTATTCTTTCCGACGGACCCCAGCGGCGTTTGAACAACTAGCGCAGTTTAACGGAACTGAACCGCCCCGGGATTGCCGGAGGCTCCAACTCTTGAGAAGGCGGAGCCACTATGAGCAAGACGACGAACAAGTTTTCACCCGAGGTCCGGACCCGAGCGGTTCGGATGGTTCTGGATCACGCGAACGAGCATCCCTCGCGCTGGGCGGCAGTGACGTCGATTGCGGCCAAGATCGGCTGCACGCCGCAGACGCTGCATGACTGGGTCAAGAAGGCCGAGGTCGATAGCGGGCAGCGGGCCGGCGTTCCCACCGACGCGGCGGAGAAGCTGAAGGCGCTCGAACGGGAGAACCGTGAGCTTCGGCAGGCCAACGAGATCCTGCGCAAGGCAAGCGCCTATTTTGCGATGGCGGAGCTCGACCGCCGGTCCAAGCCATGATCGCGTTCATCGACGATCATCGTGGGGCGCATGGGGTCGAGCCGATCTGCAAGGTCTTGCCGATCGCCCCCTCGACCTACCACGCCCATGTGGCCAAGCGGCGCGATCCCGCCAAGCTGTCGGCGCGCGCCAGGCAGGACGCCGCGCTGAAGATCGAGGTTCGGCGCGTGTTCGATGAGAACTTCTCCGTCTACGGCGTGCGCAAGGTCTGGCGCCAACTCAAGCGCGAAGGCTTCGATGTTGCCCGTTGCACGGTGTCGCGACTGATGCGGGAGATGGGTTTGCAAGGGGTTATCCGCGGCAAACCGGTCAAGACCACGATCAGCGACAAGGCCGCGCCATGCCCGCTCGACCACGTCAACCGCCAGTTCAAGGCGCCACGGCCGAACGTTCTGTGGCTTTCCGACTTCACCTATGTCGCGACCTGGACCGGCTTTGTCTACGTCGCCTTTGTGGTCGACGCCTATGCCCGCAGGATCGTGGGCTGGCGAGCCTCGCGCACGGCGCATGCGGGCTTCGTGCTCGATGCGCTGGAGCAAGCCCTCCATGATCGACGGCCGGTCCATCGTGGCGGGCTCGTGCACCACAGCGACAGGGGCAGCCAAGGCGGATTCAAGCGGTCGTCGCAACACTCATACATTGGAGGTCGCGATGAGTATTGGAGGACGGAGATCGGCACGGTCTGGACGCGCGCCATTGCCATCGCCGGGGCGGCCTCAGGCGGCGGGGCGTGATGAACAGAGCAGATTTTGGCGGGGGATTGCCGCGGGGCTGAGCAGTGAAGCAGCTGCGCTTGAAGCCGGAGTATCGCAGCCTGTCGGATACAGATTGTTCCGAAAGGCGGGCGGCATGCCACCAGCAATTTTCCGGTTTTCGGCAAAGCCGCTCTCCGGGCGGTACCTATCGTTGGCCGAGCGCGAGGAGATCGCACTTCTCAAGGTGCAGGGCCACTCCATGCAAGAGATCGGGCGCCGCCTCGGTCGGTCCGCCTCGACAATCTCCCGTGAACTACGACGCAACGCGGCTACCCGAAGCGGCGGGCTGGAGTATCGGGCGACGACTGCCCAGTGGCATGCAGACCGATCGGCATGTCGGCCCAAGCTGACCAAACTTGCGCTCAACAAAACCTTGCGCACTTATGTGGAGGAGAGACTTGCCGGCGTCGTCGTGGCACCGAGCGGCGCTCCCGTTCCCGGCCCGGTCGTTCCGTGGAAAAGTCGCCGGCATGGCCCGCGAAGAGATCGGCGATGGGCCAAGGCCTGGAGCCCGGAGCAGATTGCGCGACGCTTGCCGATTGACTTCCCGGACGACGACACGATGCGCATCAGCCATGAAGCCATCTATCAGGCCCTCTTCGTTCAAGGCCGGGGAGCGCTACGCCGCGAACTGACGGCCTGCTTGCGAACGGGACGCGTGCTAAGAGTACCTAGAGCGCGCGTAAGAAGGCGAGGCAAGGGCTTTGTCTCGCCGGAGATCATGATCAGTCAACGCCCCGCCGAAGCAGCCGATCGAGCAGTGCCGGGACACTGGGAGGGAGATCTCATCCTGGGTCTTGGCAGCTCAGCAATTGGTACGTTGGTCGAGCGTACCACGCGGTTCACGATGCTGCTCCATCTTCCCCGTCTCGTGGGGCACGGCGAAGCTCTGCGCATCAAGAACGGACCTGCACTCGCGGGACACGGAGCTGAAGCCGTACGGGACGCGATTACTCGTACCATCACCACCTTGCCACAAGAACTGCGCCGTTCGCTGACCTGGGACCAAGGGGCCGAAATGGCCCAACATGATCGTCTCAAGATCGACGCCGGCGTGCAGATCTACTTTTGCGATCCGCAGAGTCCTTGGCAGCGTGGCACTAACGAGAACACCAACGGGCTGCTGCATCAGTACTTCCCCAAAGGCACTGACCTCAGCGTACATAGCGTCCAAGAGATCACCGCCGTTGCTGCTGCCCTAAACGCCCGACCGAGAAAGACGCTGGGATGGAAAACGCCAGCGGAGGCGCTTGACGAGTGGCTACCATGAATGAACACAATCGATGTTGCGACGACCGCTTGAATCCGCCCAATACGTATCCATCAAGTACACCGAGCGCCTCGCTGAAGCAGGCGTGGAGCCTTCTGTCGGCAGCGTCGGAGATTCCTATGACAACGCTCTCGCCGAAACCATCAACGGCCTTTATAAAGCAGAGGTGATCCATCGGCGTGGACCATGGCGCAGCTTCGAAGCCGTCGAGTTCGCGACCCTCGAATGGGTGGACTGGTTCAACAACCGGCGGCTCCTGGAGCCCATCGGCAACATACCGCCGGCCGAAGCCGAGCAACGCTACTACGCCATGCTGGAACAATCGGGCATGGCCGCATAACTTAAATCAAACAGCCTCCGGCAATCCCGGGGCGGTTCAAACCGCGAGAGTAGAAAGGCTCACTCGCCGGATGCGTTCCGGACCGACTCAACGCTGCGATTAATTTGCGAAGGCCACTTCAGCCTGGATGTCATGTGCGGAGCTTCGCGCTTGGTGGCCACCACCATCTGCATCATCATCATCGGCTACCCCACGGCTTACCCGGTCACTATTGTATAGAAGCGCCTGCGCCCGGGTGCTCCCTGTAGTCGTCGTCATTCCGCATCTGACATGTCTCTCGGTGTGCACTAATGCTTTGATCGTGATCTACGGCGACCCCAGCCTCATCAGCGACATCCTCCCGATCTGCACCTGATCTGCAGCCCCATTTGCCGCTTACCTACAGCGGCATAGCGGTCCATGTCGGGATAGTGCACATCGTGTTGCCCGCCATCGTGCTCTGTCTCGGCTTCTAAATCACACCAGGGGCTATGGGCGGGTTACGTGAAGTCATGCTGCCGACCCTCATTGCCGCGCAAGTCGCAGCTCCCTTCAAAATGGCATATATTCCAGCTCGGCTTTCACTCTCTTGGCATCGCGCCGGTCGTGCTCTCAATCGTTAGGCTCGATCCTTCTGCGTTCGTCAGCCCGAGCCCGTCGTGCGGCTTGGAGCACCAGACTTCCATCATTCGGCGGTCTGGAAGCCTATCTTGATGAGTTCGCGCGCCTTATGGTGCGAAGCGCTGGATGGCCACGCTCTACCACGTGCGGGGGGTGGACAATCGTGGTTGCCGTGTTTATCGGACAATCATGTTCTACCTGCTGTTTCCGAGATTGGTGCTCATTATCATGTACGTCAGCGGGGCGCCGGAAGGTCGCCAATCGCGGGGAGGCCGGCTCGTACAGGACCTTGCCGACGTCGCCATAACCGGTGATGCCGCCAAAGTGCACGGATAGCGCCGCGGACGTCAATAGGTTGCGTGGGTGCAAGCAGCTTGCATTGGGGCGCGGCGCGGGAATGGTTTCGTCATAGACGCGGCGAGCCTCTTCGGCATAGACCTCGACGTAAGCGCCACCGATATGTGCTCGCTTAGCGTCTCGGAGAGCGGCCTGCCCTGCTCGGAGGTCAGTATGACCGCGAGATCCTGACGATTGGCCCAGGACCCGTTCGTACCATTTGCGCAGGATATTCGAGCGTTGCTTGGCTGGGAGCTCAACCTATGCAGGAAACGCTCATCCGGCGCCAACAAACGTTGGCTAGAGCTGCGGCAGTTTGGCGAGTTCGACGCCGGTCGCCGGATGTTTATCGAAAACGCGAGTCGAGCCGACGCAGGCGATCAATGTAGCAGCCACCCTGCGGAAGTGACAGGTCGTCAAACTAAATCGCAGGTTGGACGAGCGTTGTGTGGATCGCGCGGCGGCGGTTGGGGCAATCGCGTTGCTCCTGCCGGCCCTCAACTCCGCGGAATCAGGTGTGCTCGATTGCGAAAAAAGGCCGCGCGAGACACCGCGCGGCCAAGTCAGGGAGGAAACGCCCCGAAGGGCAGAAGAGCTCAGCAAGTAAATGAACCCGCTGGCCACTCCATCTTGCACGAAACGCCCTAGCATCGTGCAAGCCCACATCGGATACTCATTTACCCGAGGGGATTGGCGGCGTTCGCAGTGATATCTTGCAGTTTTTGTGCGAAGATTTCACCAACTACGCAGCAACTGCTATCATTTAGCGGTTCTCGCGTGATATTCGCGTTGCGTGTTGTTCATTGAAGCCAATCGAACGTGTCGCCGGGTGTACGCGCTCGTATCGCCTGATCGGGTTGGCTTCAGGATTTCGGATCCAATCTCAATAAGTCGGCACTCGTGAATCGCGGCAGAGAAACTTTGCGCTCGGCGATTCCCGGGGCTTTCCGCGACGCGTCCCGAGACCGGTGAACGCGTCCTTCCATCGGCAACTTCGGAGGTCGCGACGTCGGGTTGCAAAGTGAAATCGGCCAAAGCTGTTTGATATGCTGCACTTCTTATCATTGCACCGGAAATGCGATTCGATGGAGCTGGAGAGACGGAGACGCAGCGATGAGACAATCGCAACCCAGCACTATTCGATCGATGACAAGCAGACGGGCTATCGCGCGACAACTTCAGTCGCGCGTTGTCGCTCGGCGCGAAGTGTCGCGGCAACGGAGAGCGCGGTAACGCACCAAAGCCTCAGGCGGGAGGTTGCATGTGCCTGGCCTGCTCCTAGGACCCCAGAGTTCCCTTCTCGGCGCCGGGAGCAAGCCGTAGTCTCGCCTTGAGACCGCGCTGCGTATTCAAAAAGAGTCAGGTCTTGCTCCCGCGCGCTCTAGCGGCTTTATGGACGCAAGACAGCGAATTGGGCTCGGCCGCGTCGAAAAAATGCAATGGCTACTTGAAACTAGCAGAAACAATGCGTCTCGATTGAGTATTGATCTCCAAATCACTCGCTGACGCTCGCGCCGGCCGCTTTCTCTTACGCATTCGAGGGCCTTTATGTACGACTGTGATCATGTCTCAGGCGGCCTGTCGGTGCCGACTGCTCCGGGCATCGCGTTTCTCCGCTCGAGCCTGCTCACATTTGTGATGGTTTAGGGACCTAGATCAGCCTTTCGCCCCTCATGAGTTGGCGAAGTTTCCAATCGCATTTCATGGCGGATCGAGCGGTGAAATGTGTACCGATCAACTTACGCAATACGAGGGGACACATCGGGTAACCCCATACTCACTAGCGCGGGAGTATGCGAAAACTAGGGAGACATTCGGATGCCGTATTACTCATTTGATCTCGTAATTGATGGGGAGCACAAGAATCAGGGCGGCCTTATCCTCGAGAATGTTGACCTTGCCGCCGATAGAGCTGACCAGCTTGCGACGGAATTGTCTATTGTACATCCAGAGCTGAAGGCCAAAGGCTGTTCAGTTCGCGTTATCAGTGCTGATGACACCGAAATCTATCGGACGCCGCTCGATCCCATCTCAAGGCGCTAACACTGAGCTCTCGGTGGCGTGCGACGGCTTCGCCAAGGCGGTCACGCCTGGCAGGCTCCTCAATGTACTTCAGACACTACACGCTTCAAAGCGGACCGACGCCTAGCGTTCGCAAAGCAAAGCAGGACATAACTGGCTATTGCTGGACGCCGATCGAACCGAAAGCTGCTTGGCGCGCCGATGCTGCGCGCTTTCGCAGCTTATTAGCCCGGCGGAGCGCTCGTCAGAGACACCGGAGCTTGAGACATACCGATGAATTCCTCCTAAAGGTGAGCATCGGCCGCCCCCTCCGTATTGATCAGCAGAACCCGAGCATCTCGAGCAAGGGCGACGTTGCCCCTAGGGTCTGGTCGGAAGCGACCTTCAGTAAGCCGGCCAGACCAACACCACCACTTTCGCCTGAAACGACGGCAGGGTCGGCATCCCTGGGCATTGGTGAGCCGCCTCATAACGCTTATTGCGTCCATCGACGATCACGCATCCGCCGTGGGCGAAAGGATGCACCACGCGACGAGCGAGGATTGCTAGCATTCGAGCGTCGCCGTCACCTGCGACTGCCCATGACTTACCGTCACAACGAGGCACGCGCACTATCAAGAAGACACGCTGCGCGCGCGGCGTTGACTACCCTGAAAACGGGCAGTTCTTCCCCGAGCAGAACTGAAGAATACCCGCCCTCGGCTGCAGTATTACTTCCCACACCGGCTTGGACGAAAACATGGCGGCGCGCGACGCAACGGGCGCAGTGCTTCACTTCCAATGGCGGTATAGCCCTGCATCAATAGAGCAGGAATCCGCTCGTGACCAGGCCAGGATGCCTCTCTGCACGGCTTGGTGCAGCGATTTGTGCCGCACGCTCTCTCCAAACTCTAAGGGACGCCGATGGCAGATAGCGAAGAGTTCAGGCCCGCAAGATATCAGCTGCCGCCGCATGCTGAGGGATTCTCTCCCGTTCTTTGATCAGACCTTGCGTTGTGCCCAGTGTCCTTCCCACAGCTATTGCAAGCCTCGGCGGCCTGACCGAGCAAGTCCCGCAGGCGTTCGACGCGGGCGCGCTGGAAAGGCGAAGCAGGGCTGGTCATCAAGACGGGTCCATCGGCTCGAATGCGAGGGCTCGTCACCTGGACGTCAAGACGAGCGTGGCCGCTCGATGGCGTGTCGGCTACGCGCGTGCCCATATGATCCGCGCAGCCCCAGTCCGCGCCATGAATGCGCAACATATCGCGGTGGGCCCGCTTGATGAACGAGCGCTCAACCGCGCGACGAGCAAATATTGCGGCGACCAGGGCGAGGCCGCAACTGAAATAGCTGTTCGAAATGCTCCACACTCCACCGACAACCACCACGTTGAAAGTGAGTGCAGCGGCGGCGTTGCAGACCTTGTCCGCCATCAGCTTGCGACCTCCCATCGGAATTGCTGAGGCATTGTAGCGGTTCAGCCGGGCTGATCATCGGCGTTTTTGTTCCATATTCGCCGCTTCGCGATCTATCATTCGTACCGACCTTTCGCTGGGCCGAGAGAATTACTCCCACTATGATTGCGCGATCATTGGGCTGTTCAGTGCTTCCTTCTTCCAGTTTGCAGGGAAAGCTTTCTTTGTCTACCGGTGCATTGACTTATCTGTCCTCTCGCCTAGGAAGCGCCGGGACTAGAGGTGCCCCGTTAGAAACAGATCAGGATTGAGATGAGCCACACGCCGCAGCCAAACCAGCGAATCACCATACCCTTTCTTCAGCAATGGAAGGAGGAGGGGCGGCGGATCGCAATGACCACGGCTTACGACGCGGTTGCCGCGCGCATCGCTGATCCGATCGTGGATATTATCCTCGTCGGTGACAGCGTTGGCAATGTTTGCCTCGGATTCGACAATACTCTACCAGTCAGCGTCTCCATGATGAATCATCACCTCGAAGCCGTGGCGCGCACAAAACCTCGTGCCCTGCTCGTTGCCGATATGCCCTTCCTCAGCTTCCATATCAGCCGGGAAGAAACCATCCGCAACGCCGGCGGCTTCATCCAGCGTGGCGCCGATGCGGTGAAGCTCGAAGGCGGTGCAAACCGCCTCGATATGGTACGCGCCCTGGTCGACTGCGAAATCCCCGTGATGGGACATCTCGGTCTCACCCCACAAAGCGTCAATGTCATGGGCGGTTTCAAGGTTCAGGGTCGGACGGCCAATGACGCTTTGCGCCTGCTCGAGGACGCGCATTTTCTGGAGGACGCTGGTTGTTTTGCTCTCGTGCTGGAGGGAATCCCGGCCGAGTTAGCAGCGCGGGCGACGGAGATCCTCCAGATCCCGACCATGGGAATCGGAGCCGGTCTAGGATGTTCAGGGCAGGTGCTCGTGTTCCATGACGTGGTGGGTCTTACCGAGGGCAAGCCGCCCAAATTCGTGCGCCCCTATTCGAATGGATTTCAGCTGATGCAGGAGGCGCTCTCGCGCTGGGCGACTGACGTGCGTGACGGTGCATTCCCAGGAGGGCAGGAATCCTATCGCCTCCCGGACGAGCTCAAGGAGCTAGTCGCAAACTGGACTCCGCACGAACTAACCTCAGGGTCGTGATCATGCGAACAATAACACGCGCTATTGAATTGCGTCGGGTTTTGGCCGAGGCTCGGGCCCCAGATAGGCGCATCGGGTTTGTGCCCACAATGGGTTGCCTGCACCAAGGCCACATGGCCCTCGTCGACGAGAGCCGGGCTAGTTGTGATGCCACGGTCGTCAGCATCTTCGTTAATCCTACGCAGTTCGGCCCCAAGGAAGATCTCACCACCTATCCTCGTGATTTTCTCCGTGATGAACAACTGTGCCGCGATGCAGGGGTCGATATCGTCTTCGTACCGGAGGCGCAGGAGGTTTATCCGCCGCAGTTTGACACTTTCATTGAACCTGGTGCGCTCGCGCAATCGCTGTGCGGAACCTTCAGGCCCAGACATTTCCGCGGTGTTGCGACCGTTGTCTGCAAGCTGTTCAACATGGTCCAGCCGGATGTCGCGTTCTTCGGCCAGAAGGATCTTCAGCAATGCGCAGTCCTCCGCCGCATGTCAGTTGATCTCAACCTGCCGATCGAAATCGTTACCGTCCCAACAGTCCGCGAGCCGGATGGCCTCGCAATGAGCAGCCGAAACCGCTATCTCAGCGCCCCAGAACGCAACCGTGCACAGGCAATCAGTCGAGGCCTGCTCGCGGCGGAAGCCGCCTTTCGCGAAGGGGAGCGCGATCCCATACGGCTGCTATCGATTGTTAGGCATCCTCTGGAGGCACTGGATGAGTTGCAATACCTCGAAATCGTGGACGCTGAAACGCTAGAGCCCGCCACGAACCCGTTATCGCGCCCGGTCGCCATTTGTGCAGCAGGGTATGTTGGCTCTACCCGGCTTATCGACAACGTCGTGCTCGATCCAGACGCCGCCTGCCGATAGAAAGCTTCCCGTCGCCGTGACGCTCACACTGGACAGCAAGCAGGTGCGGAGGGACCGTGGAGAAAAGCGAGCGACCCTTCCAGGGCGCCACCAGACGAGCTTGGTGCGAGTTGGTGCGAGCAGGCGTGCAGCGCGTCCTTATTGAGATGTTAGATCCGGTCGATCAGATTTTTTTCTCTTGAGGGCACGGCCCTTCATCGTCGCGGTCAATGTTTCGCTTTTCTATCAGGTACTTTGCGGTGAGGCAGCCCTTTTGACGGTCGTTCCGCCTGGCCTGCTTCACGGACGTTCTCTGGAGCAGAATACGAGGACCTGGGATATGGTCAGGGCCATAGGCGGTCACAGACCAAGCTGAATGGCGTGGGAGCGAACGCCGTGAGCGACACCGCTCGCCAGCTCGGAGTGAGCAAGCCGACATAGGCGCGCGAATAGGCGCGCTAAATCAAGCAGCAGAAAGAGCGCCCTGTTCGCTTCGTATCTGGCGGCTGCTCGACTGCTTCGTGAGCCTGCTATAAGCGGCGTGCCGTCGCTCGTGCAGACGGACCATGACCAGCTTCGCCCACGGCGCTTAAGCGCCTGGTCTAACCTGACGAATGATCTGGGAATCTCCAGGCAAAGGGAATTCGGCGCACCAGGATCGATTCTCGCCTGAATTCGGCTTCGATCCGGGCAAGACGCCTGAAAAATCACATTCCGCACACGATATGCTGCCGCGCAGCGCGGCTGTATTGCTCGGCCACGGTAACAAAGGGCATCAACATGAAGTATGCAGTTGTGGCGTCCTTGGGCGCGTTGTCCATGCTTTGGCCGATCGCTGTCGCAGCTCAAGAAGGAGAGGTTCTCCCATCGGGCGATTCTATTCTCTGGACGCCAGAGCAGCAGGTCATCGGCTTCCGAGCAATAGAGAAGATCAAGCCAGTTCATGTCGTGCGCCGCGGAACGAATGTCCATCCCCTGCCCAAGGCTGCCCACCAGATCTCGCCCCGCTGGATATCGCGCGGCCAGGCCATGGACGTGGACCGTTACATGAGAGAACGGCGCACTTCGGGCGTCATCGTACTCAGGGACGGCGAAGTGGTGCTTGAACGCTACGGCCTGGGGCGCAAAGAAACTGACGGCTGGATCTCGATGTCCGTGGCGAAGTCGGTAACTTCGACTCTAATTGGCGCGGCAATCAAGGATGGCTACATCAAAAGCCTCGATGCGCCAGTGAGCGACTACATCCATGAACTTAAGGCCAGCGCCTACGAAGTGGTATCCATACGCCAACTTCTGACCATGAGCTCGGGTGTGAAGTGGAACGAGGATTATGTTGACCGCAACTCTGACGTCAATCTGCACTACAACGCCATTTCAGAGTCTGGCGTCAATCCTATCGTCTCCTACATGCGCCGGCTGCCACGGGCCGACGAACCAGGCACCAAGTTCGTCTACAATACCGGCGAAACTGACTTGGTCGGACTCTTGCTCACGAGGGCGGTCGGCAAGTCAATGGCCGAGTATCTGTCAGAGAAGATTTGGCGGCCCTACGGGATGGAAAGCGACG
The DNA here is from genome assembly GCF_023073375.1 of Bradyrhizobium sp. 197. Taxonomy (NCBI): domain Bacteria; kingdom Pseudomonadati; phylum Pseudomonadota; class Alphaproteobacteria; order Hyphomicrobiales; family Nitrobacteraceae; genus Bradyrhizobium; species Bradyrhizobium sp. 197. Next base: position 102,399 of record NZ_JADPJJ010000146.1, on the reverse strand, counting down.
CTGTCTGGCAGGTCGATCCGTCCGGACAAGAGTATGGCGGCTGCTGCATCTCCGCGACTCTGCGCGATTACGCCCGCATCGGCCAGTTCATCCTCGACGGTGGAGAGGCCGGCGGCGTTCAAGTCTTGCCACCCGGCTGGGTGCAGGACGCGACAAGCGTTCACATGAAGTTCGCGCCGAACGCAGCGGGGAAGACCCACAACGGCCGCCGCATCGGGTATGGTTATTTCTGGTGGATTTACGATAACGGATATGCGGGCTCGGGGATATTTGGCCAGAATATTTTCGTCTATCCAAAAGACAAGGTCGTGATCGCGATCAATTCGGCTTGGCCCAAACCGACCGACTCCGAGTACTCCGAGGCGCGGGACGCCTTCGCCGAAGCTTCGCGCGCGGCGGCTGTCGCCGAGCGTTGACGATTTGCTGGCATTGACGACGGTCGGCCTACAGCGGCCACTGCTCAAGATGGGCCTGATCACGGGTTTCGGCCGGACAGGAGCCATGTTCGGTTCGGACAAGTACGGGATCGAGCCGGATCTTATCGCGGTCCCGAAGGGGCTTACCTCGGCTTACTTCTTCTTGTCCGGATGGATCGTCAGCGAAAAGGTCTACAAGGTGCTAGAAAAGGTCTACGAGGTCCTAGAAGAGGGGGCCCACAACGCCGCCGCCTTCCCCACGGCTCACCTACTCCGGGCATCCGACGGGCGCGGCCGGCGGAGGCGGTCCTGGATATTGTCGAGCGCGAGAACCTTCCCAACAAGGCCAATGAGCTCGGAGCCTGCTTTCAAGCTGGATCGACCCGGATGTTTTAGCCAACTGCCGATCGTCGGCGAAGCGCGCGGCGTCGGCATGATGGGGCGATCGTATTCGTCGCTGATCGGGATCGGAAGCCGCGCTTTGAACCGCACCTAAAGGCCGGCGCTCGGATTTCGAAGGCTGCTCGCAAGCCTGGGCTCATCTCTCGCGCGATGCCGCATGGCGAGATCCTCGGCTTCTCGCCTCTGACGCTGGCGGCGCGGACGGGGCTTCTTCGATCGCGTTCGTTCGCATCGCGGCGAAAATCGTCAAAAAAAGAGCGCCTCCAGCGCTGAATTCCATTAACGAGGCGGTTCCTCCAGGACTGGCGTAGCGGAGCAAGACCAGCACAACCACTCCGTACGAGGAGGGCACAGCAGCAACGTCTCGGGCACCCACGAGCAACGAACTGTGGTGAAGTTCATACTCGACTTTGGAATCAGCTAGTAGTCTCTTTGAGGGGGTCACCGCGCTTTCTCTGCTACCATTCTTTGCGCCTTGCGGAGTCGCCAAGTGTTGGACGCAACGACCACTACGCTTTTGCGTGCTGTTCTTGAGGAGGTTTGCGACAACCTGCCTCGCAGCGAAACCGGCACTCGGGCCCATGTCGCTTCCAAGATCTTGGAGGCCGCCAATAAAGGTGAGATCACGGCGGAGCGCCTTCGGCAGGTCGCAATGCAAGCTCTTCGCTCCGCGCCAACCATGTGGCGCTAGATACGGACAAGACCGATAGTGCTCATGTGAATTTCCAGGTCACGGTGTTGAAGATCCTTGTGAGCTACCCGAACGGCTTCGCATCCATGCCGGACCTCAAGCGAGACATGGCCATTTTGGCCACGAGCGGTCCGGATTGGGCGGCGCGCACCAAACGAATGGGCGCCCGTGTGCCCGAGCTCGACCTTTTTTCGCAGCAACTCGTCGAGCGCTTGCATGGAGGGTGGCGCATCACGGAAAAGGGACGAGCGGTGCTCGAGCTGATGGAGCCGCGCCCTACTACGCACCAACTCCAACCAGAGGACACGAGAGCTCGTGAGCTGCCATCGCCAGTGCCGGCAGGATCTCTTCCTGTCGAACTACGCCGGCGTGAGCCCGAACGACTGGGGCGGCGCCGGTCCTCCAGGGTCACTGATGGCTAACGAGGCCGGCGCAACGATGCTGGACTCTCACGATCTCCGCCGGCGGATGGCCCGCCGGATTTGATTGACCAGATAAGTGCCCCAAATGATCATCATCTCGCCGACACGTTCCGTGCGCTTGCGCTCAGGGTACGTTGACCGGAGGCATGGCCGCAGTCGGGCGTAACACGAATTGTTCTCGCTGCTGCCCACGCGCTGCCAGGATGATCGCAAAAACCACGAGGAAAATCAGAGACCGAGTCATGACCAAGACTTACTTCAGAATCCATATCGCAATTATGAAACCCCTCACACCCGGGCCAAACGACGCGCGTCGCGCGCATAATATCGCGCCGCTCTTCAGGTCCCGTTTGCTGAGCCAAAAGCAATAACGATTATTCGTGCCGCAACACGGCCGAGTAGCCTTGTGTGGTGCTCAAAAAATGCATTTTCCAGACGCAACAGCCGGAAATCTGTGCAAAATCAGGATAAGAACTGACGGCGCGGGCGCAGGAAAGGTCTGTTGCTATCCAGGACCCCAACGAGGGGCGCTCAAGCGCAAACAATTGTGCTTCGGCGCGCTCCTAGCGCTGACTGCAGCGGGATTATACTCCTATGTTCGAGCCTCTTCGCGTTATTATGAAGGTTAAGTAATTTAAGACCTCGCTTTGCCTCTGAGGTCAAAGGCAATAATTCTCTTTCAACTGCCGACTTGCCAGCGTGGCCGGCTTGATGTCGCTCGCAAACAGCTCTTCGGCTTCTTTTCTGACGAAATGATTTGAAGGCGCCGCTGAGCGGTGTGATCTTGATGCTTTGGAGCAAGCGACCAACAAAGCGCGTGCGTTTCGAACGAGAGCATTGGGTCACCCTTTTGGGGGTAAATGGAAAATGGTGGCGCGATTGCGTTCTCGTTGAGATTTCCGAAACTGGCGCTCGCCTACGCGTTGACGGATCTCCAGACGTGCTCAAATCACGACACTTTTTCTTGCTACTTTCCAGAACTGGATTGGCGTTTCGCCGGTGCGAATTGGTCAGGCTAGATGGCCCGGAAGCCGACGTTCAGTTCGTCGTGCGTAGCACTGCTGGTTTGAGCACTCCTAGTGTTGGCCGCATGTGACAAGGGGGAACTGCAAGCGAGCACGCCCCCGCTTGAAGAAAACGCGCAGGAGCAGGCAGCTTACATCCTGCCGGTTGTTCTGACGAAATGGGTCACTTTTTGCAGGAGCCGATCGACTAGCCCGGCGCAGAGATCGATTCCCCCGTCCCCGCACAACGTTGAAATCGTCCACCGCGTGGGTAGACGTGGCAAGAGGACGGTCGGCCGCCCTTCGAAGGTACTTTGTCGAGGTGACGACCGAAAAGGAACGCCTCGATTTTATCGATCAGATGAAAAGGCGGTTTGTGAGCTGCCGGCAATCGATGAGTGTGCGTCGCCTACGCCGCAGCTGTCAGATGACGTGCGCACGGACGCGCCGAGGTGCGTGAGCTCTGTCATCAGCCAAAGGGGGAGGGGGCCTGAGGTCCTCTCCGCCTAAGCCAAAGTCAAGCGATGATCGCTGCGAACGTCACTGCTCTGTCAAGACCGGCGCTGATGGTGGACTGCAGTCGTTACGAGAATGGTCGCCACGCGGCACAAGAAGGCCGCACTCGAGCCGGATAGCACGAGCGTGCGAAATGCTGGCGCGCAGAACAACGCGTCAGCATTTCACGAGAACGCTTCGGTGCTTGGTAGCGTCTATTTCGATGGTTTCATCGAAAAGGCGCAAGCGGCAGCCACCAGGGCCAGCCCTCCCAAATAGAAGCCGATGGCCAACGTGCTGCCCGTCGTGGTCAGCAGCGTGGTTGCGATGATAGGGGCAAGGCCTCCGCCAATTGCAGCCGCGATCTGAACGCCCAGCGACATGCCACTGTAGCGAACCCCGGGCGGAAATTGAGCCGAATACAGCGCGGGCTGAAGCCCGAACATTGTTGGATAGATAAGGCCTAAGGAGACGACGATACCGAGGCGGATCAATAGGGGATCCTTGGTATTGACCATCAGAAATAACGGAATGGCAAACAGCGCGAGCAGAATGCCGCCGACGCCGTAAATCGTGCGGGCGCCGATCTTGTCGCCGAAATGTCCATATATTGGAATTGCGAACAGTCCGACGGTTGCCGCAATGAGAATGCTATTCAATACCTCAGCCCTCGAGAGACCGAGGGTGACGGTCGAATATTGAAGGATGAAGATCGTGACGAGATAGAACAATGTGACCTCTGCCAGCTTCGCTCCCACGGCCAGGAGAAGAGGGCGGAGATGCGTGCTCACGACTTCAGCGCTCGGCATAGCGACGGTCTGTCCTTCATTCTTGGCTTGCAAGAATACCGGGCTCTCGGGAACCTTCGATCGGACAAAACTTCCCAGCAGGATGAGGACGATGCTCGCGAGGAAGGGCACTCGCCATCCCCAAGCCAGAAAATCGCTCTCGGAGAAGGAGCTCATATGGGCGAATACCAAGGTCGCGAGGATTAATCCGGCTGGAGTGCCTGCCTGCGGCAAGCTGCCGAATAGCGACCGCTTGTTGCCATCGGCATGTTCGACGGCCATCAGTACCGCGCCGCCCCATTCGCCGCCCACGGCAATTCCCTGGCAGATTCGAAGAAGGACGAGCAGCACGGCCGCCCAGATACCGATCTGAGAGTAGGTGGGGAGCAGGCCAATCAAAACAGTCGGGATGCCCATCAGGAAGAGGCTGAGGAGAAGCATACTCTTTCGGCCGATCCTATCTCCGAAATGTCCGAAAACGAGGCCGCCTAGCGGTCGCGCAAAGAGCCCAACGGCAAAGGTCGCGAAAGAAGCCAGCGTGCCGCTGACGGGATCAATGCTGGGGAAGAACAGCTTGCTAAAGACCAGGGCGGAGGCCGTCCCGAAGATGAAAAAGTCGTACCATTCGATGGTTGTTCCGACCACTGTCGCGGCCACAACCCATCCCTTCGAGGTCGGCTTTGCGGCGGTTGTCGTTGATGCATTCTCATAGACAGTCATCTCTTCTCCGTTGAAGTTGATTGGCCCCGGCTGCCTTGACAATTTTTTCCACGCGTAGTCTGTAGGGCAACTTGTTGCCCGCTGGGAACCATATAACAGTCCGTCACTATTGAAAAGGGCGCGGCTGTAACGGTAAGGCGAGGTGTGGTCATGACGAGCGCCCGAGGCCTACCGCTCCGCGCTGGACCTCTTCGTTCATTGACAAAGCACATTAGTCGCCACGATGCTTGGGGAGACAAAAAATCGTGGAAATCTGGTCTGCCAGTCCGGTGATGAAGAATGATGAGCAAGAAGACAATTCGGACGACCAAATTCGAAGCGAGTGTTTCAGAGCAGCTGCCGGCGGGACGGATCGGCGCTCGTTTGCGTGCCTGGCGCCGCAACAAGAACATGACACTCGACGAGCTGGCTCTCGCGACGGGACTGAACAAAAGCTTCCTGTCCCGGATTGAGAAAGACGCCAAGGCACCGTCGATCGCAACCGTGATGAAGCTCTCTCGTGCTTTGGACATTCCCGTGGCGCTGCTATTTGGTGAACAGGTCGCGGACTCGGACATCCATCTGGTTCGTACAGCGAACCGGCAGCCGGAGGAGGATCCGGTCCATGGATACTCTTTTGTATCCCTATCGCCAGCGGGGCCGGGCCGACGGGCGGAAGCTTTCTTAATGACGCCGCCGGCCCACTTCAGTGAGGCAACCTACGCAGAACATTCCGGCGAGGAGTCGCTCTACGTCATTACGGGCCGCGTCGAAGTGAAGTTCGCGGACCGCAGTGTCGTCATGGGCCCCGGAGATTTCCTGCAGTTTCCGGGGCACCTCGTTCACCACGTGCGGCGGGTTGGCGCCCGCGCAACCGTCCTTATCGTCATTAGCCGAGACTGATCCACGCCCACCACCTTCCGAAGGCCTGATGCTATGCTTGATCAAGATGCGCCATTCATCGACTACTATGTCTGGCTGATGTCGGACTGGGCCTATTTAGGGCAGGTCAGATTGTCACAGATAAGCGCGCGTCACGGAGTTCGTGTCAACTATATCCCAATGCGCATGCAGGATGTCTATGCAGCAAGCGGCGGGATCGTTCTTGAAAAGCGTTCATGGCAGCGACGCGACTATCGCATCGAGGAGCTTAAGCGTTGGAGCGAGCGGCTCGGGATGATCGTCAACATCGAGCCTTCCTATTTTCCTGTCGACGTGGATGTTGCGTCCTGCATGGTAATTGCGGCGCAAAACCAAGGCTTGAATGTCGACCGTCTCGCGAACGCAATGATGCGCGCGATTTGGGTCGAGGACGAGAACCTCGCCGACCGCGACACGCTGCTGAGAACCGCGGATCGCGCGGGTTATGACGGCTTGAAGCTGTTGGAGGGGGCGGCAGGTGCTGCCCGCCTGGAATACGTATCCAATACCTCTCGGGCATTGGAAGCTGGTGTCTTTGGATCGCCGTTCTATGTGTTCAAAGGCGAACGGTTCTGGGGGCAGGATCGGCTGGATATGCTTGAGGAGCGACTGATCCGCACAAAAGGCGCTCCGCTGGGGCGCAGGCCGCAAGCCTGATTCGTTTCGAGTGTCTGAGCCGATCCGACGTCGACGCGGTCACCGTGTCGGCTTCAGAGGACTGTCGGCCCAACTGCGGGCAGGCGGCTCGGCAGCGGGTCGTCTTCCAAACGGTACAAGCGTAGCACAACCGCCCCTCGTTGGAGTCGTCGGCACGCCTGGCATTGGCTTGCCGCAGGCCGGACACGCCTTCCGGATCGGAAAAGCGCTTGGGTCTGGTGTTTCTCACCTCGACTATGAGTCAGCCACTCTCATTCGCAATTGTTCGGGCGCGGTGCTGGCCAAGGCGCCAGCTGATCGTGCCGTGCGTCGGCGCCTACACCAACGACGTGCGGAGATTGCGCGACAGCCGAGTGGCGCCAACGCCGGATACAATGGGCGCGCAGACGGGAAGTGCGCGCGCACTAGCAAAGGGCCCTTCTGATCCACTTTCCGGACGACCCGGAGTATATCTCTTGATGCGGTCCGATGGGCGAAGCCCTTGCGCCAAAACAATAATACGGCGGGGCTAATCGCCGTACTGCCAAGCTGGTTTGAGCTAGATTTGATCCTGAGCACACCTTCAACGCGTCTGCGTTAAGCAAACCTTTGAGTATTTCGCCCGTGAGCGCGCATGCGGATTGGAATAGGGTTAAAAAAGCGTTAACCTGAAGCTACACCGAGTAGCATCCAGGCAATGAACCTCTCTCGCCGGAACTTCATGCAAGCGGCCCTCCTAGGCGGCGCCGCGTTGGGCGGAGGTGCCGCGTTGAGCGCGGTCGCCACCCATCAAGGTCGCCCCCTCCCGTTGTCGCCGCTCCCGCACGCCGCTGATCTTGCAGGCTTGGCTCCCTCGTCCGCAGCGTTGAAATCGCAATCCTTGGCGCTCGGTAGATACTTTCCGTCCCTGCTGGATCCCGATGCCGAAGGCGGTCCTTTCATCTGCAACACGCTTTCAAGCGATAATTCTATTGCCGATTACATTCGCCAGGGCGAACCCGGTAATTCGGTTTTCCTGAGGCAGGTTGAGTCCCGCGCCACCATTCCATGGACCCCCGTTTTCTTGAGGGGAAACAACCAGCTATTGCAGTTGCCGTCGTCTGTGACGCGACAAATAGACTGCTCTGATCTTTTGGTGATGAATGAGAGTAGTGCGCGTTATCCCGTCTTTGGCAACAAGGCGCGCAAGTACGAATTCCTGCTCCCGAATCTGAAGTGGTCCGGCTCCAAGCGTTTAGGGACGGTTGGCGCGGTCTCCAGCAATCATGCTCTGCAGTTTGCCCTGGCCAATCGTGTGGCCGATTTGACCGGTGACGGACAGCCGCTGAATTGTGCCCTGGACTTGGTACTTTTCGAGGTGCCGGGAGCTACCACGGACATGGCGCGGCTGGGGATTTTGCGAGGCCTGGTTGAACACGTTGCCATAGCCAAGAACAACATTGAATTGGTGGGCGAAGCTTCCCAGGAATATGCGAGAAATTGGCTACATCCAGATACGGATTCGCTCGTTCCCCCCGGCGGCTCGAACGATCTGAGTGTGTTGGGACATATGAATGCGATTGCCGAGTTGGCGCAGTTCCTTAGCGCCGCTCAGGCGTGGAGTGCACCGCCCGACGTGATTTTTGTCGCCATGGGCAGCGGCTCGACGGTCTTGGGCCTTCTCCTGGGCGTCCATTTGATGGGATGGAAGACCAAGGTCGTGGGAGTGGCCGATCAGGACAAATCATATCTGACGCGATGGCTTGTCAACCGGCAACCTTCCTTGCCATTTGTGGAGGGGAATGTCGCCAAACTCGCTCGCAGCACGGTCCAGTGGCTGCAGCAAATCCGCTTTCCAGGCATCTCTCCTGATGTGCTTCGGGTGATGCAAGGCGAGATATTCGTGCCGGATTCCACCAGCTGGCAGCCCGGCTACGGCTTGGTCGAAGCCACCGACGTTGCGTGGGCGAACGAGTTGGAGGAGGCGGGACTCAGCCTTGATCCAGTCTTTACTTTGAAAGCATGGCGCTCGTTGCTCACCATGTCTAAAGCGGGGGCGCTCAAGAACAAGAAGGTTCTTTTCTGGAATACTTACAACAGCTTTGATTACATGCCGCCTCTTCTATCCAGCTTGGGATAGCCGATGCGTGGTTACCAGCCTTTGATCGTCTATATAGCAGTCGTCATGTTTCTGACGCTGGCATATCTTGCATCACCTATTTCGAGAGAGGCCTTTTGGCAGGTGTTTCCGGGGCTTGAAACAATGGCCCAAGCGCATCCACTCGGCACCGCTGTGGCGTTTCTGGTCACATCCACTGTCCTTGCATTTCTGTCCTTTCCCTCCATGCCAATGATTTGCCTGGCCGCCGGTTTTTACATGAACGGGCTGGAGGGAGGCATCACCGTGCTGCTCGGCAGTGCCTTTGGCGGTTTGAGCGCGTTTCTCTTCTATCGAAAGCACATTCAACGTCCCAGCGCTTCATTATGTCAGCAATCGGCTGTGAGACTCTGGTTGACCTTGCTCGGACTACGCCTCTCGCCCCTCGTGCCCGCACCACTGGTGAATTTCATCGCCGCGATGCTTGACGTCACCCCTCTTCAGTACCTGACGACCAGCATGTTGGGCGGCGCGCCGCTGGTCCTGTTCTATGCGCAAATAGGGCAGCAAGGGCATCACTTATTGTCCGGCGAAACACCGCATTGGCAGCAGTTTTCCGGATATTTGACCATTTTATGCTTAAGCACGCTGTTGAGCGCGATGGGTCCGTGGCGGTCGGTGCTGAACGACCTCAAGAAACTGAAAGGCACGCCCGGATCAAACCTTCCGCTGCACTCAGCACCTGGTCTGTAATCAATCCTTTACCGACAAACTTGGTTTTTCCGAAAACTGAAATCTACTTTGTTGTATTTCGCCATCCTTTCTTAAACTCACAGCTATAGATTGCAGGCGCTTCTCCTGGTACAAAGGTAAAGAGCGCCTCCATGTCCCTGAAACGCTTTGTCCGCGTGTCGCTGAGCGGCGCCATGGTCTTCCTTTTCGCGACTTCAGGCTGGGCAGCTGATCTTGCAGAGATCAAGCAGCGAGGCGAAATCCGCCATATTGGCATCCGCTACGCCAACTTTGTGACCGGCGCGGGCGATGGTTTGGATGTCGAGCTGATGCAGGGCTTCGCCAAAAGAATTGGCGTCTCCTACAAGCTCGTCTACTCGGATTTTTATTCGGTCATCCGCGACCTGCTCGGTAAGGATGTGGTGCGCAAAAATGGCGAAGTGACGCTGGCAGGTGACTATCCCATCAAAGGCGATGTGATATCGAGCGGCTTCACCGTGCTGCCGTGGCGTGAGGCCATTCTTCTATATTCCGAGCCGACCCTTCCTTCGCAGGTTCTCTTGGTGGCACCAGCCGAGTCTGATCTGCAGCCGATCCAGGACGGCGCGGATCTTGCGGCAGACATCGTCAACACCCGGAAGGCGATCGGATCCAAGAGCGTACTCGTGATGGAGCGCACCTGCTTGGATCCATCCAATTACGGCCTGGTCAACGTCGGTATCGATTTAAAGGCTTACAACAAGAGCGCCAACCTGAACGAGATGGTCCCGGCCATGCTCAACAAAGAAGCCGAATTGACACTGCTCGACGTGCCGGACGCCATTCTGGATTTGCGCAAATGGGCGGGCAAAATCAAGATTCTGGGGCCGATCTCCGAGCAGCAAACGTTGGCAACCGCCTTTCCGAAGGACGCGCCAGCTTTGCGCAATGAATTCAACGCGTATTTGAGCGAGATCAAGGCCTCCGGCTTCTATGACCGGCTCGTGGATAAATATTATCCCGGCATTCGTCGATTTTTCCCGGAATACTTCGCGAAAACGAATTGATGATATCTTCGCTGATTAGATTCAGTCGATCGTTAGCTCCACGCTGGCTCTTGATAGCAGCAGCGGCGTTTCTGCTGTCTATGTTTTATCTGACTGGCAATCTCTATACGTCGCAAGTGGAGTTGCGGCAAAACGCCGATGCGCGTCTGGTGTCGCTCGGTGAAGCGCGCGCCGCGGAGGTCAGCGATTTCTTAGCCGAACGGCGGCAGGCCGCCGCACGGCTCGCAGCCAGCGAGGACATTTCCAACTATTTCAGCAATCTCGATCTCGGAATGTCCGTCAAATACGGCCTCTTCGCCAATTTGGCTGCAATCGAGCGGCGCTTTCAGGCGACGGTGGGTGAGGAGAAATATCAGGGCCAAGCCGCCTATTTGCGGTTGGCTTTCTTCGATCGCAACGGCGTTGCGCAAGTTAATGTCGGCTCGTCCAGCGCGACGACAGCTTCGCCGGTGCGTAACGCCCTGGCCGAACCATATATTCAGATTGACGACAAGCGCCGCCTGATTGTGGTCAGCGTACCGGTACTCCAGAAGGGCAAGATAAGGGGAACGGTCGAGACCGTGAGCAGTCTCAATCTACTTTCCTCATTGGTGTCTACCAACGACCTCGGCCAGCCGCGCGAATTCCTCCTGGGAGACGATGGGCAGGTGCTGCTCCCGATCGAGCGAGAGCACTCGGCCGTTGTCGCCGAAGGCCTCTCGCTGGCCAAGCTCCCGTCTGGCCGCATACAACCTCTGTCAAATCTCAGCGCCTCCGAGCTGAGAGGATATCTTGCACTTCGCTCGCCAGTTGCCGGTACTCGACTTTCCGTCCTGAGGCTGGCCAGCGAGGATGAGCTATACGGTCGTACGCTTTCATCCCTCTCCGTTTTCTATGTTGGCCTCTTCGCTATCGTGCTATTTATGCTGGCCATCGGCTTCGAGCGAATGCGTCAAAATGCGGCGCGGTTACAAATCAAGTTCGTCGAGTCCAATCGACATAGAGCGGAGCTGGCCGAAAACAATCTCGCTCTCTCTCAAGAGATCAGGCGGCGCGAAGCCATTGAGGCCGACCTGCAGCGACAGAGGGAGGCTCTTGACAAGTCAAACTCTGAATTGCGCATAGCCGCGGCTGCTTTCAATTCTCAGGAGGGCATGATCGTCACCGATACCAAAGGCGTAGTCTTGAGTGCCAACCGCGCCTTCGTGGGCTTAACCGGCTATACGATCGAAGAATTGGTTGGACAAACCCCGCGACTGTTCCGGTCTCATCGGCGTGATGGCGAATTCTACCGCAGTATGTGGGGTTCCGTTCAAGCAACTGGCGGCTGGCAAGGTGATATGAGTCTCAGGACCAGGAGCGGCGAAAACTGCGCGCGCTGGCTGACTATATCCGCTGTAAAAAACGAGGCGGGCGAGGTCACCAACTACATCGGCTCGTATTATGACATTTCTAAACTGAAGCACGCTGAGGAAAAGATCCAAGAACTCGCTTTCTTTGACCAGCTAACAGGTCTGCCGAACCGCGTCCTGCTAATCGACCGCGTGCGCCAGGCCGTCAATGCGAATATCCGTAGCAAATCCTACGGCGCTTTGCTGTTCATTGATCTGGACAATTTCAAGACACTGAACGACTCGCTGGGTCACCACATGGGCGATATGCTGCTGAAATGTGCGGCTCAGCGCCTCTCCCATTGTGTGAGGGCGGATGACACAGTTGCCCGCTTTGGCGGCGACGAATTTGTCGTTCTTCTCGCCAATCTGGGTACACAGAAAGCAAAGGCCGCTGCCTTACAGGCGGAAGCGATAGGCGAAAAGATACTCGCAGCCTTCACCGAGGTCTTCCAACTCGATGCGTATGAATATCCCTGTACCGCAAGTGTTGGCGTGACCTTGTTTTCGACTGATGAGTGCAACGTCGACGAGTTGCTCAAGAGAGCCGATCTGGCAATGTACGACGCGAAAACGGCGGGACGAAATGGCCTCCGGTTTTTCGACCCGGCCATGCAGACCATGATTACAGCCCGCGCTGCCCTCGAGACCGATCTACGAGAAGACCTTAAGAAGGAACGGCTTTTGCTGCATTACCAGCCGCAGGTCGATCACGAAGGAAGGCTGCTGGGGGCAGAAGCGCTGGCACGCTGGCCGCATGCTCATAAAGGGATGATTTCTCCTAGCGAATTCATCCCGGTCGCAGAAAGCACCGGCCTCATCCTTCCGCTCGGCGCCTTGATGCTGAAGACTGCGTGCCGTCAGCTGGCTCGCTGGTCAAGCGATCCGGCGACCGAACGCCTGACCATCGCAATCAATGTCAGCGCCCTGCAGATGCGTCAGAAGAATTTTGTCGAAGAGGTCCGCGCGATCATTGAGCAAACCGGCGCCAATCCCCATCGCCTCAAAATCGAACTCACTGAAAGCACATTAGTCAGCAACGTCGACGATGTGATCGCCAAGATGGGCAAATTGAAAGCGATTGGCATCGGTTTCAGCCTCGATGATTTCGGAACCGGCTATTCAGCGCTTTCGTATCTGAAGCGTTTGCCGCTTGACCAGCTCAAGATCGATCGCAGCTTCGTCAAGGACGTTCTGGTTGACTCTAACGACGCCGCGATAGCCCAGATGATCATAGCGCTTAGCAGAAGCCTCGGCCTTTCAGTCATTGCCGAAGGCGTCGAAACGGAGGAGCAATATGCGTTCCTGGCGCGACATGGACAGCTCAGTTACCAGGGCTATTTGTTCGGACGGCCTATGCCGGCCGAGGATTTCGTGAGTCTCGCCCGAGCTTTCTCGCCGCGTCACCGTTTGAAGCGGGTACGCGGGTCGGTCAATCAGGCTTCCGCATAGGCCGTCGGCGGGAGACGCCAATTGCTGTTATTTCCTGCTCGTTCTGAGTGGCGAAGCAGCCGTCCGAATGCAACCGACACAGCCAAAGCCCAAGCGAGGCCACAGCGGCGGCTCGTGGTCCAAATCGGCCGCGCCCCGGCGATGGGCGATGTCGCGCCTGCTCGCATTATGTCGTCGATCATCGGTGGTTCCGTGGTTCCTCTGGTTACGTTGTTGCCGTTGGCGTGTCGCAACCCGATCTTACCGGAGAATTTCCGGTGGCCAGCGCAATGGCGCCCGCCTGCTACGGCGCTATTAGAGGCGCACGACCGGGTGGCTTTGCTCTACCGAGCTACACCAAAACCGTGGAGACGACCCGTACCACCGCTGGAAAGAATGGGCTTCCTGTCTCTGCGCAAGACGCGCCGTCAGTCACTTAAGGCTCCGCTTTGACCGAATGAGTCCGCGTACAATTGCTCAAGTTTCACAACTTCATCTTGAGTGAGCTCGGCGAATTCGTTCTCTCGTGCCCGCTTTGAAAGTCTTCCTTGATTCTGTCGCAGAAAGCCAAACAGGTTGTTGAGCGTTCGCTCGGGCATGTCGATGATGTTTTCGACTCCGGATCGGAACATATCAAAGTTGCGCAGGAAGCTCGTCTCATTCGGAAGGTCCAGCTCAATCGTCTGGCGTACACATTCGTAGAGAAATTCCGCATGCGGGGTGGCGTCGAAGAAGCGGTAGAAATCGCCGGTATCGTTCAAAACCTTCACATTATTCTTTGGGGTCGCTTCCCATTGAACGCACGGAAGTAGCCTGCTGGAATAGCTTTCCAGCACGCCTTTGTACTCGGTGATCCGGTCAAGAATCGCCGACGACACTGGAAAATGGACCCCGGCCGGATTAAATCCGCGCCGCGCGAGGACATGATGCATCAGATATCGATGGATGCGTCCGTTGCCGTCCTCGAATGGATGGATATAAACAAAGCCGAACGCGAGCACCGCCGCCGCGATAATGGGATCGAGCTCGTTCTCGGCGGCGAGATCGAATGCGATCAATCCTGCCATAAGAGAGGCGATGTCTTCATGCCTCGCGCTGATATGGTCCGGGATAGGGCGCTGTGTATCGCGGTCATGCTCTCCGACAAAGCCTCCTTCCTGCCGGAACCCGAGCTTCACGAAACGCTCGTCTCCGATGACGATGCCTTGCAGGCGCAAAAACTCCCGCTCATCGAGCGGCGCGCGCCCAGCCTCGCCGATGGCGCGTCCCCATCTTTGAATGCGATCCTGAGGCGGCCTTTCTCCCTCGATGAGGTAACTAGACTTTGAATCTTTCAGCAGCAGAAAGGCGGCGGTGCGCGCGAGCAAATCCTTCGGGACTTCGCTGACGACAGCGCGCGCGCGCTCCTTCCAGTTCTGCGCGAGAAATTGGTTCAGCGCGGCCGTCTTGAAAACGAGCGGACAAAATTCCGGGGTGCCGGGAAGGTTGTTGCGAACGCGATGCCGGGCGGAATTCGTGCCAATCCCTCCGAACTGGAGGTCGGTATCGATGGCGTCTACATATGAGACCTTGTCTGTAAGCGACAGATTCAGCTCGCAGCCAAGCAACCACTCGTACAGAAACCAGATGCGTCGTGTGTAAATGCCGGTCGGCTTCTGCCGGACAAGCTCCGCGATGTCACCCTCGTTAACGACTAGGAAAAGCCGCTTCAGGACGGAAAGATCGACTCCTTCGTTCTTAAGGGCAAAAGTCAGGTGTCCCTCAAGCGAGGCCTGGGGAGCATGGCGAGGCGTGTAGATCCGCCAACCATCCTGTTCAATGATGCGGTGCCGGGCTCCGATGGCCGAAAGGGTGCGGGGGACCGGCACGGCCAGCTTGTAAGTGTCGATGAGCGCGGCATAACCCGCGGGGACAGCGGACTCAGGCAATCGCCTATCGTGAAAAACATTCACCGATCCTGAAAATTCTGCGCTCACTTACATTCCTCTGAAAAACATTTCCCGACCTCGAATTTCAGTCACTGAGGGCTTGGATTTCGAAATTCCATCATACCACGTGAAAAATAGTCTCTCAACGGATTAATCATGAAAATGGTTCACTTTGGACTGAGAACCCGGCCCACGATTCCAGTAGCGGCCCAGGTCGGTCCGGGATGGAACCGTCATGGCGCCGGTGATCTGCCGACGTTCCGGTTTTCAAATTCGCCATCATTTTCATGACGTTCAGATAGGGCTGATTCTACGCTGAAGACGACGAATTCTCTTGGCATTCAGACGCGCTGCGATGCCCGGCACGACCGCGGTCCAGCCAACCGCACTGCACGACCTGCGAGGCGCTGCCGCTCTTGAAGACCGACCCGGGCGTCCAGAAGCCGGCGAGGCCACATCCTTGTCAATCGCGGCTCCGACCCTGACCGCAAGAGAGAGGCCGTCGCCGGTGACATCGGGATGAGCAAGCGTGTTCGTCATGCTGGTGGGGTCCGCTTAGCTCGGCTCGCTGGCAGGCCCGGTCTTGACTGGCCAGCGTTTCGATCTCGCTCGATAGTCCCTCGATACGCCCATCCAGTCGATGCGAGTCTTCCGCTAAACCCTCGATGATGCGCAACATGCAAGGCGAAAAACATTGGCGCTAATTGCCAAGATACCGGGCAACTCGAACAGGGAATGTAGGCTTTGTCGCACACCATGCCTCGCTCCAGGAGGAACGCACGGGTCTGTTTGATGGACGGGTGCGCTGACCGACAAATCGACCGCGGACCCGGTGCAGGGCCTGGAAAGTCGAGTAGATCGGCAGTGTGACGCGCTGCGCGAGAACCCCGATAGAACTCCTCTTGTACTTCCGGTACCGATGGAGGTCGCGCCCGCTATTCTGCGAGGTTTCCGGTTTGACTGCATGTACTCACGCCACCCATCGTGGTGCCGCCCTCACGCCTGCCCAAGCCCGCGCCGCCAAACGTAATCCTTGCATGCAAGGATCAATGCCGTCGCAGGCGCGCCGTCATTGCCGGCATGGTTGTTGTCGCCGCGACCGTCGAGACGACACAGCATCGCCTTCGACGAGGCCGCAAATCTGCACAGTACATTGCAAAGTTTCGTGGTTCCCGACGCTTGCGGCTCGGCGGAAGCTGGCCGGTAGTGGATATCAAGACCTTCTGGGAGGGTGGATGGACGCGCAGACTTCCGTCAATTCCGGCGTCGTGCCTCGTTCTGTCACGCTTGCGAGCAGGCGCCTTCGGATCGCGCTGCTGCTTTGTGCGACGATGATCACGATCTATTTCGGCTTCATGGCATTGTTCGCATTCGACAAGCCGCTTTTGGGCACTGTGCTTGCGCCCGGGCTCTCGCTTTGCATCGTGCTCGGCCCTCTCGTCATCGTTTCATCGTTCCTGCTCTGCCTCATCTATGTGCTGTGGGCGAACCGGGTATTTGATGCCAGCCTTCGTGACCTCGAACGATAGGACCTCGCGATGGCCAACAACTCGCTCTCGATCGGCTTCTTCTTCGCATTTATGGTCCTGACGCTCCTGATTACTTACTGGGCGGCGCGGCGCACCCGTACCACGGAGCACTTCTTTGCCGCGGGCGGCGAGATCACTGCATGGCAGAATGGCTGGGCGCTCGCTGGCGACTTCCTCAGCGCGGCCGCGCTGCTCGGCATTGCCGGCATTGTCACCTCGAATGGCTTCGATGGCATGGTCTACTCGATTGGATGGCTGGTCGGCTGGCCGATCATCCTCTTTCTGATTGTCGAGCCACTGCGCAATGTCGGGAAATTCACGTTCGCGGACGTGGTCGCCTATCGGCTCAGCCAAAAGCCGGTGCGGCTCGCCGCGGCGGTCGGTACGCTGGCGGTGATCCTGTTCTACCTGATCGCCCAGATGGTCGCGACCGGATCGTTGATCAAGTTGCTGTTCGGCCTGCCCTACACTTGGTCGGTGGCTTTGGTCGGTGCTGCCATGCTCATCTATGTGCTGTTCGGCGGCATGCTCGCCACCACCTGGGTGCAGGTGGTGAAGGCGGCGCTGCTGCTCGCCGGCGGAGTGATCCTGGCAGTCCTGGTCCTGATGCATTTCGAAATGAACCCGCTCAAGCTGTTCGCCGCAGCGGCGGAGAAGTACGGCACAAGAGTGCTGCAGCCAGGTTCGAAGGTGGTTTCGGGGCAATGGGACGCGATCTCACTCGGCCTCGGGCTGATGTTCGGCACCGCGGCGATGCCGCACGTTCTGATGCGGGTATACACGGTTCGGGACTCGAAGGCCGCGCGACCATCGATACTTTATGCCACCGGGCTGATCGGCTTCTTCCACCTGATGGTGTTCATCATCGGCTTTGGGGCCATGGTGCTGGTCGGCCCGGAGGCGGTGATGAAAGCCGGCGGTGGCGGCAACATGGCTGCACCTCTGCTCGCCCTCACAGTCGGCGGCGACGCCTTCTTCGGTTTCATCTGCGCAGTTGCGTTTGCCACCATGCTGGCGGTGGTGGCAGGCCTGACGCTTTCCGGTGTGGCTACGTTGTGCCATGATGTCTGGACCAACGTCGTTCGCCACGGTACGGCATCGGAGGCTGAGCAGCTCAAAGTGGCGCGGATCGCCACCGTTGCCATCTCGGTGCTGGCAATCGTGCTCGGCATCACCTTCGAAGGCCAGAACGTGGCCTTCATGGCCGGGCTCGCCTTCTCCATCGCCTGTGCCGCCAATTTTCCATCACTGGTCCTCGCTATCATCTGGCGTCGCTTCACGACGCCAGCGGCCGTCGCTAGCATCATGATCGGCACGCTAAGCTCGCTGGTGCTCATTGCGCTGTCACCGACCATCCAGGTCGACGTGCTCGGTAAGCCGCTGGCCCAGGTGAGCGGCGCCTGGTGGTTCGTCTCGCTGCGTAACCCGGCCATCATCAGCATGCCGCTGTCGTTTGCCGTGGCGATCGCGGTGTCGTTGTTAACGCGGGAAACGAACGCGGATGGCCGCTTCGACGAGATGCAGCATCGCATCCTGTTCGGGCGCTCAAGGACGATGCCGCAATCGGCGGAGTGAACCAGAGCTGGGAATTCCGAATGGCATGCGCGGAACTGCAGATGCTCCTGCACAATTTCGCCGTTGGCCTTTCGAGCGTCAATGTTACGATTTTGAGCCGGACATTTTGACCAGGGGGACAGAAATGCGCGAAGCCTCACATCACCATCGTTTCATCGGCAGCCTGTGCAGTTGCGGAGCGCATGCTCCCGCGCAGCCGACTGTCGAAGAGGCCGTGTCCGAAAGCGTCCAGCAGTCACTTCTGCATGGCCTTTTCCCGCAGCCGGTTTTGCGGCGGGAACTGCTTCGCACCGTTGGCGCTGGGGTGATCATCGGCGCTCTCTCCAGCATCCTGCCAATCGACACCTTGAAGGCAATTGCCCAGGAGCGAAGGCCTCTCGAGAAAACCAAGCTGGCTGTTGGCTTCCTCCCGATCACCTGCGCCGTTCCGCTGATCTACGGCGAAAGGCTCGGCAGCTACCGCAAGGAAGGTCTGGATGTCAGTCTGCAGAAGATCGCCGGTATCGCGCTGATCCGCGACAAGATGCTCAACGGCGAGCTGGACGTCTCGCAGCAGGTGATGCCGGTCCCCCTGACGATGACAGCCGGCCTCGGCGGTAACGTCCAGTCGATCAAGGTGCTGACCATCTTGAACCAGAACGGCAACTCCCTCGTCCTGGCCAACAAGCACAAGGACAATCGGGATCCCAAGAACTGGAAGGGCTTCACATTCGCGGTCCCGTTCGAGCAAAGTCACCAGACCCTGCAGCTGCGCAACTATTTGGCTGCCGCCGGGCTCGATCCGGACCAAGATGTCAAATACCGCATCGTACCTCCGACCGAATACGTGGCGAGCCTTCGCGTCGGAAGCATCGATGGTTTTTTCGGCGGAGAGCCGGGCGGTCAGCGCGCGGTCTACGAAGGCGCTGGCTTCATTCATCTGATCTCGAAGGATATCTGGGATGGACATCCTTGTTGCTCTGTCACCGCCGCGGAAAGCTGGATCCAGCAAAATCCCAACACATTCATGGCGTTCTACCGCGCCATCATCGCGTCCAGTCTTCATGTCTCGAAGCCGGAGAACCGGGTCGGCATGGCGAAGGTGCTGTCAGAGCCGCAATATCTCAATGCTCCCGAAATTGTCCTCGAGCAGGTTTTGAGCGGCACGTATGCCGACGGCCTTGGCACAATCCGGAAAGATCCGCGGCGGGTTGATTATCAGCCGTTTCCGCAATATTCGGCAGCAGTCTGGCTGATGACCCAGCTCCGGCGCTGGAACATGCTAAAGGAGGATGTCGACTATAAGGTGCTCGCCGAAAAGGTGATGCTGGCGACCGATGCCGCTCGGATCATGCGCGAGCAGGGCGTGACGCCGCCAGCGGTCGGCTTCGGCACCGAAAGGATTCTCGGGAACGAATTCGATTCCAATAAGCCGCAGGACTACCTGGCTTCGCTCCGGAAGGGGGGCTGATGGAGGTGTCACGCCGGCTGCAGCAGCCCTGGGTATCCTCGGTCGCGATCTTCATCGTATTTGTAAGCGTCTGGGGCTGGTTCACCGCCGGTTCGTCGGGAGGCGTTAGCGCTGTCGACGCCGAATATGCCCGCCTTGCCGGCCAGAGCGCGCCGGGTCAGCAGGCCGGTGCGATCCCCTCACCGTGGATCGTCGCGCTCCGCGGCCGGGATCTGATCACACACGCCTTCGATCACGACAATCCCAACAATCTGGGCATCGCATGGCATCTGGCCTATTCCATGGGCCGCGTAGCACTGGGCTTCACGCTGGCCTTACTCGTCGCGGTGCCCCTAGGCTTCTTGCTCGGTCTATGGCCTGCTTGCCATCGCGCGTTGGATCCTTTCATTCAGATCCTGCGGCCGGTATCGCCACTCGCGTGGATGCCGCTGGCGCTCTATACGTTCCGCGACAGCACCGTCTCGACGATCTTCATCATCTTCATCTGTGCAGTCTGGCCGATGTTGATCAGCACGGCGACCGGGACAGCTTCCGTGCGGGCTGAATGGCTGAACGTCTCGCGCGTATTCGGTCTTCCACGATTAGAGCATGTCACGCGCGTCGTCTTTCCCGCCAGTGTGCCTATGATCCTGTCGGGAATGAGGATCTCGATCGGTATCGCTTGGTTCGTCATCGTGGCTGCCGAGATGGTCGGCGCACAGAGCGGCATCGGGTACTTCATCTGGAACGAATGGAATAATCTCCAGATCGCGAGCATGATCGTCGCCATCGTCCTGGTCGGCGGTATTGGATTGGCGCTAGATATTTTGCTCAAGCGAATAGGCGAAAGCCTCAGCTTCCGGGAATAGGACGATGGCGGATCTCGAGATCAACGATGTGTCAATGTCGTTTGTTGACCGTTCTGGCAAGGGGCTTCTTGCGCTGGATAGAATCTCGCTCGCTATCGAAGACAGCGAGTTTGTCTGCTTGATCGGCCATTCAGGCTGCGGCAAGAGCACGTTGCTAAACATTGTTGCTGGCCTTCTGGCGCCTACAAAGGGTGCAATACGCTGCGCCGGGACGACGATTTCTGGCCCGGGGCCGGAGCGCGCAATGGTCTTCCAGAGCCATGCTCTATTGCCCTGGATGACTTGCTACGAAAATGTTCGCCTTGCGGTCAAACAGGCCTTCAAAGGTGCCGCGGCATCCGAATTGAAGGATCGCTCAGAGCAGGCGCTGAAGCTTGTTCACCTGGAGCACGCCATCAACAAATACCCATTCGAGCTGTCAGGTGGAATGAAGCAGCGGGTGGGCATCGCTCGCGCTTTTGCGGTCGAGCCTAAGGTGCTGCTGCTGGACGAGCCGTTCGGCGCGCTCGATGCGCTGACCAAGTCGAGCCTTCAGGACGAACTGGTTCGCATCGTGGAAAAGACCCCGACCACGGTCGTAATGGTCACGCACGACATAGACGAAGCGATCTTCCTGAGCGATCGAATTGTCGCGCTCTCGAACGGACCGGCTGCGCGAATCGGCCGGATTTGGGAGATTGATACTTTGCGACCGCGGGACCGGCTCAAACTGGCGACCCACGCCGGGAGCCTGCGGTATAGAAAGGAAATTCTCGAGTATCTGTATCAACGAGAATGCGTGCCTCAGGGAATGGTAGAGCTATAACGGCCGAGATCGTTGCGGCTGGAGCGCGAGAGCGGGCTGCGCCCCGTGGCTTCAGGCACCGAAGGCACGGAAATCGCCTGCAGGCACCTTGAAAGCCGCCGTAGAAGATTGTTTGATCGGGCGGGCGAGGCGGTCACCCACCGTCGGATTTTCGTCGTTGGCCTCTTCCGGATTGGCACGCAGGAGCGAATGTTCGACTGGAACGACCTGAAATTCTTCCTTGAACTCGCCCGGCAGGGGCGGTTGATGCCGGCCGCGCGGCGCCTCAAAGTCGACCACACGACGGTCAGCCGGCGCATTTCAGAGCTTGAGCGAGATCTTGGTATCAAGATTTTCGACCGCAAGCCGAACGGGTTCGTGCTGACGGAGGACGGGCACAAGCTCTACCAAGAGGCCGAGAAAATTGAGGGCGCGGCCCTGGTGATATCGGAAGATTTCCGCGCCACGCCCGCCGAGCCCACTGGCCGCGTCCGGCTGACGAGCATGGAGGGTATTGCCGCCTTCTACCTTGCCGAGAAGTTGGTCCAATTCAATGAGAAGCACCCGGGCGTTGTCGTGGAGCTTGTGACCGAAAGGCATCTGATCAATCTGACCAAACGCGAGGCGGATGTGTGCATCAGCTTCGTTCCTCTCGTGGGCCCCAAACTTTCGGTCAAAAAAGCTGGCGAGTTCAAGCTTGGGCTGTTCGCGTCGTCCAGGTACATCGTGGAACGGGGGACGCCGGGCACCATGGAAGAATTGAAGCGTCACGATTTCATTGATTATGTCGACGACCTCGTGGCTATCCAGCCGGTGCAGTGGCTGCACGACGTCCTGGTGCCGGAGAGCGTCGTTTTTCGATCGACCAGCATGGCAGCCCAGCAGAATGCGATCGCTGTCGGGCGTGGCATCGGCCTTCTGCCCTTCTTCTCGGCAAAAAAGGATCCTCGCCTTGTATGGCTCATGAAAGATGTGGTGGTCACGCGGTCGCTCTACATTTCCGTCCATGAGGATATCGAATATATGGGTAGGGTGCGTACGCTGCTGCGGTTCCTTCATGAGATCTTCAAGGCGGACAGAGCGTACCTGAACGAATTCGGGTGATCGAATCCGCGCAAGTGTATCTGCGGAATTTCTTACGGTCGACGTCCTCCCGTGATGTACTAGAATGCCGGCGCGAGGGAGCGCTGCGATGGCTGACGACTTTACGTACAAGGTACGCGGCTTCTTCGGCCGAATTCCCTCTGAACCGCATCTGCTGACCGACCGCATCACGCCAGTCGAAGGCTGCATCGTGTTGTGCCATCTCGGTGTTCTCGATGTCACTCATGGGGATGATTGGACGCTGGAAATCGCCGGCCTGGTCGAGACGCCCTCGAGCTTCTCCGTCGGTCAGCTCAAGTCGCTTCCAAAGACCGAGGTGGTCTCGGTGCATCAATGTGCAGGCAGCCCGCTGGCGCCCGACAAGCCCACGCAGCGGGTCTGCAACGTGCGCTGGGCGGGCGTTCGTCTGGATCATGTGCTAGGATCAGCGGGCGTGGCGAGGAGCGCAAATTTCGTTTGGTCACAGGGGGCGGACTCCGGCGACTTCGGAGGCATCGCGTGCGGACATTACATCAAGGATCTGCCGCTCTCCCGGATATCCGACGACGTCTTGCTCGCCTACGAGATGAACGGAGCGCCGCTGCTTCCTGAGCACGGGTATCCGTTGCGGTTGGTGGTCCCGGGCTTCTACGGCACGAACAGCGTCAAATGGCTCCGCAAGCTCGAATTGCGCTCGGAGCGGGCTCCGGGCGTCTTCACCACCACATGGTACAACGACCTCGCGCCGGACGGCTCGACCCAGCCGGTGTGGGCGATCGCCCCCCAATCGGTCATCGTGGCGCCAAAGCCGAATCGTCAGCTCAGGCGTGACGAGGTTTTGCAGGTCTGGGGATGGGCCTGGGGTGACGACGGAATTGCGGCGGTCGAACTGAGCGCCGATGAAGGGCGGAGCTGGCAGGGATGCCGCTTGGAGAAGGTGTCAGGACGATCCTGGACCAAGTTCACCTGTGATTGGATAGTAAAAGAGGGATGCTGCGGTCTCCTGTCTCGGGCGATCTCGCGATCGGGCGAGAATCAGCCGGCCGGCGGCCGACGCAACGCGATCTATCGCGTGCCGGTCCTGGTCGTCTGAAGACGCGCAACCGCTCGTGCAGATTTTCCGCATTCGCCACCCGCCGGCGAAAGACTAACCTGTGGTGCCAGAAACCGAGAGGATCGTCTCAAATGCCGTCGAATTTGCCGCGCTTCAAAGCTGCCGCGTGCCACACATCTTCAGTTTTCCTCGACGCGGCCAAAAGTGCAGACAAGGCCTGCGACCTCGTTGCCGAGGCGGCACGCAACGGTGCCTCGCTGGTTGCTTTCCCGGAATCGTTCATTCCCGGCTTTCCCGTGTGGGCGGCGCTGCAGGCGCCGATCATGTCTCATGATTTCTTCAGAGCGTTGTCGGCCCAGGCATTGCGGCTCGACAGCGCGGAATTGACAAAGGTCAGGATGGCGGCCAAGCGCCACAACGTCGTGGTCTCTATCGGTTTTACGGAAGGGACGGTTGCCAGCCTTGGCTGTATCTGGAACTCCAATCTTTTGATCGGCCAAGATGGATCGATCCTGAATCATCATCGCAAGCTCGTTCCGACCTTTTACGAGAAGCTGATCTGGGCTGCCGGAGATGCGCGTGGCTTGCGCGTCGCGCAGACCTCCATCGGCCGCATTGGCATGCTGATTTGTGGTGAGAATACGAATCCACTTGCCC
Source organism: Bradyrhizobium sp. 197 (assembly GCF_023073375.1). Taxonomy (NCBI): domain Bacteria; kingdom Pseudomonadati; phylum Pseudomonadota; class Alphaproteobacteria; order Hyphomicrobiales; family Nitrobacteraceae; genus Bradyrhizobium; species Bradyrhizobium sp. 197. Next base: position 78,361 of record NZ_JADPJJ010000146.1, on the reverse strand, counting down.
GCTATTCATTGATGGCGCAGGGCGAGCAAGTTCATATTTCGACCTACCCGCCGATCTGGCCGACGCGTCCCTCCAAGGAGAAGGGGGGCTATGACCTACGCAGGGCCATCGAGATCCGGGCTGGAGCTCATTCGTTTGAAGCCAAATGCTTCAACATCGTTTCGTCCGCCTGCATGGACGTAGGTATGAAGGACGCGCTCGGACAGGCTAACCCCGCCATGCTGGATCTGATCGAGGGCACACCGCATGCTGTATCGATGATCCTCGATCCAACAGGGCAGATTATCAGCGACGTCCTCTCAGACAGCGAAGGCATCGCATATGCCGATATTGACGTCGCGCAATGCGTCGAACCGAAGCAATTTCACGATGTCGTAGGCTACTATAATCGTTTCGATGTGTTTTCGCTGACGATTGACCGTTCGCAGCGCGAGCCGGCCGTTTTTATCGACATGGAGACAGGCGAGGGGGACGAACGGCCGGTCCAGTCCTCGCAGCAGGAGACGGTCAGACCCAGAGTGGCCGAGCTTGAGCGGGCAGTTGCGGACTGAGTGATCCATCAAGGGGGGCCGAGATGAAGCGCGTTCTCAGCGAGCTGTTGGAGCAGTGACCGACAGAACTCGTGCGTTCCGCCGTCGGCTCCCTTTGAAGGTCGGCGCGCGAAGGATGTGATCATTTCGGGCGGTTACAACGTTCATCCGAAGGAGTTCGAACTCGAGATCGACCGCATTCCAGATGTGCTCGAAAGCGCCGTCGTCGGACTGCCACATCCTGATTTCGGCGAGCGAGTTGTCGCGGCCGCCGTCCCGACGGCAGGAGGCGCTGCAGGGGAAAGGGATGGCGTGGCGGTGCTGAAGGACGGCTGGTTCCCTACAACCTGCCGATCAACGATTTCTGCGTGAGCGAGCTGCCCGGAATACGATCGGAGAGGTTCAGAAGAACGTGTTGCGCGAGTTCAGAGGGAAAAACGGCGGCCAGTCATTCTGCTCGTCTGGATCGTTGCAAAAACCGCAATGGTAAATTGAAGGAACATTCGATTATCGACCGAATGGGAAATGATAAGTACCGAGACATCGTTTGAATAGCGAAAGCGCGTTGGGAATGTCAGCTACGATCAAGCTCTATGGCGGTAAATTGTCGGGACACAGCCACCGGGTCGAGCTCATGCTCGGGCTTCTCTCGCTTCCTTACGAGTTGATCCCAACGCCCCCTGCCGAGCGGAAGACGCCGGCCTATCTCGCAATGAACCCGTTCGGGCAGATACCTGTCGTCGATGATGACGGCACCGTCGTTGCCGATTCCAATGCAATCCTGATCTATCTGGCCAAGCGCTACGACACTACCGAGACCTGGCTTCCGGAAGATCCCGTCAGTGCGGCTGCCGTGCAACGTTGGCTGTCCGTGGCAGCCGGACAGATCGCATATGGACCAGCGACAGCTCGGCTGGGCAAGGTGTTCAACTTGCCCGTCGATGGCCGGCAAGCGGCCGGGGTCGCCAGCAATCTGTTCAGCGTGATGGATGGTCATCTTGCGAAGCACGAATTTCTCGCAGCAGCCCATCCGACCGTGGCTGATCTCGCTTGCTACAGCTACACACGGGCCGCTCCGGAGGGAGGCATTGAACTGTCCTCCTACCCGAACATTGTCGCCTGGCTGGGGCGGTTGGAAGCACTTCCGAATTTCCAGCGGATGCCAAGCGCGCCTGCGAGCTGATCGGCAAATCTTCTTCGAGGTGCGGTCATGACCAGCCTTTCCGAACGGAGCTCGTCTCCTTTTCACCAGGGCGAGATCGACGTGCAGCGACGCGTCGGCGTGGCCGACAGAGTGGGCGAGCGCGGGAAAACCTCCATCCGCACATGGATGCCCGATCAGCACCGTGAATTCTTCGCAGGACTCGAATACCTCCTTGTCGGCTCGTCGGACCGAGCGGGCTGGCCGATCCCTTCGGTCCTGTTCGGCCCGCGCGGATTCGTCTCTTCACCGGATCCAGGACGGCTGCGCATCGAATCGTTACCGAAAACCTTCGACCTGCTCGGAACGAATCTTTCGGTGGGCGCCAGCTTGGGCGTGCTGGGCATAGACCTGACCAATCGTCGGCGAAACCGCATGAACGGAACGCTGATCACCCTCGACCAGACAAGTTTCGAGGTGGCGGTCGTGCAGAGCTTTGGCAATTGCCCTCAATACATCCACACGCGCCATATCAGCGCGGCACCATCCGCTCCACCGGAGCAACTCGGTCCCGGCGAGGTCGAGGCGTTCGCCGTCTTGGACGATGCGGCACGAGAGCTGATCCGCCAGTCGGCGACCTTCTTCGTCGCCTCATGTGCGGCTTCAGATGACGGATCATCGTTCGATTGCGATATTTCTCACCGCGGCGGTAAGCCAGGCTTCATTCACGTGGCGGATAACCAGATCACCGTTCCGGACTTTGCGGGTAATTCCTTTTTCAACACGCTTGGGAATTTTATGTCCAATCCCAGGGCGGGACTGCTTTTTGTCGACTTTGTCGTCGGCGATGTCCTAATTCTGCACGGGACGATCGAGTTGCTCTGGAATGATCCGCCGATTCAGGGCTTCAAGGGCGCCGAGCGCGCCTGGCGGCTTCATGTCACGGCCGGCCGGAGAGTGCGTGCTGCGGCGATCCCTCTCATCGGAGAGGTGGTCGAATATTCTCCGAGGGCGCTCACCACGGGAGCTTGGCCGAGAGGTGAGCGTTTCCAGTGACCCAATGGAGCTGATGAGAGCGAGCATGACAGCCTCGAGCGGCCGATGGAGATCGACAGGGCCAATCTGATCCCGGCCCGAGATTCTAGGGCGATATTCACGGATTGATCGGCGGAATTCAGCTCTCTGGCGCGACTGCCAGAGTTCACCATTTGGGGGCCGGGCCAACTGGCGGGTTGAGAAGGCCGTGGAGCTGCCACGGCCTTCCATTCGGAGAAGATCAGGACATCGTCGGCATCACGAACTCGGCGCCGGCCCGGATGCCGGTCGGCCAACGGGTCGTGATCGTTTTCAGCTTGGTATAAAAGCGAACGCCCTCGGGGCCATGCATGTGATGGTCGCCGAACAGAGAGGCTTTCCATCCGCCGAACGAATGGAATGCCATCGGCACCGGGATCGGTACGTTGATGCCCACCATGCCGACCTGGATCTGATGCGCAAACTCACGCGCCGCATCGCCATCCCTGGTAAAGATTGCGGTGCCGTTGCCGAACTCGTGCTGGTTGATCATGTCGGCCGCCTCGTCATAAGACTTGGCCCGGGCCACCACGAGCACCGGTCCGAATATCTCTTCGCGATAGATCTTCATGTCCGTGGTCGCGCGATCAAACAGGCTGCCGCCGATGAAGTAGCCCTTCTCGTAGCCCTGGCGATGGAAATCGCGCCCGTCCACAATCAGCTTCGCGCCTTCGTCAACGCCGGCGTCAATATAGCCTCGGACTTTGTCGAGGTGCTGCTTCGTCACCAGCGGGCCCATCTCGGCCTCGGGGTCGGTACCGGGACCAATGTTAAGCGCGCGGACCTTGGGCGCCAGCTTTTCGATCAGACGATCGGCGGTGGTGTCGCCGATCGGAACGGCTACCGAGATCGCCATGCAGCGCTCGCCGGCGGAGCCATAAGCCGCGCCCATGAGAGCGTCGACGGCCTGGTCCATGTCGGCGTCAGGCATCACGATCATGTGGTTCTTGGCGCCGCCCAGCGCCTGGCAGCGCTTGCCGTGGCTGGTCGCCGTCTCATAGATGTATCGCGCAATCGGCGTCGAGCCGACGAAGCTGACCGCCACGATATCGGGATCCGTTAGGATGGCATCCACCGCTTCCTTGTCGCCATGCACGACGTTGAACACGCCGTCGGGCAGCCCGGCCTCCTTCAGCCACTGCGCAAGCACGAGCGAGGCCGAGGGATCGCGCTCTGATGGCTTGAGGATAAACGTATTGCCGCAGGCCAGCGCAACCGGGAACATCCACATCGGGACCATTGCCGGGAAATTGAATGGCGTGATGCCAGCGACCACCCCGAGCGGTTGACGCAGCGAGTGGCTGTCGACACGGGTCCCGACATTCTCGGTGATCTCTCCCTTGAGCAGTTGCGGCGCGCCGGTCGCGAACTCCACCACCTCCATGCCGCGTTGGATCTCGCCCCTCGCGTCCGAAAGCACCTTGCCGTGTTCGGCGGTAATCACTTGGGCAAGTTCATCGATTCGATCCTCCATGATCCGCAGGAAGCGGTTGAGAATACGAGCACGGCGCAGTGGCGGTGTGTTCGCCCAGCCCGGGAAGGCCTTGCGGGCGGCTGCAGCGGCCGACCGCACGTCTTGCGTCGTGGCAAGTCCGAGCGTTGCCGATTGCTCGCCGGTCGCGGGATTGTAAACCGGCGCGGTGCGAGGGCCCCGGCTCGGCACCAGCTCGCCATTGATGAAGTTCAGAATAGTCACGGGCATTGGCTGCTCTCCCTAACATGATGCTTGATCGAGCCAGATATGCAGCGCATAAAAATGCGGCATCAACGGCCGAATTCGCAGCTCCGTTGTGCAGAAAGTGTAGTCAATGGATTGGGAGCGCGTTCGGATATTCCTAGAAGTGGCGCGTGCCGGCCAGATTCTGAAGGCCTCGAAAAGCCTACGGCTGAACCATGCAACGGTCGCCCGGCAACTGACCGCGCTGGAGAGTAGCTTGAATGCCAAACTGCTCGAACGACACACTACAGGGTGCGCGCTGACGGCGGCGGGCGAGGCGCTTGTCGCCGCTGCCGAGCGCGCAGAGAGCGAATTCCTCAAAGTGGGATCGAGCATTGGAGGCGCCGCCGAGGCCCTCACCGGAACCGTGCGCGTAGGGGCACCGGACGGACTTGGCAACTACTTCCTGGCCGATCGGCTGGGCGCGCTGGCCGCGAAGCACCCGGGCCTTGTCATTCAACTCGTGCCGCTTCCGCGCACATTCTCCCTGTCAAGGCGCGAGGCCGACGTTGCGATCACGCTGGACCGGCCCAAGCAGGGTAAGCTGATCCTGTCCAAACTCACCGACTACACGCTCAGTGTCTATGCTGCTGATACTTATCTCGCGCGCGAGGGTCCCATCAGGACGCAGGCCGATCTTGCCGGGCGCCTGTTCGTCACCCAGGTCGAGGATTTCGTCTACAGCAGGGCATTGGACTATGCCTCAGTGCTCGGCCGGCTCATGTCGCGACGCTATGAATGCGGTAGCGTCGTCGCGCAGATGGAGGCCGTTCGTGGTGGACACGGCGTCGGAATCCTTCATGATTACGTGGCCCAGCGCTATCCCGAATTGCAGCGTCTGCTTCCCGACATTCGTTTCGTGCGGAATTACTGGTTGACGTCGCATCCCGATACGCACGAAACGCGGCGGGTTGCAGAAGTGCATCGCTTTATCGTGGCATCAGTCAAGGCGGCGAGGCCGTCTTTCGAGGCTGCTTGAGCGCCACTGCCGGTTGCTCGGGCGGAGCTGTTTGGTTCGTTCCCGATCCGGCGCATTCCATGAACGCCCGCAGAGCGGAGGACACGAATGCGTCCTTGCGGTGAACGAAAACCGTGGTGGCCCTGCCGGTCCCGTTCGGCAGCGAATGCAGGTGGATCAAGCCCTGTCGTTCGGCAGAATCAGCGACGACGCGCGGCACCAATGACAGCCCGACCGAAGCCGCCACACAACCGATGATTCCGTCGAGCGTTCCCATTTCCATCCAGCGCAGGTCGACGAAACCACGATGCGCAAGATATTCGGACAGGCGCTGTCGATAGGAGCAACCGGCACGAAACACGATCACCTTCCGGCCGCTTCCCGAAGCCAGGAATTTGCCGAGGTGTTGGGGGGACGTCACCATCGGCGGCGTGATCAGCACCAGCTCCTCCTCCACGATCGGTGTGCAGGTCAGTTCACCGTGCGTGACCGGTGCAGAGACAAAAGCTCCGTCAAGCTTCCGAGACAATACGCAGTCGACCAGCGCTGCGGTCGGGCCTGTCTCGATCTGGACGTCAACATCGGGATAAGCGATGCCGTAATGGGTGAGCAACGGTGGTAGGCGCAACGCCGCCGTCGTCTCCATTGATCCAATGCGCAGCTCCCCGCCCGGCCACGCCTCGTCCTTCACTGCGCAATGCGCCTCGGCCAACAGATCGCTGATGCGCTTGGCGTAAGGAAGCAGCCTGTTGCCCATGGAGGTGAGCGTAACGCCTTTCTTGGACCGATCAAAAAGTCGGACACCGAGCTGGTTCTCCAGCGCTCGAATTCGCTGGGTCACGTTCGATTGCACAGTGTGGAGATTGTGGGCGGCGCGGCCGATTCCGCCGGCCGTGGCGACCGCGGAAAAGAAATTCAGATCCGTGCTGTCCATGTGGTCATCTCCCGGAATGATGACTCTGATCAATAATAATCACTTTTATGTTGTCAACAGCCAATCTAGCTTCCCAGCATCCGAGACGGGCATAAGCCTAGGAGAGGAAGAGACATGGCTATCAAGACGAGACTGACCGAATTTTTTGGGCTCGAGCACCCGATCGTGCTGGCGCCGATGGATCCGGCCTCCGGCGGCGAGCTGGCCTCCGCGGTTTCCGCGGCAGGTGCTCTCGGCCTTCTCGGCGGCGGCTATGCCAACCGCGCCTGGTTCGAAGAACAGTCCGCAAAGGTGAGCCGGCCGGACGTCGGCTGTGGATTCATCACCTGGGCGCTGGCGAACGATCCGGGTCTGCTCGATCTCGCTCTGGAGCGGCACAAGAAAGCGATCATGCTGTCGTTCTCGGATCCTGCGCCATATGCCCCGAAAGTGAAGCAGGCCGGCATCCCCCTGATCTGTCAGGCGCATACGCTCGAGCATGCCCAGCGGGCGATCGACGTCGGCGCGGACGTTATCATCGCACAGGGTACGGAGGCCGGCGGCCACGGACTCACGGCGCGCTCGACGATGCCGTTCGTTCCTGCAGTCGCCGATATGATCGCGCAACGAGCGCCGCGCGTTCTCCTTCTTGCCGCCGGAGGCATTGCTGACGGGCGCGGTCTCGCCGCCGCGCTAATGCTAGGTGCCGACGGTGCTTTGATCGGATCGCGGTTTTGGGCCACGCAAGAATCGGTCATTCATCGCAACGCCAAGGAAAAGGTGCTGGCAGCCACCGGCGATGAAACGATCCGGACACGTGTCTACGACGTTGTCCGCAAAAAGGCTTGGCCCTCTGAGTACACTGGACGCCTGATGAAGAACGGCTTCATCGAAAGGTGGCATGGCCGGGAAGACGAGCTGCGCACACTGCAAGAAGCCGAGCTGCAGCGCGTCGAGAAGGCGTGGGTCTCCGGCGACTATGATACGGCCAATGTCACGGTCGGAGAAGCAATCGGTCTCATCAACGACATTCCAACCGCCGGTGAGCTGGTGAAGCGAATTTCGGCAGAAGCAAGCGCATGTCTTGCGCGCTATGCGCCGACCCGAAATTCTATCGCGGCCTAACGGGTCCGCAACTTTCTACATATTGCCGGGTGGAAACGGCGCGTGCGCTGCGGCGCACGCGACCGGGAAAACACGTGCCCAACAAGGCCGATGGAGAGATATGATGAGCGAACCTAAAGCGGACGCCCCGAACCCGAGCATCTGGACGGTGGTGCTTGCCTCAAGTGCAGGCACGGTTATCGAATGGTATGACTTCTATCTCTATGGAAGCCTTGCCGTGTTCTTTTCGACCCTTTTCTACCCCGCCAATGATCCCACCGCCGCCGTCCTGATCAGTGTTGCGACCTTTGCGACCGGATTCGTCATCCGGCCGTTCGGTGCCATCCTGTTCGGCAGTCTTGGCGACCGATTGGGACGCAAGCACACGTTTCTGCTGACACTTATCTTGATGGGAATTTCAACCACCGCGGTCGGTCTTTTGCCAACATATGAAACTATCGGCTTTGCTGCACCTGTCGCGTTGGTCGTGCTTCGCTTGGTACAGGGCTTGGCCATCGGCGGCGAGTACGGTGGCGCTGCCATCTATGTGGCTGAGCATGCACCGGTAAACCGTCGAGGCTTCTTCACCAGTTTTATCCAGACCACAGCCACGTTGGGCTTCTTCGTTGCAATTCTGGTCGTGCTGGCGTGTCGGCTATCGCTCGGGGAGGAAGGTTTCCGTGCTTGGGGCTGGCGTATCCCGTTCTTGCTGTCTGCACTTCTCGTCGTGTTTTCGATCTATCTTCGTCTAAAGCTGAGCGAGTCGCCGGTTTTCGAGCAGATGCGCCAGGCCGGCAAGGTCTCGCGCGCGCCGGTTCGCGAAAGTTTCGGCACGAGACAAGGGTTGGGTTATGCACTCTATGCTCTCTTCGGCGCGACGGCGGGTCTGGGATGCGTGTGGTACACCGGGCAATTCTATGCGCTGTATTTCCTGCAGAGCGTTCTCAAGGTCGACTTCCTGACGGCGAATGTCTGCGTGGCCGTTGCTCTAGCCCTCGGCACGCCCCTGATCGTCGTGAGCGGGGCCCTGTCAGACCGCATCGGACGCCGCCCGCTGATTGTCACCGGCCTGCTGCTCGCCGCCGCGCTCTACGTTCCCATCTACATGGGGATTGCAAGCGCCACGGCTGCGCACAATTACGTGGTCGTCACCGCGCTAATCCTGGCGCAACTCATCTTCGTAGCGCTGGTCTACGGGCCGAATGCCGCATTTCTCGTCGAGCTCTTTCCGGCGCGGCTGCGATATACTTCGCTGTCGCTTCCCTATCACATCGGCACCGGGATATTCGGCGGCTTCGTTCCGCTGATCAGCCTCTCGCTCGTCAGCTACACCGGCAACATCTACGCCGGCCTGATCTATCCCATCGCGATCGCACTGATGACCGCGGCGGTTAATGTCCTCTGCCTGCCTAAGACCGTCGCAGTCGACCTTTCCAGTGAATTCGGCAACACACCGGCAGCCAGCCGCCAGATCGCATGAGCCGCCAATTGCCATCAAGGTGTTCGTGCAAGACCCTTTGCACGAACACCCCGCGGGAATTTGCCGTGGCGATGGTATGAAGGAGTAATTCGACGTCTGCGATGAGCCCCTGGCTGTCGTGATTGCGAAGACTACCTCCCTCGACTTGTCGCAGATGTCCTGCGACCCAGTCACCCCGTTGCCGATTGCAACGGGGTGTTTTTTTGCGTCCGCATCCGCCTCGTCGAAGGCAACCCGTTGCCCAAAGCAGCAGCAATCTGTCTCGATTGTAGGCGATCATCGCCGGTCCACCTGCTCGTGCTCCGTTGCGCACGCCCATTTGCGAAGATTCGCACTGTCTCGCTCGTGCGGGATGGATACAGTTTTTCCGAGCAGGGGAGGGCATTGCCAATGAAGCTGATAAACAAATTGTTGCTGCTGACATGCGGCGCGCTGGTCGCGGCGGCGACCGGAACAGTTCCGGCCTTGGCCAAGGAGACCGTAAAGCTTGCGTTTATTGGACCATTGTCGGGTGGGAATTCAGCTCCCGGTATCGGGGGCCGCAATTCCACGCAGTTGGCCGTGCAATTGAGAAACGCCGACCCATCGGCAAAGTACATTTTCGAGCTCGTCACCTTGGACGACGAATGCAAGCCGAATATCGGCATCCAGGTCGCAACCAAGGCCGCATCGGATCGTAGCATCATCGCCGGTGTGACCCACTATTGCTCGGCCGTAGGCATCGCGACGGTTGATACCTATGCCCGGTTCGGATTACCGGTCGTGGTGTGGGGCGCCATCCTGCCCGAGATTACCTATGGCAACGACTACCACGAAATTCATCGCGTCAACGGGACGATGATCAATGAAGGCAAGCTCGCAGCGGAGTTCCTCACCAAGCAGGGCTTCCTGAAATATGTTGTCGTTCACGACACCACCGACTACGGCAAGGGACAGAACAAATATTTCAGCGAATATCTCAAATTGGCCGGCGGCGAGATCGTCGCTACTTTTCCGGTCAGCCCGGATCAGCAGGACTTCACGGCTGAGCTCACCAAGATCAAGGAGCTGAAGCCAGATCTGATCATGGTGGGCGGCCTGACGCCGCTCGGCGTCCGATTGCGGGCTCAAATGGATCGGGTCGGTGTCACCGCTCAGCTTGCGGGCGTCTCTGGCATCATGAACGCAGGCTTCCTGGAAGGCGCAGGTGCCGCGGCGGAAGGAACGATTTCCTTCCACAACGGTGCTCCCATCACCAAATATGAGCAGGGTCAAGCGTTTCTCGACGCATACGCCAAGGCGGGCTTTCGCGAAGACCCGGACGCCTATGGCCCCTTCGCCTACTCCGCCGCTACTCTGATCATGGATGCGATCGAGAAGGTTGGCCCCGACCGCGCCAAGGTCAAGGACCTGCTCAATACGACCAAGGCATACAAGTCGCTGGTCGGCGAGATCAATTTCGACGACCACAGGCAGAACATTCTGAGGGCCAACGTCTATGTCGCCCAGGATGGTAAATGGGTCTATTGGCCGGATAGCGAATATGCCGCCAGCAAACGAAAACTCCGCCTCAATTGACCAGACGTCATGCGTCGCCCTAGCGTGCGGAGACATTGATGGACATCGGGATCGTAGCGCAGCAGCTGTTCAACGGCCTCATGCTGGGGGTGATCTACTCAATGATCGCCGTTGGATTTTCGCTGTTCTTTGGGGTGCTCGACGTCATCAAGTTCTCGCATGGTGACGTCGTGACGCTCGGAAGTTTTTCAGCCTTGGGAGCCGCCGGCGTTTCGGGAGCTCTCTTTGCGCTGCCCCCTGCGCTGGCCTTGCTCACCGGCTTGGCGGCTGCGGTCGGTGCCGGGGCGCTCGCGGGCATCGTGATCGGGAGGATTCTTGTGATCCCCTTGCGCGGCGCCCCCAGCATCAATGTGCTGCTCGCGACCTTAATGGCCGGCACCGTGCTACGCGAGGCCATCCGGCTTGGCGTGCCCAACGGCGGCAACCCGAAGCCGTTTCCGGCTCTGTTGCCGAGTGGCATGATCAATGCCGGTTCCTTCAGTGTGGGTATCGATAGTGTGATCATCGTATGTGCCGGACTGCTGTTGGTGGTGGGAACGCATCTGTTCGTGACCCGCACCCGGTTCGGGCTCTCGATCCGCGCCGTGGCCCAGGATGACGAGGTTGCACGCCTTGCAGGCATCGACCAGCAGCGCGTGGTGCTGGGGACCTTCGCATTGGGATCGGGGCTCGCCGCTTTTGCCGGCTGCATGCTCGGGCTGTATTACCGCGAGATCAGCTTCAACATGGGCGTTCTGCTCGGCATCATCGGATTCGCCTCGGCTGTGGTGGGCGGACTTGGAAGCCTGATCGGGCCGATCATCGGGGGATTTCTATTCGCCGGCGTGCAGACGCTGGTTGTGGTGGCGATGCCGATCTCGAGCGCTTATCGCGATGTGGTGGCCTTTGCCGTCATCATCATCCTGATTGCGTTGTTCCCGACAGGAATCATTGCAGAACAGCGCAGCGAACGGGTGTGACATGAGCAGCCTTTCAAGCCCGGCTCCCTCGCTCTCCGTCCCGGGGATTCGTCGTCATCCGCGCGCCCTCGTCGCAGCCGTGGTGGCGCTCCTGTTTTCCGGCGGCGGCGTGATGATGCACGCCGAATCCCAGCCCGTCGTTCTCGCCTTGCTCGCAGCCTTCGTTCTGGCGTTTGGAGTGTCGGATCGAACGCAGATCGGCCGGGAGATTGCCGCCACCTGCGGCGACTACCGAGGCGTTGCCAATGGCATGGCATTGCTGTGTGCGTTGATCCTGATTGTCCTGTTTCACGCCGATCACTACGCGCTTCTCATGTTGTCAACGGTAGCAATCTTCTCGACTGCCTGCATCGCTCTCAACTTGCAGCTCGCATTCGCCGGAATCGCCAACTTCGCAGGCGCGGCCTTCTTCGTCGTGGGATCATATACGGCCGCCCTAGTGACTGCATACACCACCGTTCCGCGGACATTTGCGCCGTTGATCGGCGCGATTGTGACGGGTGCAATGGGCCTCGTGCTGTTGCTGCCGGTGCTGCGAACGCGCGGGCACTATGCCGCGCTCGTGACGATCGCATTCGGCGTGCTGCTGCGGACCTGGCTCGAAGTCAACGACGTCCTCGGCGGGCCCCAGGGGCTGAAGATCGGAAGCTTCTCGATCATGGGGCTCGATTTCGCCCGGCTCAAACAGATTGGTCCATGGAGCGTGTCGTTCTATCTGCCCTATGCAACGCTCTCGGTCTGCATGTTCGGCCTCGTGTTCATCCTCGTCCGTCGTCTGGAAAACTCGTGGGTCGGCATCGCCCTGGACGTTGTCCGCAGCGATGAGACCGCCGCGGCGGTGTTCGGCCTGTCGATCCGGCTGTGGAAGGTCGTCGGCTTTGTCCTCGGCAACGCCATCATCGGCATGGCTGGAGCGCTCTACGGGATGATGAACGGGTTCGTGACACCCAACGGCGCGGGCCTCGGGGACTCCCTGCTGTTGCTCTCAATCGTGGTGCTGGGCGGAATCGGCAATTTGTGGGGCTCCGTCGTAGCCGCCCTGATCATCCTGGAAGTGCCGGAAAAACTGCAGTCGATCCAGGAATTCCGCCTGTTGCTGTTCGCCTTGCTCGTGCTCGTCATCTTGCTGTTCCGCCCGGGCGGCATCCTGCCACGTCCGGTGAGGGACCTGTCCCGCTTCATCGACGGAGCGCCAAAATGAGTAGCACTCTGCTGCATTGTGCCGGTCTCACCAAGACATTCGGCGGGCTGGTCGCGCTCGACCGTTTCGACGTCGAAATCGGCCGCGGCGAGACGATCGGGCTGGTCGGGCCCAACGGATCGGGGAAGACGACATTCTTCAACGTCATCACGGGACTTTACGACCCGAACGCGGGAACGATCCGGCTCGATGGCCGCGACCTCTTTGGCTGTGCGCCCCAGATGATCGGTCGTGCCGGTGTCGCGCGAACCTTTCAGCGATCGAGGCTGATGCTCGATCAGAGCGTGTTCGACAATATTGCGGTCGGAGCCCTCTGCCATTGCGATCTCGGTCTCCTTACAAATCTGTTTCGGCGCGCGCGGTGGGGCAGAGAGCTGCGGGAGACGGTCAATCGCGCACGGGAGATTGCGTCCCGCTTCAACGCCGCGATTGCCGACCGGCTGTTCCAGCCTGTGAACTCTTTCGCGATGATCGATCGTCGGCGGATCGAGATCTGCCGGGCGCTGATCGGCAGGCCGCGCCTGCTGTTGCTGGATGAGCCCTCCGCCGGTATGACCCCGGATGAGACGCGCGAACTCATGGACGATCTCCTCGCATTCAGGTCCGAGATGCCGGACCTCGCCGTGGTCCTGGTGGAGCACGAAATGGACGTTATCCGGCGTGTCTCCGATCGCTGCATCGTGCTCAATTTCGGCCGAAAAGTCTTCGAAGGCAGTTTTGACGGGTTGATAGCCGACCCCGAAGTGCAGGCAGCTTATCTCGGGATAGGGCAATGATCAGCGTGCGACGAATCGCGGCGCGGACGTTGTCGGCCAATGCGATCAACGCCGGCTACGATCGCGCTGACGTCCTGAAGAACGTGACCATCGAGGTCAGGCCCGGTACGGTAACGGCCATCCTGGGGGCCAACGGCGCCGGCAAAAGCACGTTGATCCGGGCCATCCTCGGGTTGACCCGGATCCGGAAAGGCGAGGTTCGCTTTGGGCACGTAGCGACTACAAACATGCCTACCCACAAGATCGCGGCCCTCGGGATCGCGACGGTCCCGGAAGGCAATCGCGTGATGCCGCGCATGAGCGTCCTTGATAACCTCAGGGTGGGCGGATTGATCATGCGTGACGACAGGCGCGTTGCGGCCCGGATGGACGAGATGTTCGAGGTGTTCCCGCGTCTGAAGGAGCGGCGAAGCCAGCTCGCGGGAACACTGTCCGGCGGTGAGCGGTCGATGCTCTCCATCGCGCGAGGGCTCATGGCCGATCCGGAACTCGTGATCTTCGACGAGCCCTCGCTCGGACTGTCGCCGTTATTTGTCTCGGAGGTTTTCGGAATAGTCCGACAACTGAAGACAGCCGGACTTTCGGTTCTGCTGATCGAGCAGAACGTGCGTCAAACGCTCGACGTGGCCGATTACGGCTACGTGCTGGCACAAGGACTCGTTGTCGCCAAAGGAAGCGCTGAACTCTTGAAAGAGAATTCCGAGCTTCACAAGGCATATTTTGGAATCCACTAGGGAACGGAGCTCGCTATGAATTTTCAGGTGTTGGAGCGGATCAATCCGCTGCGTAAGCCGAAAGGTTTCGAGCCGGTGGTCCAGCGTTGGTCCGTCGGTTTCCCACGCAAATGCGACGCCTTGTGTGTTGCATTTCACGGCATCCAGGGACCGAACGCGGAAGCCGTCTACAAGTCCGGCTTCATACGGTGGATGTCCGAAGCCGTCAGCCTGCCGAACGGCCCGCAGGTGCACGATCATGCGTGGTTCGTCGATCACAACGGCCTCTATACGCATGTGGTTGCGAGCTATTGGGTTGACCCGACCCGTCGTGATGATTGGCTCGAAGATAGTCGCGTGGCAAATTGGTGGAACGATTCGGCGAGGTGTTCGGAGGCAACGGGCTACTTCCGTGAGAGCTTGACCGTTCCGATCGAACGCCTTGAGACGCTGTATTGGAACGATTATCCAGCCGGAATGAGTCGCTCTAACGAAGTGGCGCTCTACCCGACACCGTATTGCGGCTACTACGGCGCGATGCGCGACCGGATCCCACTAGCCGCGGTCGATCCCTTGCCGTCGGCGCTGCCTGAGCTCCCATCGGCGACGCCGCGCGAGACCAGGTCCAATCGGTGGCGGATCGCTACGCCCCGGAACCTCACCGTCATTCGATCGGCGGCCTTTTGGGGGCGCTGCGATGCCGACCAAACCGAAGATTACATGCGCGACCTGCGAGCTCCCCTCGAACGCGGAATGGACTTCTTGCGCGAAAGTCCTGAGGCAACGGGTTGCTGCTCGCTGCGGTTTCAGCAAACATGCGATGTCGGCGGGGCACCCGAGCTCGAGACTCATGCGCTCGGATATTTTCTCTCGCTCGGCCACATGGAGAACTGGGCTGAGCATCATCCGTCGCACGGGGCGATCTTCCGCGCCGCAATGGCCCGTTACCGCAAGTTCGGCGCGAAGAACCAGCTCAGAACCTGGCATGAAGTCTTCGTGCTGCCGGAGAACAACCAGCTTTTCGAGTATGTCAACTGCGCACCAGGCACGGGCCTATTGAACTACTTCGAAGGCGAGCGGCGGTCCTAGGCTGGACGGCTCGAGTTACGTCCAGGATTCGATCAGATCGAACAGGGCTGTCATCGCGCTCGATACATAGACATCCTTTCGCCAGACGAACACCGTCTCAACGGCCGTCTGGGAAGGCGGCAACGCATGTGCAGCGACCCTGCCGTCCCGGGCGGCAGCTGCAATGACACCTCTCGGCATCAAGGTGACACCAAGGCCGGCGGAGACGCAACTGATGATGGCGTCGAGAGAACCAAGCTCTTGCGGCTCGGACAGAGTGATCCCCATTTCCATCAGCATCGTCTCCAGACGGGTGCGATAAGAGCAGCCGGTCTGAAAGACGATCATCTTCAAGGGCCCGATGGCAGCCAGGTCCTTTGTCCGGACCGAAGGGGCCGTTACCAGCACGAGCTCCTCGTGGAAGAAAGGCCGTTGATGCAGGTCCGGGTGATCGACCGGGCCCGCGACAAACGCGCCGTCGAGACGATACTCGAGGACGTCATTCAACAAGCGTGTAGTGTTTCCGGTCGTGATCGTGAGCTGGACGTGGGGACAGGCGCTGGCAAACCTTGGCAGAAGCGGAGACAATCGCAACGCGGTGGTCGTCTCGAGGCTTCCGATCAGCAGAGTGCCCCTCGGCACACCATCATCCCGTGCCGCAGCTCGGGCATCCGCGGCAAGTTTTGAAAGCCTCGCGACATAGGGGAGGACCCTGTGGGCTGCCGGGGTTGGCGTTACGCCCCGTGCGTGACGCTCGAAGAGTGAAATGCCAAGCTTGCCCTCAAGCACTCGGATACGAGTTGTGACTTTGGATTGAGCAGTACACAGCTGCGTTGCCGCACGGCTGATACTTCCAAGACGCAGAACCGTCTCGAACACTTTGAGATCGGAGAGATCCATTCCAGTCCACTCTTGAAGCCAGCAGCAGCAACATTTTGAATGTCGTCACAATCATCCTAACGACCAATGTGGGCCGCGTGAAAGACGCATTGGGGAACGATGCGGCGCGCGTCGTCATCTAGAGAAGAGATGACCGTCATCTCAACTGGTAATGGTTCGCCGCGAACCGCAGTGATCGCAACGAGGCTTGCATAAACTCACATCCCAGCGCCCTTGTTCGACTGGCCCTGATATCAAGGTGGCCCTGTGGGCTAAAGGCAATTTTTATCAATGTGCGATAGATGAGGCGGAGTGATGGTCGGACTCAGCGTGTTGAGGATTTTTCATGCTTGCCAAGTTCAAGATTTCTTCCAGGCTGATGTTGATGGTGGTTCTCTCTATTCTAGGTGTTGCATCCGTGGCCGGGGTCGGCTTGTCGGCCCTCAAGAGCAGCCTGCTCGAGGACCGAAAAGACAAGCTTCAGCAGCTCGTCCTCCTGGCGAAGCAGGTGCTTGAATTGGACTACCAGGGATCCCGAGCGGCAGGGCTCTCCGATGCGCAGGCCTTGGAACGGAGCAAGCAACTGCTTCAATCATTGCGTTTCGGCAAGGACGACTATTTCTATGCCCTCGACATGGATTCCGTACTGGTCGCGCATCCCAATCCCAAGTTTCAGAACAAGAGCATGAAGGACACCTCGGATGCCAACGGTGTCTTTTTCTCCCGGCTGCAAGTCGATCTTGTGAAGTCCGGCGGATCCGGCTTTGTCGCCTTTAGCTTTCCCCGTGCCGGCGTCGGCGACCCACTTCCCAAGATCGCCTATGTCGTGGGGTTCAAGCCCTATGACTGGGCAGTCGCGGGCGGCATCTATCTGGACGACGTAGACGCGATATTCATGGCAGAAGCAAAGCGCATTGGCCTTCTCATCCTTATAGCCCTTGCGCTTGTCGTGGCCACGTCAATTCTTCTCAGCCGCAGTATCACGCGGCCGATCGCCAGTCTCACGGGGGCGATGCGAAAGCTCGCCAGTGGCGATACAAGATCGGCGATTCCTGCGCTCTCGCGTGCGGATGAAGTGGGAGAGATGGCGACGACCGTCAAAGTGTTTCAGGACGCCATGATAGAGACCGCTCGCCTTCGCCAGGAACAGGACGAGATGAAATTGATGGCCGAGACGGAAAAACGGGGCCTCCTGGGCAAGCTGGCCGACGAGTTCGCACAAGGTGTAAGCACGTCACTCGATGCCCTCTTTCACTCGGCTTCCGCTATGAGGACGACGTCCCAAGGCATGTCGGAGACGGCGAGATCTGCCAGCCGCCAGTCCGGAGTGGTTGCGACTGCTGCAGAAGAGGCCAGCTCAAGCGTGCAGTCGGTCGCGTCGGCCACTGAGCAGCTCTCGGCCTCGATCGCCGAGATAGGCAATCAGGTGGCGCGTTCGACCAAGGTCGCCGGAGGCGCCGTTGAAGAGGCGCAACGGACTAATACCACAATTCAAGGTCTTGTAGCCGCGACATCAAAGATCGGAGACGTGGTTCAGTTAATAACTGCGATCGCAAGCCAGACGAACCTGCTGGCGCTAAATGCAACCATCGAGGCCGCCCGTGCCGGCGAGGCGGGAAGGGGGTTTGCCGTCGTGGCAAGCGAGGTGAAGTCGCTCGCAGGGCAGACCGCACGTGCAACGGAGGAGATCTCGACCCAAGTCAACGGCATGCAGGGCGCCATGAGCGAGGCTGTCCAAGCAATCGAGGGCGTGAGCGGCACGATATCCTCGATCAACGAGATCGCAATTGCGATTGCATCCGCCGTGGAGCAACAGGGCGTCGCGACGCGCGAAATCGCACGCAGCATCCAGAGGGTCGCGCAAGGCACCGAAGACGTAACGCGCAACATCGTCGGGGTGAGCGAGGCGTCTGCCCAAACCGGGGTGGCTGCGGCTGGTGTGCTTGCGGCTGCAGGTGGGCTGAACCACCAGTCCACTTTGCTGAAAGCGGATGTCGATCGCTTCCTGGCAAGTGTTCGGGCCGCGTGAGTTGGAGTGCTCCGTCGTACATCTTAAAGATAGATGACCGTCATCTTGAATGATGATGTCGATTTCGCCAGAGAAAACATACACCGAGTATTGCAGCTTTTTATTGCTCGGTCCACCTTGGTTGCCCGCCGCAGCTTTGTTAGTTGAGCCGGCAGTGAGGAGCATCGCCATGCCATTTTTACGGTTCGATTTGATCGAGGGACGAAGTGATGCGGAGATCCAACGGCTTTTGGATGTCACTCACGAAGTTCTGGTCGAAACGCTCCACGTGCCGCCCCGCGACCGCTATCAGGTGGTGCATCAGCACCCCAAGTCCAGCATCGTCGCGCTTGACACAGGTCTTGATATCAATCGGACCGATAAATTGGTCATGTTGCAGTTGACGAGCCGACCGCGCGACAAGGCGTCCAAATTGGAGTTTTATCGCGTCCTGGCCGAGAGGCTGTCGTCGTCCTGTGGAGTAGCGCCAACTGACCTCATGATAAGCTTCGTGATCAATGCGGACGAAGATTGGTCATTCGGCATGGGACGAGCCCAGTTCGTTACCGGCGAGTTACACTAGGCCTAGGCCTGGAGCAAGTTTCCCGCAGTGTTGATGCAGGGAACCGACCCTGCCCGCCCGCACCGAGCCGAGACGCCTGCCTCGCCCATGAACGGAAACGCGTTGTCCCGTTCGACTGACATAAGCGATTCGGGGCCGGAATTGCCCCTTGGCTGCGGATTTCCTCCCCCAGAAGGCCAACAAGATTTCTCCTTGCTTTCCCAAACCCAGGTTGGCAAGCGTACAATTCCGCCGCTGAACACCTTCGCGAACTAGGTGCCGCTCTGGCGCAATTCGATTTTGCTCGGGTTCGCACCCCCGCAGAAATGTCGGTCTCATTAGCGGTGCTGGAAGCAGCCAATTGCTGCATCGGGGCCATTATGCGCGACCTTGATGGTGCGTCCGCAGCTGGACCGATCATCGAGCTGTCGCGGGATCTGTCGCATTCTATTCAGGATGCACGCGACAGGTTCGCTTCAAGCGGACTTTAAATTCCATTACACGTCAAGAGCTGCTTACGAATGAACAGCAGCGGTGGACCAGTCAGGTCGGTGTCCCAGAAGCGCAGCGCAACCCAGGTGGCTGAGCCGACGGCATCTCCGGCGAAGTCGTCAGCATCCTGCCTCGATCAAGAAGGTCGTGAGCAACGTCGGCAACTATGTGACGTCGGCAGCCCGCGGCGATTGACGAGCAAAGCGCCGCGGCGAACGAGCTATCGACCAGCGCGCAGCGGCGTCGCTGCTGGGTTGGCGGAGCGCCCTATCTCAGCTCCCTATTGATCGCGCCGGTTTCGGGAGACATGCGAGCGCAGGCTTGGTCAGGAGGCACAATTGCTCAAGACGCTTGATCTCGCGCGCCGAAGTCGATCACGTTTCGAGTGCGCGCTTTGACAGTCACACCACAGAGGCACGCGAGGCCACTAAAGCTCATGCTGGCGATGCTCGGGCGGAGAGCGCTGCCCGCGCAACAAGGGTGCCCGGCAAGCCGCGGGGCTATGTCCCTTGCCGATCGGCCCGAGACTTCTTCTACCCTATCGAGGGACACGCGAGGATCCCCATCGCCAACACCGTGCGCGCGCCCCGAACGACGGTGCTCCAAGAGACATACCAGATTTGCAATCACTCGCCTCGGCGTGACTTTGGGATCGCGCTCCGAAACTGCGACAAGCAGGCTGCACGCGCACAAATCCTGCAAGCTCGAAGACAACAAGGCTGTCGTAGAAGAGTATGCCAGCGCGCGGTAGCAGATTGAAATACGCAACTATTGCGTTTGATGTCCCGTCGCTTGATTCTCTCGCGATTGAAGGCCGCCGGTGTCGGCCGTGGAGTTGTCGTGACAGCAGCTTTGGTCATCGCGCGAGTTGCACGCATTGTAAGGCTCACCAGCAGAGGTTCGGGCAGGTACAATACGCGATGTCCCCCGACCACCCGTCGCTCGATCGAATTCGTCAGAGGTCCAGCTGGCTCACGCTTGGGCGAGTGTTCGGGCTCTTTGAGCGCGCGAGTTGCTTCACCTGATCCGCTAATCTCGACCGCGGCCTCGCCGCGTCCTCGGATGCCGCACGTTCTCTGCGCGGGAGCCCAAGCAGCAGCCAGATAGCGTAGCCGAGCCAACACACCCCTTGAACTGCGCATGCCATCCCGCGCCTGGAGAATTCATGTCTTCTGCAATCCGAACGCTTCATCTTGGGCTTAATCTTCACGGCGCAGGCGGACACGCCGCAGCATGGCGTTGGCCGAGCACCAATCCGAGCGCTTTCTTTGACATCGAGCATTATCTTCGGGCAGCGAAGGTGGCCGAGCGCGGCTTGCTCGACGCGGTGTTTCTTGCAGATACCCCGGCAATATCTTGGGATATTACCCGCCGACCGCCACTCAACGGGCTTGAACCTACGCTTGTTCTCACGGTAATCGCACGTGAGACGAAACACATCGGACTGATTGCAACCGCATCGACGACGTACAATGAGCCGTACAACCTGGCGCGTCGTTTCCAATCACTTGATGTCATTAGCGGCGGCCGCGTCGCCTGGAATGCAGTCACCACCTCCAGCCCCGCGACGGTCGGCAATTTCGGTGGGCGCGAGCTCGGTCGCGAGGAGCGCTACAAGCGCGCCGAAGACTTCGTCGAAACCGTCCGAGGGCTATGGCTGAGCTGGGGAGATGGAACAATCGTCGGGGATCAGACCTCTGGAATCTACGCCAATCCCCAGTTTCGACTGCTCGACCCCAACACCAATATCTTTAGCGTCCGCGGTCCGCTCACGCACCCCGGTTCGCCACAAGTGCACCCGATCATCGTTCAAGCGGGAGGCTCGGACGACGGATTGCGGCTCGCTGCGCGCAGCGCCGATCTGGTGTTCGCTGCTGCGGGCGACCTGGAGACAGCGCTGCGCGAGGCCGGACGCCTGCGTGCGCTGTCGCATCAACTCGGCCGGCGGACGGCGCCGATCATACTGCCGGGCCTGGTCACCTTCGTTGCCGGCACGGAAGAGGAGGCGTATCGCCGCAAGAGAGCGATCGACGAATTACTCGATCTGCCCGGCGCGCTTGCCGCTTTGGCGCGAGGCATCAATGTGGCGCCCGAAAAGCTCAGCCTTGACAAACCCATTCCGGAGGAACTGCTACCCGATCCGAATGATGTCCCATTTTCGGTCGGTCATCACCGCACCATCGAAAGCTTGGCACGCCAAGGCCGGACAGTTAGGGAGATCATAAGCAGCGTTCAGGGTTTCGGCCATCGCGTGATCGCGGGCGCACCGGAACAGATCGCCGATTCGATCGAGGCATGGTACCGCGCCGGCGCAGTTGATGGCTTCAACATCATCCCAGATGTGTTGGAGGATGGTGCGCCCGCCTTCATCGATCATGTCGTTCCAATACTGCAGCGCCGCGGACTGTTTCGCACCGAGTATCGGGAAGAAACCTTGCGTGACCGTTTCGGCCTTGCGCTCCCAGGGGGCGTTCCGTCGCAAGAGCGGGCGACGGCCTGATCGCCCGTCTGCCTCGCGGTTTCACTATCAATAGCTTGGAGTTCGATATGTCTCTGTCCGACACACAATCATCTGCGTTTCTCGCGGGCCAGCCACACGCTTACAGAAAGCAAAAGGCAGCAGCCATTGCAATCGCGCTCTCCACGCTGTCCCAGATCGCCTATGCGCCCAGCACTTTTGCTCAGGACGGTTCGAGCGATAGTACGAGGCGCGGTGGCATTATTCGATATGGCCACTTTCAGGAGCCGCCTTGCTTGTTCGGAGGATGGGTCCAGCAATGGTATCTACAGCGGCAATATAGCGACAATCTAGTCGCCCGGACCAAGGACGGGGAGATTGTGCCATGGCTGGCCACATCATGGACCATCTCCGACGACAAGAAAGTGTACACGTTTGAGATCAAGCCGAACGTGAAATTCACCGACGGGACACCGCTCGATGCACAGGCAGTTGCCGACAACATCAATGGCTGGCTCAGCACCAATCCGGACCTCCGCAATCCGACGGCCGCTCCTTACCTCAGCGACAACTTTGAATCGGCAGCGGCAATCGCGCCCGCGACACTTCGACTAACGCTAAATGCGCCGTTCCAGCCGTTGCTCAATGTTCTGGCCCAGTCGTCCCAGGGCATTCTGTCGCCAACGGCGCTCAAGCGTGGACTTGCGGTGAACTGCGAGAACCCGGTCGGATCGGGTCCATTCATCGTCCAGAAGTGGAATCGGGGAAAAGAGGTTATATTCCGCCGCAATCCCGACTACAACTCCGCGCCGGCAACAGCCAAGCACCAGGGACCGGCTTACGTTGACGGGATCCAGTGGAAGTTCTTCCCCGATCAGACCGTTCGGTATGGCTCTCTGCTAACCGGGGAATCTGATGCAGCTTACGACGTTCCAGCCGTCGCTTGGAAAGATGCCAACTCGCGCTTCACTGTCTTGCGGCACATTACGGGTGGCACGCCCCTGCGCTTGGCGTTGTATACGGCTCGCTCGCCTTTTGACGATCTGCTCGTTCGCCAGGCGTTTGCCTATGCCGCCGACCGAAAAGCCGCGGTCGAGTCCTCGTTCCTGGGCTCCTTGCCGTTTGAAGGCAATGGCGCGCTAAGCCAAAGCTCGCCCGAATATATCAGCGAGCTTGCCCCGTCATACAGGTATGACGTCGGCAGAGCCAATCAGCTCCTGGATCAGGCAGGTTGGACCGAGCGTGACAGCAGGGGCGTTCGCCTCAAGCATGGCAAGCCGCTCGTCGTACGCATCTCCTATTCGAGTTCGTTCTTGAAGCCCGACGGTGAGCAGGCCGTGCAGGTGATCCAACAGCAGGCAAAGGCTGCCGGCTTCGACGTGCGGCTTCAGCCAACGAACCAGGCCGATTTCTTCGCCGGGAAAAATCTCGGTCCGAACGATTACGAGGTCGTCCTTCTCTACTGGGTTGCTCCCGGCGCTGAAATCTTCCGCATCTCCTGGAAGCCTGACCTTAATGGTGAGCTCAATCGCTTCAATCCCTCACGCTACCAGGACCGGGCACTGTGGGACATTATTCAGAAGGCCGAAAAGCACTTCGACAATGCTGAGCGAAGCGCGCTCTATCAGGAAGCAGAGCGCAAGATCGTCGCTGACGCTCCTGTCGTGGGGTTCGCAGTCCTTGACGTCACTCTAGCTGTGCAAGCACATCTAAAGGACATTTGGCTCGACCGCGGCTCCGTCGGCGAGCCGGTCTTTTATGATAGCTATTTCGACAAGAAATCCGCCCCGTGAAAGTCGCAGCCCGCAGACAGGCCGTGTGGTTCGCACATCGCATCCTGTCCGCCGCAGCGACCGTATGGGCTGCGGCAACATTCACCTTCCTTGTCCAATGTCTGCTGCCAGGTGACCGCGCCCAGATCATCCTCAACGTCGTCAGCGGCAATGTAGGGGCGGCCCCTCGACAAGAGCTTGCGGCAATCAACGCAAAATATGGCTTCGACCAGCCGATTTTCTTGCAATACGCAAAATACATCTCCGGGATTTTGCAGGGGGACCTTGGCCAATCCTACCACCAGCATCGGCCAGTGGCAGCCATCATTGCCGAACAGATTGGGCCAACCGTCCTCCTTGCGGTCGCCGCGCTCGTAACCGCGTGGGTGATCACTATTCTGACCACAGTTTTTGCAGCCGGGAGAGATAATTTCTGGGCGAAGCTGCTGGGCGGGATGCAGGTTCTGTTGGCGACCGTGCCGCCTTACTGGCTAGCTACCATCCTGCTCGTCGTCTTTGCCGTACAGCTTCGCATCTTCCCTGTGGTGGGAGGCAATTCGGCGATCGGCCTCATTCTTCCAACTCTGGCGCTGGCGTTGGAACTGTCTGGGCTCTTCGGGCAAGTCGTTACGAGTGAATTCACACGTTTGCTCGAGTTGCCCTTTGTAACTTCGGCGCGAACGCGAGGCATGGGCGATCTCGGCGTGCGGTTTCGTCATGTCCTGCGCCATGCAGCTTTGCCAGCAATCACCTTGTCAGGCTGGGCGTTCGGTAAGCTTCTGTCCGGTGCCGTTTTAATTGAGGCCGTCTTTGCCCGACAGGGACTTGGCGGCGTCCTGGTCGCCGCTACATCCACGCGCGACGTTCCCGTCGTCTCCGGCGTCATTCTGGTCTCCGCTGGCCTGTTTGTCATTGTCAGCGTGACCGTCGATTTCGCCTACAGTATCGTTGACCCAAGGATCAAATTGGCATGACTTGCTCTGCCGCGCTACCAGACGTCCTCAAATCTCACTATTGGAAGGAAGCACTTTCAACGGCACAGGCAGTTCCTTTGCGGGTTTGCTTGGCCATAACCATCGTTACGTTCTTCTTAACAGCGGCGACCGCGCCCTGGCTGCTACAGACCCATGATCCGCTGGCGATTGACCTGACGTCCTCACTACAGGCCCCGTCGCCCAGCCACTGGCTGGGGACTGATCAGTCCGGTCGCGATTTATACTCCCGCATTGTTGAAGGGGCAGGGCAGTCCCTGACCATCGGTCTTGGCGCGACCGCGTTAAGCGTGTCAATTGCACTCGTTCTGGGGTTCGCCGCCGGTCTTTGCGGCGGAGTCATCGATAATGTTCTCAGCCGTTTGCTCGACGCACTTTTCGCGCTACCGGTGCTTTTCCTTGCGCTTCTGTTCGTGGCCGTTTTCGGCACGACTGTGCTGACGTTGGTCATCGCGGTCGGGATCGGAACGGCCCCGGGTTATGCCCGGATGATCAGGGGGCAGGTCCTGTCTGTGAAAGGCGCAGGATATGTGGAGGCAGCCAAGGCGCTTGGACACCCTTATTGGCGTATCGTGCGAAGGCACATCCTCCCCAATGCCATGAACCCGTTGACCGCGATGATCACGCTTGGCGTCGGCCAGGCCATCATCTGGGCATCGGGCGTTGCGTTCCTGGGACTCGGTGTTCCCCCTCCAGCCCCTGAATGGGGGGCGCTCCTGAATGCTGGCCGCAACTACGTGATCTATGCGTGGTGGCTCGAGATCATGCCGGGTCTGGCAGTGGTGATCTTTGCTCTCAGCGTGACGGTGATCGGACGTTATCTGCAGAACCGCCTCGAAGGAAAGGGCTGACATGTTGCATGTTCTTTCTCCCCAGCCTCCTCAGCCAAGTCTTCTCAACGTAGATTCGCTGCGCGTGTCATTCGAACGCGACAATCCAAACGGCACGGCCGTGCGTGGCGTGTCGTTCTCGCTTCGACCGGGGCGTTGCCTCGCGATCGTCGGCGAATCCGGCTCGGGCAAGAGCGTAACCGCGCGCGCTCTCGTCGGGCTTGCGGGCCATGGCGCACATGTTCATGCGCACGAGATGAACTTCACAGGGACAGACCTGACTGACCTCAATGAACGTTCATGGCGGCTCATCCGGGGCAAGAAGATCGGCTTCGTGCTGCAGGACGCCCTTCTCTCGCTCGATCCACTCCGTCAGGTCGGCAGAGAAATCGGCGAGGGCCTCCTTCTCCATCGTGCTGTCCACTCCCGTGAGGAACTCAAACGCCGCGTGGTTGAGCTGCTCGAACTCGTTGGGGTTCCTGAGCCTGAGATCAAAGCCCGGCAGCTGCCACATCAATTGTCCGGTGGCCAACGCCAGCGAGCCCTCATTGCGTCGGCGCTCGCACTCGATCCAGACCTCTTGATCGCCGATGAACCAACCACCGCGCTCGACGTGACCGTGCAGGCGCAGGTGCTGGCGCTGCTGGAGGAAACCAAGGCACGGGGCAAGGCTCTGATCCTGATCAGCCATGACCTGGCGGTGGTCTCGCGCATGGCGGATGATGTTCTGGTCATGCGCGAAGGCGAGGTCGTCGAGCGTGGACCAGCTGCGCAGATCTTCGGCAACCCGCAACACGATTACACCTCGCAGCTCCTGAACGCGGTACCCTCGGGACGTCCCCGCGGCTCCCGTTTGTCGTCCACGGCGATTGCACGGCTACCCAAGTCTCTGAGCCCGCTGCAACAACAACCCTCGCCTAAATCCACTGCAATCATCCTCAGTGCGACCAATCTTGTGAAGCGATTCAACGGCCCCGATGGCGTCCCGCGGACGGTGGTTGACGGTGTGTCCTTCGAGCTTCGGTCAGGCGAAACGCTGGGCCTTGTGGGGGAATCAGGATCAGGTAAATCCACCACAGCCCGCCTGGCGATGGCTCTGGATACTCCCGACGAGGGAGCCGTCCTGTTCCAGGGAGAGGCGTGGAGCGAAATCGCCGAACGCAAGCGTAGGGCGCGACGCCGCTCGATCTCCGTGATCTATCAAGATCCGCTCAGCTCCTTTGATCCACGCTGGACCGTCGGCCGCATCATATCTGACAGCCTCCTTGATTTGAACACCGGGTCGGAGCGTCGCCTGCGCATTATTGAGCTGCTCGAGTCGGTGGGCCTATCGCCAGCATTCCTGGATCGCCGGCCACTGGAGCTCTCGGGTGGCCAGCGCCAACGCGTCGCGATCGCGCGTGCGATCGCGCCAAAGCCAGCCGTGATCGTCTGCGATGAACCGGTTTCCGCTCTGGATGTCTCGATCCAGGCGCAGGTGCTCGATCTGCTCGGGGATCTCAAGGCGCAGCTCGGTATGAGCTATCTCTTCATCTCGCACGATCTCGGCGTGATTCGCCATCTCAGCGACCGGGTCATGGTCATGCGCCATGGACGCGTCGTCGAGAGTGGCGATACGGATGAGGTTTTCCTCAATTCACGGGCGGACTATACCAAGCGTCTGATTGCTGCGGTACCTCGCCTCGTCCGACCTGTCGCAACCGATCGCTCCTCGAGCCTCGTCAGCGGAGAGGTCGCATGAATGCGCCAGTACTTTCGGTTAGGTTTAGCGTGGATTGGGGACCAATAGACTGCCCGCCGAGACCGATGTCCCGCCAATCCCATCGGGGCTGCTGATACATCTTGCCCGCGGATCGGAGGATCCGTCTCAACCAATAGACGAGACCCCTCCTGATATGGTTGAGCCGGCTCATTGAAGGTGAGTATGCGGGCGGTCCAAGCCGCACAAGCTTCTCTAGAGTCTATGTTGCTTGCTGATTGCCATGCACGACGATCTGTCCGGGCATCTCACGACTTCTCCACCTGTGACGGGATGGAGTAGGTGCAGACTCATTTGAACGCTTTCTCCTGACACGATTGCCGTGCAGGGCGGCGACCGCTTCAACGCGGATATTGCTGCGCCCATACCACTTGGCTGCACTAACGCCCATCATATCGCCGCTTGGATCGCGCTCCAGAAGCCGTATATCGTATACGGCAACGGAGCACCGATCGCGATGCTCGCCCTGTGCGCCTTAGTGCTGTTCGTCTCGAACTGGGGTATAAACGCAGCCATCACAGCGCTCGCCAGGCTGTGGCGTCAACCGGGGCCCATTCCAAACTCCGCTTCTTCCAATTGATACTTTCCCAATCGCCCGACTTTTTGACTTACCCAACCTTACCCAATCCGAGCCTCAAAGGCCGCTTTCGTTGGATGCGCGAAGATTAGCCTCGGCAACGCCGCGGCCGCTTGAAGAGGAGGGGGCGCGTGGTTTGCGGGCCAAAGAGCCCATCGGAGGGAATCATGCCAAGGACGCTCGCCGCTTTGCGCGGCCATACGGCTAGTTTTGCAAAAAAAGCTCTCATCTGCTCCACACTTTTGGCCGGAACGGCCATGGCGTTTTCCCAAGCTAAGGCGGACGACATCAACTGGCGCCAGTTCGAAGGCACGTCGATCGTCTGGGCCTACGACATTCATCCGTATGCCGACGCGGTCGCGGCCCAGTTGCCGGAATTCGAGAAACTCACCGGCATAAAGGTGACGCCCGAACTCTATCCCGACGATGCCTATTGGAATAAGCTGACCATCCAGCTCAGTACAAAATCCCGCAGCTGGGACGTGGTGGGCACGGGCATTCAACCGGCCTGGGATCTCGCACCGGGCCAGTTGCTCGAGCCGCTCGATCAGTATCTGAACGACGCTAAGCTCACGGCCGCGGGCTACGACTACAAGGATTTCTTCCCTGCATTGCGGGATGCGCTGACCTGGAAAGTCAAGGAAGGCCAAATCGAGCCGGGAAGCGGGCAGGTGTGGGCGATTCCGCATGGCTTTGAGAACATCCAGCTGTTCTACCGTAAGGACATACTTGCCAAATACGGCATCGGGGTCCCAACGACTCCGCCAGAGATGTCCGCCGCCTGCGATAAGCTGAAGGCTGCGGATCCCGCCATCACCCCTTTGGGCGTGCGCGGCGTGCGCTTTTGGAGCAGCATCCACACAGCTGCCATCTCGATTGCCAGGTCCTATGGCGTGCATGATTTCGTCGTCCAGGACGGCAAGTTGGAGACAGGGCTGGATTCGGCCGAGTCGATCGCCTTCCACAAAGACTATGTGGACATGATCAAGAAATGCGCGGCGCCGTCCTTTGCCAATGACAACTGGTACCAGGTCGTTGATGGCATCAATTCAGGGCGCACCGCGATGGCGATTGATTCTAATATGTTCGGGTTTTGGAACGACGTGGCTGGCAAGCCCGCGTCCGGCAAAATCGCGTTCGCACCCCCATTGCACGCTCCGACTAGCAAGAACTTCGAGTCGAATATCTGGATCTGGTCGCTTGCGATGAACGCTGCGTCCCAGAAAAAAGGAGCCGCCTGGCTGTTCATCCAATGGGCGACATCGAAGCAAGTCGAGCTGAACGGCGCCATCGCCGGCAAGCTCGTCAACTCTCCGCGCGCCTCGACCTGGAGCGACAAGGCCTGGCTCGACTATGCGGCAAAGCCAGAGTTCAACAATTTCGTAGACACGTTTAAAACCGTGCAGGAACGGGCGCAACTCGCCTTCACAGCCCGCGTTGGCTTTGCCGAAGCAATGAACGCATGGGCCGTAGCCATGCAGAAAATGGTCAACGGAGCCGACGTGAAGGCGACGCTGGCCGCCCTTGCCTCGGAAATCCGTTCGTCAATGTGAAACAAACGGGGCGGCGAGCTCATCGCCGCCCCATGCATTTTAGAGATAGCTGAGATGGACCTTCGAGGATCCGACGGGCTCGTGACGCTGCAGTCTTCAGCCAGCCCACTTGTTGCGTCAAACGATAAGGCGGTCGCGCGCGCCGAGCAGTCGCATCTTGACTGGTGGAGCATCGCAGCCATAGCGCCAGCGATCACGATATTGCTCGGCTTTCTTTTTCTGTTCTTCTATGGCGTCTTTCAGTCGCTGACGGATCTCAAGTTCGGTCGGCCGCTGGTCCACTTCGTCGGCCTCAACAACTATGCAGCGCTGATCAAGTCGGATGATTTCTGGAACAGCATTCGGGCCACTCTTGTCTACGCCGGATCGGCGGTGGTTGCGGAGGCTGCCTTCGGTCTTGCACTTGCAAAATTGTTCGCGACCGAAGTCATCGTTGCACGGCTGATGCGGCCGGTCATCCTCTTGCCCCTCGTGCTGCCTCCGATGAGCGTAGCGCTCATGTGGACGACGATGATGGACCCGCAAAGCGGAATCCTTAACTATCTGCTCTCGCTTGCAGGAATCGCGCGCTTTGCATGGATTTCAGATCCCAACACCGCAATGTTCTCGCTCGTCCTGATTGACGTCTGGACCTACACGCCATTCTTTGCGCTGATCATTTTCGCAGGCCTTCAGGGTATCAATGAAGAAGTGAGGGAGGCCGCGCGTGTCAATGGCGCAAAGGGGTGGGCAACCTTTGTGCATATCGAGTTGCCGCTGATCGCTCCCTACATTCTGATCGCCGCGGTGTTTCGGCTGATCGAATCGCTCAATCAGTTCGACATCATTTTTGGCACTACGCAAGGCGGGCCTGGAGATAGCACCTCCGTTCTTTCCGTGCGCGCCTACATTATCGCATTCCAGAATCTCGCCTTCGGGCGTGGTGCAGCCCTCATGGTCGTCAACTGGATGATCGTGCTGGTGGGAACGTTCGCCATGGTCAAGCTGTGGCGCGTCGTGCGGCAGCGCGTCAGCTGAGGGCCAACGTATGCGACTGAAACGCGCCGCCTCCGTCAATTTGATCCTGAACCTGCTCGTCGGCATTTGCGCATTGATCCTCGCCTTCCCGCTTGTCTGGATCGTGATGATGTCGCTCAAGCAGCAGGCAGAGGTCATGACCTGGCCGCCGACCTTCTTGTTCTCGCCGACATTGGAAAACTTTCGCGTCTTGTTTGACGTCGCCCAAGCCGGAGCAACCAGCTACGGCACTATCAAGATCGATTTCCTGACCCCGATCACGAACAGCGTCGTCATAGCGCTTGGCTCTGTCTTCGTGTCCCTGCTCGTGGGGGTCCCTGCCGGCTACGTGCTGGCAAGGCGGGACATTCCCCTCAAAGAAGACATTGCCTTCTTCATTCTGGGCTTCCGCTTTGCCCCGGTCCTACTGGTCGTCATCCCCCTGTTCAGCGTTTTCCAGACGATTGGCCTGTATGACACCTATATCGGCATGATCTGGGTCTACCAGGTCGTCACACTGCCGATGATCGTTTGGCTGAGCCGCTCCTATATCGAAGATATCCCAAAGGACATCGAAGAGGCGGCTGCCATGGATGGCGCCAAGCCGGTCAGGGTCGTGTTGCACATCGTGCTGCCGCTTTTGAAGCCCGGTCTGATAGGGGCCTCTCTGCTCATCTTCCTGCTCGCGTGGCACAATTTTGCCCTCGGCCTGATCCTCTCTTCGACCAAGGCGCCGGTAACCGTCGCTCTGCTCAAGCTGCTAAACCCGGGCGTGCAATTCTATCCCGTCATGGCGGCAGGATTGGTCGTGACGATGATCATTCCCGTGATCCTGATCGTCATCGGCCAGCGCCACCTGGAGCGTGGCCTTACCTTTGGTGCTGTAAAATGAGTGCCAGGCCGTTGATGTTCTTCGGAACGACAAACCTCGATCTCTGCTTCAATGTCGAGCGGCTGCCAACGCCAGGTGAAAGCCTGATGGGAACGCTGACCCGTCACCCTGGAGGGAAAGGCGCCAATCAGGCTGTGGCCGCGGCTCGGCTTGGCTTGAGACCGCACTTTTACACGCGCCTTGGCGATGATGATGCGGGTCATTGGCTCCTGCAGTCCCTGACAGAGGCCGGCGTTTGCGCCGACGCGATCAAAATCGCGCCGGGCGAAGTCTCCGGCTCCGCTCTGGTCATGGTCGGTGACGACGGCACTAACATGATTGTCATAGATCCCGGCGCCAACCTAAACGTCACGCCGCAGATGATTGAGAACGCCGCGGAATTCATTCAGCACAATGCGATCGTGGTCGCCGAAATGGGTATGCCGGTCGGAGCGCTCAACAGGCTCTTCGAGCTGAAGCGGGACAAGGGCTTCGAGCTGATCTTCAATCCGGCGCCAGTGAGGTCCGGGCTTCCGTCGACAGCGTGGAGCTGTGTCGATTTCGTCACACCGAACCAGACAGAGGCTTTTGAGCTGACAGGTATCGAGGTCGACGACTTTGAAGGTGCCGCCCACGCTGCGTCCAAGCTTCTTGATCTCGGGCCAGGTGCCGCGCTGATCACCCTCGGGGCACAGGGCGCCTATTATGCTGATAAGACCCGCTCTTTTGCCCTGCGAGCCTTTCCCGTGAGAGCGGTCGATACTACCGCCGCAGGCGATGCCTTCAACGGAGCATTCGCCGCATCACTGGCCGAACGGCTGCCCTTGAGAGAAGCAGTTAGGAAAGCGCTGGCGGTAGCCGCGCTCTGTGTGACTAGACGCGGCGCGCAAAGCTCCATGCCGAGCGCCGAGACCGTTGACGAGTTTCTGAAATCCCAAACGATCCTGGAGTTGGAATGACCGAACAGTTCTCAGTTTCAAACAGAACGGTGCTCGTGACCGGTGCCGGGGGCGGCATCGGGTCTGCCATCGTGAATGCGTTTCGATCTGGTGGAGCGAATGTCCTTGCCACCGATGCCAACCTGGAAACTCTCAGGAGCACTCTGGCAAGCCTGCCCCATGGCAACGGCGTACTACCGATGGCGATGGATGTCGCAAGCGAGGACGATGTTAACAGGGTTCTGGACGCGGTCGCCAAGCACTTTGGCCGGCTCGATGTGCTGGTTAACAATGCGGGCGTCAAATCTGCCCAACCGCTCCTGAATGGCGATGCGGACAAAATCGAGCGGACCATCCAGATCAACTCGGTCGCGGTCCTGCGCTGCTCAAAGCTCGCGATCGAGCGCTTCATGAAGGACAAAGGGGGCCGGATCGTCAATATCGGATCCTCGCTATCGTCCCAAGGTGCAGTCTTTAACTACCAGGCGGGCGGCGCCGACTATTGTTTGTCGAAAGCAATTGTTCACGACCTCACCAAGCTGCTCGCCTATGAATGTGCCCCACACAAGATCAATGTGAATGCCATTGCGCCCGGGATCATCGATACACCGATGCATGGGCGCCCGCGCGAGGAAACCGAGGCACGTCACGGGGGCCGTATCCCGCTCGGACGGGTCGGCGTGCCGGAGGATATCGCAGGTCTTGCTGTTTTTCTTGCAAGTCCTGCAGCTTCCTACATGACCGGGCAGATCGTACACGTGAATGGCGGGATGCTGATGAATGGCTAGTGTCGCTTCTCCCCCCATTTGGCCGCCAGTGGACGGTATCATTTCGGATCTCGACGGCGTCGTCTACCGCGGCAACGCGGCTATCGTCGATTCCGTGGAGGCATTTGGACGGTGGCAGGCGGCCGGATTGCCCATCTGCTTCGTGACGAACAACTCGACGCACACGCCAGCGGATGTCGTCAGCAAACTGGCAGGCCTTGGGCTTGTTATTGCCCCGAAGGACGTGGTCACCAGCGCCATCACCGCCGCCGAGCTCATCCGCGCTACATACCCGGAGTTTGGGCGTATATTCGTCATCGGCGCGCCATCCCTTACGAAAGCCATGACAGAGGCGGGGCTCGAGGTGACGGATCGAAAGCCCGACGCCGTGGTCATGGGGCTCGATCGACAAATTACGCATGAGAAGCTGCGGATTGCGGTCGACGCGATCCTAAATGGAGCAGCCTTCATTGGCACCAACCCCGACCTCCTGTTGCCGACGGCAGGTGGGTTCGAGCCCGGGGCAGGAGCTACGATCGCGGCCGTGGCTGCTGCCACGAAAGTGGAGCCTTTGATCGTTGGTAAGCCGAAGCCGCATATGATCGAGACTGCACTTTCCCGCCTGGGCACGGTACGCAGCGCCACCTTGATGATCGGAGACCAGATTCAAACTGATATTCAGGCTGGCAAGAGAGCAGGGCTTCCGACCGTGCTGGTCACGACCGGCGTGCCGCCCCGAGATGATCCCTCACTGGTATCGCCCGATTTCATCGTGTCCAGCCTGTCTGAGGTTGGGATAGCCCGAGCCACCATTGGAAGCCAGCGACCGAGGAGAGCGTGATGGCCGATGTTCGCCTGGAAGGTATCAATAAGGCCTATGGGACGATCCAAATCCTGCGGAATGTCGACCTGATCATTGAACATGGCGAATTCGTCGTGTTCGTTGGACCATCGGGTTCCGGCAAGTCGACGCTGCTCCGAATGATCGGAGGGCTCGAGCGTATCAGCGGCGGGCGGCTCTTGATCGACAATGAAGTCGTCAATGACGTTGATGCCGCCGACCGAAACATCGGCATGGTGTTTCAGAGCTACGCACTCTATCCGCACATGACCGTGCGCGAGAACCTTGCCTTCCCCCTGCGTATGGCCAAAGTTCCGAAGGCCGGGATTGAGGCCAGGGTCACCGAGACTGCATCACTCTTGCAGATCGATCATCTGCTGGAACGTAAGCCTCGGCAACTTTCAGGCGGACAAAGGCAACGCGTAGCTATTGGGCGTGCCATTGTACGCGAACCCAAAGTGTTCCTGTTCGACGAGCCGCTGTCGAATCTGGATACTGAGTTGCGGGTGCAGATGCGGGTGCAGATTGCCAAGTTACACAAGCAGCTTGGCAACACCATGATCTACGTGACCCACGATCAGGTTGAGGCAATGACAATGGCCGACAAGATCGTCGTACTCAAGGACGGCAATATCGAGCAAGTGGGCAGTCCGCACGACCTCTATCACAATCCGGCATCTCGCTTTGTCGCCGGGTTCATCGGATCGCCTAAGATGAATTTTCTCAGCGGCCACATCGAATCAGCGCACGCGACGGGCATGGGCGTCAAGCTCGATGCAGGCGCGACAATCCTCGTTCCCGTCCAGCCGAACCAATCGCTTGTCGGCAAGCCGATCACGGTCGGAATTCGCCCCGATGATTTCTCTCCATCCGCGGCGGAGAAGACCGATATTGGGATCGAGATCGACGTCGATTTCGTCGAGCATCTTGGCAGCGTCACCTACATCTACGGCAATGCTGGCAGAGAATCGATGGTTGCCAAGGCACCGAACGCGGCGGCGCCCAGTAGGTCGGGCAAGGTCCGTCTTGCGGCTTCGCCGGCGGACTGCCACCTCTTCATGATGAACGGAAATGCGCTGCGACGGTTGCATGCGCCGGCAAATTGGAGCTAGCCTTCCGACCTGCCCTGCAGGAGGCGGGACGGCATGCACACGCGGGTGGACCAGGTCAAGGGCGGCGGGATCAGGCGGTTCTTCCGGAACTCTCGTTCTTTTGTACTCGGGGCGGGGATCGGATCAGGCATGGCCGCCAGAGCTGCCGAGCGGGCGGGCGCGGATTTCGTGCTTGCGCTCAATGCTGGCCGGTTTCGCGCAATGGGTGGCTCTTCACCAGCCTCAATCCTTCCGATCCGCAACAGCAATGAATTCGTGGCTGGCTTCGGCCGGACCGAGATCCTGCCTTCAACGAAATTGCCAGTCTTTTTCGGGGCCTGTACCTTCGATCCAAAGCTCGACATCGACCGCTTTCTCGAGCGCATCATCAGCTGGGGCTTTTCCGGAGTCACCAACTTTCCTTCCGTGATCCACATCGATGACTACAGAAGATCTCTGCTGGAAAAGTCCGGCCTTGGCTACGAGCGGGAAATCGAACTCCTGGTCAAAGCTGCACAACACGGCCTGATGGCAATCGGCTATACGCGCACCCAGCCCGAGGCAAGGCGCATGGTCGAAGCCGGCGTCGAGGCCATCTGCATCAATTTCAATCTCAACCGGCCGATCGAAAGCGGATGCGACCCCACGATCAGCCTGTCCGAGCTCGCCGCGCGCACAAGCGCTGTTGCTCGCGTCGCTCAATCCATCGACAGGAACACGATCTGCCTGATGGGGGGCGGGCCAATTACGAAGCCTGACGAACTCCTCGATATCTGCCGCGAAACAGGTGTTCAGGGCTTCATCGGCGGCTCGTCGCTCGACCGCGTCCCGTTGGAAATGTCGGTCCTTGAGGTGACTTCAGGCTTCAAGACCATTCACTTGTTGCGGGAGAAGGTCGATCTTCTCGAGCGTCAGCTCCAACTGAGCGGATTCAGGCACGGTGTGATCGCGCAATCCTCAATCATGAAGCGCGTGCTCGAGACCGCAAGGCGCTTGGCAGGCCATCCCAGTCCTGTGCTGGTGTGGGGCGAGGCGGGGTCAGGAAAGCGACGAATAGCCAGTCTGGTCCACGCCTTCAGCGACAAGAAACTGACCAAGCCTGCGCTGTTTCAATGTCGGCCCGGCCCAGCCATCGATACGGTCGGCGTCCTGTTCGGCGCCGGGCAGACTGAGACCAGGCGACGCCAAGTGTCGCTCCTGGAAACCGCAACGGATTCTACGATCCTGCTCATGCATGTCGATCAATTGTCCCGGGACGGGCAAGAGCGTCTTGCCGACTATCTGGAAACCGGCAGTTTCACGCCGCTGAATAGCGTAGCACTGGCACGTTCCTCTGCACGGATCATTGCAACTGCAACCGTTGCTCGCGGGGGGGCTCTTAACGCTGTACTATGCCCTCGGCTTGTTGCGCTATTTGCCGGGCTGGATATTGGGTTACCCCCGCTGCCCGATCGTCTCGAGGACCTTCCGCAACTTGTTCAGCATTTCACGGTGGAGGCTAAAGGAGATTCGAATGCCCAGACGCTCGGTATAGAAAATTCTGCGTTCTTGGCGCTCGCAGGCCACAACTGGCCGGGCAATTTGAGAGAATTACGCCAGATCGTGAATCAGCTGGTGACGTTGCAACAAACGCACATTACGGCTGATGTCCTGAGGCCACTCTTGACGGCGTCATCACCTCTGAAGCCGACAAGCGCGTTCTCCGAACGCGAGTGGATCATCGAGGGCTTGAAACGAAACAAGCTGCATCGAGGGAAGACTGCCCGGTATCTGGGGCTTTCAAGAAAAACTCTGTACAACAAGATCAAGGGGCTGAGGATCTTGGAGTAGCAGTTGCCCTCTTGTTTTTGCCCACCGGCCGCCTTGAAGCTGTCACGTCCAAGAGCGCGAACTTCGGGATCGACGACCCCTGTTGGTCAAGCCTGGCCAATTCCATCTCGTCGCAAATCCTCAGCGCGAGAGCCGTTTCCGGCAAGTAGACAATGCCATGGAGATGCGGACCAAGTCGTCTCTCTGCCGATATCATCGCAGCATCATCGGCAGCGGCGAACAAGATCTTAAACCCCAGGCTAGCAAACCATTCCATGCGCCGAAGTTCGAGCTCCTGGCCGGAATCGACCGGTTCGCCAGCCGCAGATCGCTCAATCATGGACGCTGGTGGGAAATTTACTACTCCGCTGACCCCAGCTTTTTTCAACGCTTCGGCAACGTCCTCCCAACACGCGAACGGATCGATCATCATGATGGCCGCGTACGTGTGGGCGCGCGTTATCTCGGAAACGTTTTGCAAGCCGCGCAGCAGACAGTCATTCCAATCGATAATGGGCAAGGTAGCCATCACGAGTATGGAGCCCTTCGGAAGGCTGCGCAAAGATGGTGCGTAGATTTCCAACGACGCACCTTTACGGCCGACGGGCAGAAGACTGGCAAGTTTCCCGACGCCTGTCACTTTCAACGCATTATACCCGATTTTACTCATCGTATCATTCGCCGATCTTACACGTGATTTGAACCCGGTCTACATGTGAGCGCACGCCGGATCCGCTGGCAGACCGGGCTTGTCTGCTTCCTCCCTCGACTTAAGCCGCTGTTGGAGAAGTCCAGCAGCGGCCTCTTTTTCAGGCTCCGGGCCAGTGAGGGCATGCGATGCCACCCATTCCGTCAGAAGCTTTCCGAGCAGGCGTGCTTCTTTGAACTGCGGGGGACCATCTTCGAAACACTCGCAGGAGTGTGGCTCCATCCGGTCCTTCCGCGGACATACTAATCAGATTGCAGGTAAAAGCAGGTCGGCATTCTGCGTGCGACACCCGATAAGTCTGTACGGCGCGGCGATCTCCTCCTAGTCGAAGTCCTCGATCCCGGACACAAGGACGGCGATGGAGAAGCACGCAGACTTTCTTGGTGCTCAAGATAGAACTTGTTCATCTTGGCTATGACCTGCGGAATGTTCGTCTCGAACGATCTACTGAAGCTGGTCTCTCATGTCGGCCGAGGCGCTCGCAGGCTCACGTTCGGCACTGCGTTTGACGCAGCTCTATGGCTTCATAGCGGCATTCCTGTCGCCGCACTTCTTTCCAGCCACTGACCCTGTCGTCTCGCTGCTCGCGGGACTGGCAGTATTCGGAGCAGGGTTTGCCGCACGGCCTTTAGGGGCGGCGCTGCTCGGCCCCATCGCAGATCGCATCATCCACAAAGCCGTGATGCTGATCGCTGTTTCCGCTATGGCGCTATCGTCGCTGACGATCGCAGTGCTGCCAGGCTACAAGGATCTTGGCATCACTGCCACCATCGTGCTGGTTTCCCTCCGACTGGTGCAAGGCCTCGCCGTAGGCGCCGAAGCGGGCGTTGCCAATGCGATCGCGATCGAATTGGCACCGGCAGGTCAGGAGGGACGATACCTTGGACTGGTCAATGGCACATTCATCATGGTGGGCTCGATCGGAGCCAGCTTGGTTGCTTTCCTGGTCAGCGGCGCCGTGTCCCCTGAAGTCATGCGCGATTGGGCTTGGCGCGTTCCGTTTGGAGTCGGAGGTGTTCTAGGCTTGCTCATCATCTATCTTCGGCAGACCCTTCCAGAAACCCTAATCGCTCGCGCTATGCATCGGGTCGACGAGGACTCGCGCATCCAACAAACGACTGGCGGAGTGTGGAAAGCGCTTTGGAAGGCAAGGCTGTCGCTTTTCGCCGCGATTCTGGTTGTTGGCGGCGTGAAGATCGCTAATTACACGTACAATTTCGGTTTGCCTAACATTGCCAACGGCGTATTCAAGGAAAACAGCACTTATGTGTATGGCATCGTGACGGTCATGGGCGCGATTTGGATGGTGTTCTCGCCGACAATCGGTGCCTTTGCGGATAAGGTGAAACCGTCGCGGGCGTTCGTGATGATGCGCCTGCTGCTAATCCCGTCGTTCTTTCTATCCCTGCTCTATGCCGAGAAGAGCATTCTGACCTTCTCCATCGTTATGTTGGTGGGCGGAACTCTGGTCGGCTGCAATATGGCGCTATATAACTTTATTGCCACAACGTTGATGCCCAGAAATATTCGGACCACCGGCGTCGCCCTCGGGTACGCTATTGGCGCAACGATATTCGGCGGTACCACACCATTCCTGCTGCTATGGCTCCAACGCTCTAATCTGTCCTGGGTGTTTCCATTCTATGGCACAGCCGTCGCGTTGCTTAGCATCATAGTTTATCTGATCGCGAAGAAACGAGGCGGCGTGTACGTCGGGGATTAGGCACGGCGCGGCTTCGTCTCCTACCTCTGCCTACCCCAGCGTGAACGATACCCAGCACGAAAGGCCCCGCCTTTGGACGGGGCCCTTCTCATTCAGACCGATTGCAACACGGAGAAATGGCCTGCTCTGGATCGAGCGTCATCCGCAGATTAAGGACGTTTGTGATCTATAGTCGCAATCTTCGCCTCGGCGGGCACAATGGGCAGGCTTTCGTTCCTCGTATCTACGACCAGTCGATGGTGGCCGCGGCGCCCCCGAAGTCGGCCGCGGATGGATCCTGGCGCGACGTCGAGCGCAAGCTGATCGGCGCAGGGAGAACAGCCATCAGCATCCAGCCGTTCTAGCCCCGCACTCGTATAGCTCCAGCGTCATTGAGGACCACGTAGGCCAGCCGCGTAGCGCGCCCGAGCGGCGAGCAGCATAGGCATCGGATTAACGCCAGTTCTCCGGCTGCAATCAGGATCGGCGCTGAGGCGGTCTCGGATACTGAATTCTATTCTAACCCATTAGTTTCTTCATGTTCATCTCGGGGCTTGCGAGCGCGTCTGCTGGAGGTCTAAGCCGCCTCGCGATCATGATTTCGGCGGCACGAATTTCTCTCGCTACGACACCTAGGCTCCCGAATCCGCATGCGGCCACCAGGCGCCCATCTGCTGCGAGGTAAAACAAGATCTGAGCTCTCGCACCAAAGTCTCTGATTATGGGGATTCCTCCTTCCGGAACAAGGCCCACGATTTGCAGTGTCTCGTCGTATTGATCCGACCAAAACCAAGGAACGTCCTCGTAAGGACGGTTCTCGCCCAGCATGTTCGCCGCCGCCGCCGCTCCTTGCCGCTGGGCGTTGCGCCAGGCCTCCAGCCTGATTCGCCTTTCATAGAGGCGGTGAGGAAACGAACAACAGTCACCCGCCGCGAAAACGTGCGGATCTGAAGTCGCGAGCGTCTCGTCCAGAGCGATACCGTCCTCGATTGCTAGTCCCGCCGCTTGCGCAAGGCCGACATTCGGCGTCGCTCCGACCCCAACGATCACGAGATCGGCGTCACGCGAGCGACCGTCCATTACCACTTTGGAACGGCCTTCGCTCCTATCGATGCGTTCGACGACCGCGCCTACCTCGATGCGCACGCCAGAACGTTCGTGCTTGGCTTTGATCAACTCAGCCATAGAAGCTGGCACTGCCCGCGTAAGTAGCCGCGGTCCTGCCTCGAGTACGGTCACCGAAGCACCTCTCGAGACGGCGCTCGCGGCAACCTCAAGCCCGATGAAGCCGCCTCCGATCACGATCACGTCGCATCCTTGACCAATGACATGGCGGATGCGCGTGGCGTCCTCGTACGTCCGTAGTGTCGCCACCTCGGCTCCTTCGGCGATCGGAACGATCAGTTTCCGAGGTCGGCCTCCCGTGGCCAGTAGGAGACGGTGATACGCTATCGCTGAGCCGTTTGAGAGCGCAACCATGTTGGTCACGCGATCAATTGAGACCGCTTCGCTTCCCTGAAGATACTCTATTTCCAACTCGGCAAGGCGTTGTGACGTCACAATCAGCTTGGGTCCAGGGTTCATTTTGTCGAGCAGGAGCGCCTTGGATAGAGGCGGGCGCTCATACGGCAGTATAGATTCGTTGCCTACTAAGACCAGTCTGCCCCGCCATCCACGTTCGCGCAGGGCGATGGCGGCGGCTGTGCCGGCTTCGCCCGCGCCGACAATCACTATTGTGGATTTTGCACTCAAGTGGCCACCCGATCGCCAGTTGAAGGCGGCGCATCGTTTGCCACACTCTCGAACACGTTGCGCACGAGGGATTTGAGTAAGAGAGCTTCCTTCCAGCGATCTGTGCTGTCGTTGCCTTGTCGGTCGGTAATTGCATAAGGCTGCGGACCAAGTTCGCAGACGAAAGCGAGACGAGCATCCGCACCAGCGCGCCTTTGCCAGCTCTTGAATCCATACTTCCACCAACAGAGAAACAGATCCAACCAGATTTTGTGCTGAGGGAACGTGATCTCAATTTGTATCTGCTCGCGCGATGCAACGCGGCCATGAAATGCCCAGGTGCGGTCGAGCACCTGCCGCACCTGCGCTTCGTCTTCGTCCGAGATCGGATACCAAAACTCGCGGCCCAATAGGACGTGCGAGAGATCAGCAAGCATGCGCATCTCGGGAACCTGATCCATCAACTCGAGTGTAAACAGGAGATCTGTCGTCATCCTATTGCGATGCGTCTCGAAGTAGATCGGCATGTTCGCATCTTGCGCCACCCTGATCCAGCCTTTTAGCAGCGGGACACAGTCGGCGACACGGCGCGGGCGAATGTCAGGCTGGACGTCGAGATGCACGACGTCGAGGCGCCGAGCAAGGTCAATGGCAGCTTTCAGGTGATCGATCGTCTGCGGGAAGCACATGCCCTCGACTGCAAGTCCCGAGCCGGCTAGGGCACGTGCAATCAGGGCGACGCGCGCAGGATCAGTGCACGAGGTGCTAATGCCGTCGAACCCGGCTTCTTGGATCATCGCTATGTTCTGATCGATGGAACGTTCGACCCCGTCGGGCTGGCGCCGTTCCATCGCCCAAAGGGACTGTAGTATAAGCAAGCTCTGCTTCGACATTGTCCTGCATTCCGCCCTTTGGCTCCAATTAGAGCTTGATGAAGACGGTGTCGTTCTCGACCTTCACCTCGTAACTGCGCAAGTCGACGCGTGCGGGCAAAGCACCCGACGCGCCCGTTCGGTAGTCGAAGGTCCCGAAGTGCTTGGGACACTCAATGATTCCGCCGTCGACGATGCCATCCGCTAGATGGACTTTCTCGTGGGAGCAATGGCCATCGATCGCGAAGTAGTCTCCCTCGGGAGAGCAAACAACTACAAACGTGCAGCTACCATGATCGAAGCGAAGGGTCTCTTCGGGCATCAATGCATTGGTAGCACAGGCGGCAACCCATTCTCCTTGGCTAGTCATTCCGTATCCCTCTGAATCTAAATCGCAACAATTGCACCGATGCCTTGGCAAATCCGCGACCCGCGCAAATGTCCTTGGCGGGCGGACGGGAGGCTCCCGCGCCTGCGCAGTGCTAGTAAGAAGAGAGCCGGACGGACATTCCGCAACATCAGAGCTAACTGCCGCGCGCCCACTTCTTGGCCTTTATGCGTTTGTACATCCTCTCGTCCGCTTCCGGAGAACCGTCGTGAGCTGTGCCGAACCACTCGTCGAGCGGGATGCGACGCTCACCGTAGTTCACTTCGAAATACTTGTGGTGGAGGTAGTGATAGAAGTTGTCTGTGTTGACGGCCTTCGCATCGTCTACGACCACCCGGTCGAAACCGGTGTGAGACTTCGCGGCGGACAACCCTGCGTGCATGAGCTGAAACATTGCATGTACCGGGTGGGAGGGCACGACGAAATGGATCAGCACGCCGGAAAAATAGGCGATGTGTTCAAGGGGAGACATTGACAAGCCCGACCACGGCCCCGGGTTTACGTTCTTGTGGTGTACTTTGTGTACCAAGTGGTACAGCGGCCCGATATGAATGAGCCGGTGAATCAGATAGAAGTGCAACTCGCGCCAGACCGGCATCACCAACACGAGGATGGCGCAGTACACCGGGTGCTGTCCGAAATCGACGTACGGCAGATAGCTGTTAGCGTAGAGCCACCAGGTGGCCGCCTCGTATGCGGTCCATACTGGCACCGCGCTACACATGGTCCAAAACACGTTCTCAGCCGTCTGGCTTCCGAACATAAAGGCCGTATTGTCGGTGTCGGGCCACTTTGCATTATACTTGAAGTTGGTTTCCTGGCGTCGTTGGATATAGAGGATGAAGTGAAAGCTGCCATAGACTAGGAGCGTTAGCCCAGCGTTGCGCAGCAGAATGAGCAAAATCCAGTCAGCGCGGAATTCCCGCATTGTATCAAGCGCGGGTGTCAGATAGATCCACGATACAAGCGAGATCACGAAATAGAGGGTATTCCAGGGCAAGAAGTACCCCGGCAACCAACGAATAACTTTCTTCGGTTGCACTGGCCAGACAAAAATCGGCGCGCGTTCGGGCCTCTTGTTCGGTGTCCAATTCCCGCGTTTGTCGCGCGCCCCGTATAGGATGTCATCCATATTTGCTACTCCATCAACGTTTTGAAGAGAGAGGCTCGCCTACGCGGCCAGATCCTCAGGCGCCGAGACATCATCGCGGTTATCGCCCGCACGAGACTCAGATCAAAACTCAAAAGCCCTCTTGTTTCAGCCTTGACATAAACGCGGCGAATTCGTCGTCGTCGATAATCGCGGTTTCCTGCGGCCCCGGAAACGCATTCGCACTGACGTCAGCGCGAAATGCACTGAGGGCTTTCACACGCTCTTCCTTGACACGCTCTTGCAGCGCTTGCAGGTTCCCATAGGTCCGGGCGTGCCGGGGCCGCGGCCTTCGCCACCACATATGTCCTCGGTGAAGAGAAAGATCACGTCCGCATCAGGTCCGGAGCCAAGCGAAACCGTCACCAGTCCGGTTCGCCGACGGATCTCTGCCATGACTCTGGCGGGGATAACCTCGCATTCGACTGCAAAAGCGCCGGCCTCTTCGAGGCGGCGGAAGCGGTGAAAAAGCGTCAAGGCTTCATCGGCATTCTTGCCGAAAGCGCGAAGCTTTCCGACCGAGGTCGATTTCCTTGGAACGAGTCCCAGGTGACCCACGACCGGGATATCTTCGGCTGCGAGCATAGAGACAGTCGCCATGCCGCGTGCCGTGATCACCGCATCGGCGCCGTCCGTCAGCGCCTTCAATGCGGTGCGTAGGATATCGTCCCGGGTTACGGCATCGGCAAAGCCCAGCGCCGCAGTGACGAAAAGCCGTTTCGAACCCTTGCGCACGGCCTCCACGTTACGGGCGCGGGCAACCAGCATCTGGACACCAGCTTTCTCCGCAGCTGCTGCCTCGTCCGCCGTCTCAGCGGTGACTTGAGTGTAGCGCTTGCCCGAGTCTCGGGCCGCGCACAGATCGGCTACGGTCACCGTGCGCTCAGCTTCGCGCGCGGCCCAATCGTAAATCCGCGGCATCTTGCTCACTAGCTCTCGAAGTTTTTGCCAAAGGTCCGGCGCGTCGACTCGGCGCCTGTGAAGACATTTCGGAGGGTCGCCTCGCCCCCTATCAACTGCGTGTCGTCCTGCGGTCGAGCGTTCATGTACAAAGTCGTCAAGCCGCCGGCCATCACTGTGCACATGGTTCGATATGCGGATGCCCTGCAGCGACAGCGAGACCATGCCAAACGGAGTGCGGCGGGTTTCGACACGCTGGCTGACAGCCGATCCTCACCTCGCTATTGCTTCTCTTGACGACGGAGCAGGCCAAGTCGGCATCTGGAAGCATATGGTTCAGGCTCATTCTGATTCCTTTCAAGCCGACGCGAAAATTGTACGATACATTTCTTCGACTGCTCTGCGTGTTGCCATGCCAGGAATGACCCCGAGCTTGGTGCAGACCAGGGCGCCGCAGCAAACCCCGAACCGCGCGGCTTCGATCACATCCCGTCCTTCGGCCAGAGCCACGGCGAAGCCGGAATTAAACGCGTCGCCAGCGCCAGTCGTGTCCACGACGTCGACCTCGGCGGCTGGGATGGCTGTATCGATCGTGTCGGTCACAATGAGCACGCCGCGGTCGCCAAGGGTTACGATCACATTGGCGGCGCCGCGCTTGCGCAGCATCCCCACTAGCTCGCGCGAAGGGCGCGGATCGTCCGGCCGTAGACCGAGCAGAATACGAAGTTCGCTCTCGTTCGGCGTCAGGTAATCGACTAGCGGGAAAACCTCATCAGGAAGCGGCGCGGCGGGAGCTGGATTAAGGACAGTTTTCTTGCCATGTTTTCGGCCCAGCTCCATGGCTCGCATTGCTACCTCGACCGGGGGTTCGAGCACCGCCATGACGACGTCGCTCTCCCGGATGCGGCTCTCGGCGCGATCTACATAAGCCGGATCCATAGCGTTGGTTGCGCCATAGTCCATGATGATGAAGTTCTCACCGCGCTCGTTGAGAATGATGAAGCCCACCGCCGTCGGGCTCTCAGCGATTTGCTTGACATGCGCTGTACCAACG
Source organism: Bradyrhizobium sp. 197 (assembly GCF_023073375.1). Taxonomy (NCBI): domain Bacteria; kingdom Pseudomonadati; phylum Pseudomonadota; class Alphaproteobacteria; order Hyphomicrobiales; family Nitrobacteraceae; genus Bradyrhizobium; species Bradyrhizobium sp. 197. The sequence continues at coordinate 33,469 of NZ_JADPJJ010000146.1, read as the reverse complement.
CCCTCGGCCTTGAACAGATCGATTGCGATATCGGCGAACTTGTCGTTGCCGATGATGGCCACCAGCGAGGAGTCCGCCCCCAGCCGCGCGGTCGCAACCGCCTGGTTTGAGCCCTTTCCGCCAGGCCCCATATCGAAACTGCTGCCGAGCATTGTGACGCCGAAGACGGGAATATTCGGAGCCCGAATGGTAAGTCCCACTGCGAAGCTGCCAACGACGGTGATTTTCGGTTTACCCATCGATTCCTCCCTTGAAGGTGCTTAAAGCTCGCGCTTGTGTGGATTGCCTCCACGATATCGGCATAAGGGAAGTGCGGCGCTCAGCGTGACGGCGCTGTTCGCGGGCGCTGAGTATTGACACCAGCTCCTCCCTAAATACTCGCAGCAGCCGCCCAAGGAGACAAAACGTGCATCCAGAATGGCCCATCGGCGAGTTTGCTTATTAGTCGTTGTGAGCGAGCATAGATGTGCAGCTCGTGCGTAGAAATGGACAAAGCACGCTCTGATTTATATAAAACGCGCATGGTAAAAATACCGCAGCGCACATTTTTCCCTGAGAGCCATCAGTATGTCCTTCCTGATGTCGCCTGGACTCGGTGCGCCTTTACGGTGCTGAGGGCCGGTAAAGTCATCACTGCCCCTGACCATCACATCGCGCGAGATAGCTATCCGGGCCAGGACATTCTCTACTGCACAGCGGGTCGTGGCTTCGTATCGAGCGAGGGAAGGACATTGAGTGTTGGGCGCAATCAGTTGATGTGGATCGCCAACGAGACACCGCATGCGCACTGGCCCGACGAGAGCGATCCCTGGACCGTTCTATGGGTACGGATCGACGGACCAAACTGTGCAGCCATTCGGCGAAAGGTGTTCGGCGGTGGTGCAACCCTCGCAACAATATTGGCGCCGAACAACATCGACCGGTGGTTCGAAGAGCTGTTTGGTGTCTTGCGCTCTCGAGATGACAACGTTGATATGGCCCTCAATCACCTTGTGGCAGAACTGCTGCACCTCATAGCAGCGCCTTCACCCAAGCACGGTGAGTCTCGTCTTCCAGACCCATTGCGCGCCATCGTCTCAAAGATGCGGCAGGCTCCAGCGCGATCCTGGCATGCCGAGGAACTGGCCTCCGTCACCGGGCTCAGTGCCGCGCAAACGCGGCGGCTATTCCAAAGGTATCTACAGATCAGTCCGCGGCGCTGGCTGATCCGAGAGCGCATTTTGATGGCGCAAAAGTTACTTTTGGAAACTGACGCGGGGCTCGATGCTATCGCCGAACGCTGCGGTTTCTGCGACGTCTATCACTTCAGTCGTGAATTTAAGCGCAGCACTGGCACGGCCCCCCATACTTGGCGGCGCGCCGAAGGGAACTGAATCGATACGTCGCAGCCTTCAACGTTTGGCCATTAAATGTTTGGGGCACATCTCCAAGATGAAGTAGCTGGATGTTTCCCTGCGGAAACTCGCTGCTAATGCAGCGCGTTACTCTGTCAGATCGCTGCCACATTGCAACTCCAAGCTGATGATGCTGGTTTGCTTGAATCGCCGCGCATCTTCGGAACATCCGACGTGGACCGCGACAGGAAGTGGCAAGGTGTGCGGGGTCGGCAGGGGCTCCACACCGCCAAACGCATTCAGCACCGGAGTCGTTTTACCCAATATTACCCAGATCACGTTGCGCGCCCACTTCGGGCGAATGCACTTGCTCCGCAGTATGTGGCGAGTAAGTGGCCATCGTAGAATAATCGATGGGCGGCACGTCCAAATGCCGGGATGAAATTTCTTAGGAGAGCCTCATGTCAGTCGCCCTTCCCACGCCAACCCAGCTTCGTAGCATCGCCGAACAGTGTGGTCTCTCACTGACCGATGAGGACGTTGCCTCGTTCCGAGGCCTGATGCAGGGCTCACTCGAAGCGTACAATCTCGTCGCTGCAATGCCCGACGAATTGCCGGTCGTCAAATATCCACGCACTCCGGGCTATCGGCCGTCACCGGAGGAGAACCCGCGCAACGCCTGGTACCGCAAGTCGACGGTGAAGGGCGCGGCGAGCGGCAAGCTCAAGGGCAAGACGGTGGCCCTGAAGGACAACATCATGCTGGCCGGGGTGCCCATGATGAATGGCTCGGCCACCCTCGAAGGCTACGTACCCGACTTCGACGCCACCATTGTTACGCGCATGCTCGATGCTGGTGCCGAGATTGCCGGCAAGGTTCACTGCGAGGCCTTCTGTCTCTCGGGTGGCAGCCACACCAATGCGACCGGTCCGGTGCATAATCCACACAGGATGGGCTATTCGGCCGGCGGTTCTTCCTCGGGAAGCGGGGTTGTGGTCGCGCTCGGCGAGGTCGACATGGCGATCGGGGGCGACCAAGGCGGCTCGATCCGCATGCCATCCTCGTTCTGCGGCACATACGGTATGAAGCCGACCTGGGGTCTCGTTCCCTACACGGGCATCATGCCGATCGAGGTCTTTATTGATCACACCGGACCGATCACGGCAACAGTGGCCGATAACGCGCTGCTGCTCGAGGTGATCGCCGGTGACGACGGCTACGATTCGCGCATCAAGGCACCAAAGGTTGACGAATACACCAAGGCCTTGGGTGCAGGCATCAAAGGGATGAAGATTGGCATCCTTAAGGAAGGTTTCGAGCAGCCGTCCGCGGAGGCTGCGGTCAATGAAAGCGTACGCGAGGCAGCCAAGCGCTTTAAAGATCTCGGTGCGACTGTTGAGACCGTCTCCATTCCGATGCATCTCCTCGGGGCGGCGATCTGGACCCCGATCGGAACCGAGGGCGCCGTCCAGACCATGATGTTCGGCGACGGCTATGGTCTCAGCCGAGGCGATCTGTACCCGACCTCCCTGATGGATTTCCATCGCGGGTGGCGGCGGCAGGCAGACTCGTTGTCCGAGACGAACAAGCTGTTCCTGTTGCTCGGCACGTACATCAACCAGACTTTTGGTTCCAGGTTTTACGGCAAGGCCGTCAATATTTCTCGCCGCCTCGCTGCAACATACGACAAGGCTCTGGAGACCTATGACCTTCTACTCATGCCGACGACGCCGATGAAGGCAACGCCGCTGCCGCCTGCCGGCGCCAGTCGCGAAGACTATTTCACGCGCGCCATCGAGATGTTCACCAATACCGCGCCATTCGACATTACGCATCATCCAGCCATGTCACTGCCCTGCGGAATGGTCGACGGCCTACCAGTGGGCCTGATGCTGGTCGGTCGTTACTTCGAGGAATCCACCGTCTACCGCGCCGCCCATGCTTTCGAACAGATGGGCGACTGGAAGAAGATGTGAGACGGGCTGCGATGGCGTCCGGGTGGATCGCAACATATGACTAACGCATTCATGGCGGCATTCGACATTCTGAGCTTCGGCGCGATCATGGTCCTGATCGTACTGGGCCTCGGAGTCATAGCGAGCATGATGGGCATCTTCAATTTTGCCCAAGGCGAGTTCGTGTTGCTCGGTGCCTATATTACGTATCTCGCCTATAGCCATGGTCTCCCCGTTTGGGTCGGTATGGCGGCCGCACCGATCCTCGTCGGATTGCTGGGTTTTGTACTCGAAGCACTCATTATCCGCCGCTTCTATGCGGCACCGATCGTGGCGATGCTCGGCACCTATGCCCTCGGTCTTATCATCCGAGAAACGGTGCGGGGCCTGATTGGCGGCTTCTATCTGACGGTTCCGGAGCCGATTGGCGGATCTATCGCTATCGCCACGATGCACATCTCGGCCTGGCGCTTCGCGATACTCGTGATCACGGGTTTGGTGATGGGGGCCTGCTATCTGCTCCTGTCGCGCACAAGCTTCGGCCTGCGCGTTCGGGCGACGCTGGAAAATCCAGCGCTGGCGCGCGCCTCTGGCGTTTCGACGACGTTCATCTATGGCGCCACCTTTGCTTTCGGCGCAGCGTTAGCGGGGCTCGCCGGTGCGCTTATCGTGCCGGTTTTCGATCTATTTGCCGATCTCGGAATTCGTTTTCTGATCCAGGGATTTGTTGCCGTCATGGTCGGTGGCGTCGGCTCCTTCATCGGACCGGTGGCAGGGGCTGGCGTAATCGGCGCTCTTACCGCGGCGCTACCTTGGGCAGTGGCACCGGTAGTCGCCGACGTGCTCGTCTTCGTGCTTGCCATCTGTTTCATCAAGTTCCGCCCGCAAGGCCTCATCGCGCAAAGGGGAGTGTAGTCATATGATTGCTGATCGCGTCCAACTCACACGTCGTCGTTTCCTTTCGAACTTCGCTTTCACGGCTGGTGCGATCGCCACAGGAGCCAGCAGTTGGGTGATCCGCCCCGACTGGGCCAATGCGGCCGAAGGCCCCATCAAGGTCGGCATCGCGATCGATCTCACCGGCCCAATCGGCTTTGCCGGAAAGGCGGATGCCAACGTCGCCAGAATGGTGATCAAGGAAATCAACAATTCCGGCGGACTTTTGGGCCGACCGCTCGAGCTTTATATCGAAGACACCGCCTCTAATGAATCGGTGGCGGTGGGCAATGTGCGCAAGCTGATCCAGCGCGACAAGGTGGACATGGTCCTCGGCGGCCTCGCGAGCTCGATGCGCAACGCGATCAAGGATGTAATCGTATCACGGGGCAAGACGCTCTATATTTATCCACAATTCTATGAAGGTCAGGAATGCACACCATACCTGTTCTGCACCGGCGCCACGCCGGCGCAGCAATGCGACACATTTATCCCTTGGCTGATCAAAAACGGCGGCAAGAGGTTTGCCCTTCCAGGTTCTAACTATATCTGGCCGCGTAATCTTAATGCATACGCCCGTAAGTTGATTGACGCAAATGGCGGCGAGGTCGTGTTCGAGGAGTATTATCCTCTCGACCAGGTCGATTTCTCCGCTACTGTCCACGGGATTATCTCTAACAAGGTCGACACTGTCTTCAACACTGTCATTCCACCCGGTGTCGGCCCCTTATTCAAGCAGCTCTATGAAGCGGGCTATCTCAAGAACGGCGGACGGCTTGCTGCCGTGAATGAGGATGAGAATTATCTTAGCCTCCATCCGGTCAATGAGATGGAAGGGCTTGCGAGTTGCCTCGACTATTACAAAGCAGTCGCCAAAGATGATCCCGTCTCCGCCAGAATTCAGGCGGCCTATGAAAAGGACTATCCTGGAGATTCCCTGTTTGCCGCGAGCAGTGCCGCGCCCAGCACCTATCGCGGTCTGAAACTTTGGGAGGCCGCGGTCAAGGAAGCCGGGAAGGTCGATCGCGAGTCGGTTGCTGCAACGCTCGATCACGCCAAGATCGCGGAAGGTCCGGGCGGTCCCGCCGAGATGGTGCCGGGCAAGCGGCACTGTAAGATGAACATGTACACGGCGGTGTGCAAAAGCGGGAAGTTTGAAATCGTGGAACGTAGCAATGGGCTTGTTGATCCCAGGGAATGCTGACGAGTCGCGGCGGAAGCGATGAGCGCGGTAGAGAGGCCATCGGTGCCCACATTAGAAGTGAACTGTGCGACGGCTGAAATGGCGGAAACCGCCTTTGCAGGGCAAGTTGGCCCTGCGCGACGGGTCCTGCTCATCATCGAAGGGCTAGTGCTGATTGGAGCACTAGTCCTCCCGGTGATGCTGCACGACTATCTTACGGTGTTTGCGACTCGCGTCGTGATCCTGGCGATCTTCGCTCTCTCGTTCGATCTGGTGTGGGGGTATGCCGGGATCATGAGTTTCGGGCAGGCCCTCTTCTTCGGCTCGGCAGGCTATGGCGTCGCGCTGCTTGCACGCGATCTCGACATCACCTCAATCCTTTTAGTGCTGCCGGCGGGCACACTAATCGGCCTCGTCTTCGCGCTGCTGCTCGGTGGTTTCCTCCTACTCGGCCGGCATCCAGCCAGCGTGATCTTCGTTTCGCTCGGTACGCTCACCGGCGCCTATGCCGCCGATCGTCTCGCGCGAGGCTGGTACTATCTTGGCGGCCAGAACGGCATTCCCTCGATTCCGCCGATGACGCTCGGCTCCTACGAACTCTCGGAAGGGCCGATCTTTTACTATCTCGCACTGGGGCTTCTCGTCATTGTCTACTTAGCATGCCGCTTCCTGGTGCGCTCGCAGTTCGGTCTCGCGCTCGCTGGCCTCCGCGAGAACGAGCAGCGCATCGCTTTCTTCGGCTATAAGACACAGCATCTGAAGGCCATAGTGTTCGCGATCAGCGGCGCCATCGCAGGCCTGGCCGGCAGCCTCTATGCCTTCCACGAGGGTTTTGTGTGGCCCAACATGATCGGCGTTGTGGTCTCCACGCAGGTCGTGCTCTACGTGCTGTTCGGCGGCTCCGGCACGCTGATAGGCGCGGTGATCGGTACGGCCATCGTCGAAGGCCTCTCTTTCTGGCTGTCGGACAATTACCGCGACATCTGGCCGATCATTCTGGGCCTGCTCCTGCTACTCGTGATCCTTTTCCGGCCGCTCGGGCTTATCAGCATAGTGTTGACGGAGCGCGAGCGCGTGGGTGGCTTCGCCGCGAAAGGGCAAAGCAAGAAGAGGGCGCAGCATCATGCCGCTTCTTGAAGCCGCAGGCATTAGAAAGATCTTTGGCAAGCTTACGGCACTCGATGGCGCGGCTCTCACGGTCGGCGAGAACGAGTTCCACGGTTTGATCGGGCCAAACGGTTCGGGCAAAAGCACGCTGATGAAGTGCATTGCCGGGGCGGAAGTGCCGACGAAAGGCAAGGTCAGCTTCATCAACACTGACATCACCGCATTCACGCCCACCGAGCGCGCTCGGGCTGGCATGAGCCTGAAGTTCCAAATCACATCGGTGCTGCCAACCCTCACCCTCTACGACAATATCTTGCTCGCGCTGCAGGGGCACTGCTCGCTTCTTGATCTTGTGTTCTCGCGCAGCCGCAGACAGTTGCACGACCAAGTCATGATGATGCTCACCCAGTTTCGTCTTGCCGATCGCGCGTTTGATGCCGCAGCAGCGCTTTCTCATGGTCAGCAACAATGGCTGGAGATTGCGATGGCGCTCGCGGGCAAGCCCCGGCTCCTGCTTTTGGACGAGCCCACCGGGGGCATGAGTCTGGAGGAGCGCCGCGTCACCGGCGAACTCTTGCGACCAATCAAAGAGCATTGCTCTCTCGTTATCGTAGAGCACGATCTCGATTTCATCCGCGATATCTGCGACCGCCTCACCGTCCTCGACCAAGGCAAGGTGCTTGCGACAGGAAGCGTCGCGGAGATCCAGGCCAACAAACGTGTCCAGGAGATCTACTTACGCCGTGCTTAAACAACAGCTCCTCGACATAAGGCATCTCGACGCGGGTTATGGCCGCAGCCAGGTGCTGTTTGACATTACCCTCGGCATTCCTAGGCGCGGCGGTGTCGCCGTGCTTGGCCGGAATGGTGCAGGCAAGACCACGCTGATGAAGGCCATCGTCGGCGAGCTACCAAGCTGGAGAGGCGAGGTTTTCTTTGATGGCCACGATTTCAATCGCCTCCGGACCGAGCAGCGTGTGCGCGCCGGTATCGGCTATGTGCCGCAAGAGCACTCGGTGTTCGCACGCCTCTCGGTACGTGATAATCTCGCAGTGGGATCGCTCTCCAACACCGACGCTTCGGCGATTGATCGGGTCCTGACGATCTTTCCCAAGCTCGGCCACCGCTTGGATCAGGCAGCCGGCACTCTTTCGGGCGGCGAGCGTAAGATGCTAGCGATCGGACGTGCGCTACTGGGAAGCCCAAAGCTGCTGCTGCTGGATGAGCCGACCGAGGGAGTTTGGATCGGCGTGATCGAGGAGATCACTGAACGCCTGACTGCGCTCACCAAGGAGATCGCGGTGGTCATCGTCGAGCAGCACCTGGATCTCGCTTTGCGCGTGGCGAGCCACGCGTACGTACTCGATCGCGGCCGCATCGCGCTGCACGGCGCGGCAGGCGATGTCCGCGGCAATCCGGAACTTCTGCGGTACCTCGCACCTTAGTTTTTAGCGCCAGTCCGAGATAGTTAACTCACTCGCTAAGTGAGCTTGGCGGAGCAGGCGAGGGTTCGCCATAGCAGTCCGGCGATCAGGCCGCTCAAGCGTTGTCTGAGTCAGCGAGGATGCGGCGGCATGTTGTGGCCAACGGCTGAGAGGATGACATTTGCGGCATCGTCGGCGCTGCACTTGAGGTACGTGGCCGAGGTCACCTTCGGCTTTTGTGTGTCCGATCATGGCTCGATGGGGAAGCGGCGGCGCAGCTCTCGCCTAATGACACCGAAGACGCCGCGCTTCTCCCGGAAATGGAGACGCGAAGGTGAATTTTGTGCGTCGTGACCGCAGTGCCCCTGCTAGGCCCGCTCAATCGCACAGCCACAGAGTGTCTCGGCGCAGTCGATGACGTCCCGCAAACGTTTGACCTTCGCAAGGGGGCGGGCATTGCGCCGGCGTGCACCACGAATAGGCCACCACGGGCCCGGCGGTTTGTTGCTGAGGACGGAGGTCCTCACGTCCAATTCGTAAGGCGCGGCGGCCTTTGCCGAATGCACTCCGGCTCCGGGGCATGGGTTGCGCTTGCAGGGGCGCCAGGATTGCTTGGTCGAGCCCACAGACACGCTACATCAAGTTCCAGAAGGACGCGCTTTTGAGAAAAGCTGAGGGGAGGCCGGCAGTCTTCCTATAAGCCGCCGTTTCAGGGCATCTACCCAATCTTACCCAATCACACTCCTCGCCGATGTTATAGCCAGCGTCGGCTCGGTTTAGACCACATGCTATTAAGAATGATCCGGGAGGAAGATCGTGTCTCACCATTGCACGGGCGACCAGGGGTCGGTCCGGGATGGTAATCGATCTGGGATTTCGGCCGGCGCCTCAGGCGCGGTTGCAATCGTGGCTACGCTGGACACCAAAGGCCCCGAAGCATCCTTCCTCTCGGACATCATCCAAACATGCGGCCGAAAGACCATCCTGATCGATATCGGGACCTCGAATAATGAGGTGAAGGCCGCCCACGCAACTGACGCGAGCCGCGCGCGCTCAGCCTCGCCCGCCGAGCTCCTGAAAGAGATTGCCGCAGCTACCCGCATAAAGGTGGCTGGCCTGCTCGCCTCGGGCGCAATCAGCGCGATTGTGGCCATTGCAGGAGGCAAGGGAAGCGCTGTTTTCGGCGAGGTCGTGTCTGATTTGCCTTACGGCTTCCCCAAGCTGCTGGTGACCAGTGCAAGACCAGCGCTCCTGGCCGAACTCGCGATCCACAACGACATCATGCTCTATCCGACCTTGGTCGATTTCTTCGGCATTAACGCGTTCACGGCAAGGGTGCTGGAGAATGCAGGCCGAGCCATTGCGGCCATGCGCTATGTGCCGGCCAAGCATGGGTGCGAAAGAAAGATTGTTGCGATCACGGCCTTCGGTGTGACGACGCCCGCGGCAACTCAATGCGTGGCACGTCTTGCAGAGGCCGGCGCAGACGCGATCGTTTTTCCTGCCAACGGTGCTGGCGGTCGCAAAATGGAGCAGCTGATTGCTGCCGGCGAATTCGATGCCGTGCTCGATCTGACCACAACGGAATTGGCCGATGAACTCATGGGAGGCACGGCCAGCGCCGGGCCCGATCGGCTCAAGGCGGCCTCGCGCCGCTCAATCCCACAAGTCATCGCGCCCGGCGCGATCGACATGGTCAATTTTGGTCCACCGGCCAGCGTTCCCGATCAATTTCGCGGCCGCCAATTCTATTCACATACACCGTACACGACACTGATGCGAACCACGCCTGCGGAGAGCGCAAAAATCGGCCGGGTTACGGCCGAGCGGCTCTCGCAAGCACGCGGGCCGGCAGCCGTGCTTTGGCCAGCCAAAGGCGTGTCAGATTACGACCGAGAGGGCGGCGTCTTTCGCGATGCCGATGCCGATGGGGCATGGCTCCAGGCAGTTAAGGACAATCTCCGGCCAGAGATCGTTGTCTGCGAGCTGGACTGTCACATCAACGACCCCGAATTTGCCGAGGCCGCCGTGACGTGGCTCCTCAAACAATTAGGTCAAGGAGGCACGTCCCGTGCAGATGTTTGAGCGAACCGAAATTCTCTCGAGGATTGCAGGTCAGGTCGCGGAGCGAAAAGCGGTCCTTGCCGCGGCGAGCAGCTGCGGCCTCGTCGCAAAATGCGCGGCACTCGGAGGGGCGGATATGCTGGTGGTCTACTCTACTGGGCTCTCGCGGCTCATGGGGCTCCCCACCAGTCGTATTGGTGACTCCAACGCGCGTACGCTGGAGCTTGCGGCAGAAATCCGCAACGTCGTGTCTTCCGTACCCGTCATAGGCGGCGTCGAGGCCTGGGATCCCCTGCGGCTCGATCTCGACGATCTTCTCGACAATTTCCTAGCCGCCGGATTCTCCGGTGTGATCAACTATCCGACCATCTCCACGATGGGAGAGAAATGGCGTGACCGCCGCGGTCGCGTTGGACTTGGGTACGAGCGCGAGCTCGAGATGATTGCGACTGCCCGCAAGAAGAACATCTTCTCGCTTGCCTACGTTGCGAGCCCCGAAGATGCCAAAGCCATGGCAAGCAGCGGAGCCGACTGCATCGTCCCACATGTCGGCGCGACGCGCGGCGGGCTCGTGGGCCATGAGGAGGGCCAGTCCATCCAGGAGGCGATCCAGCGCATCAACGAGATCAACGCGGCCGCGCAAGCGGTCCGCTCGGACGTCATCCTGCTCTGTCATGGTGGGGCAGTCGCGGAGCCCCAGCACACATTCGAGGTCTATCGGTCGACTGAGTGTGTCGGCTTTGTCGGGGCCTCCTCAATCGAACGAATACCGATTGAACGCTCGGTCAAAGCGGCGGCAGAGGAGTTCAAAGCCGTTCCCCTTCCGCGACATCACTGACGTTCAAAGAAACACCGCAGCGAGGCGGAGATGGACAAGCCGATCAACCAATCAGGCGAACAAAGGACAGCGGCATTGCCACCAATAGATGCTACTCAAACGTTCGAAACAGAGGTGCTCGTAGTCGGTAGCGGGGCAGCCGGCCTTTCGGCGGCACTCTACGCCGCAAAGAATGGACTTCGCGTGACGGTTTGCGAAAAGTCTTCGCGTCTCGGCGGGACCACGTCGCTGTCGAATGGCATGATCTGGGTTCCCTGTTCGCTTCAGGCGCGCTCCGCCAAAATCGATGACTCGCTTCCGAAAGCCAGGACATACCTCGAGCATGAGCTTGGCAATTACTATCGGCAAGACTTCATCGAAGCCTATCTTGAGGACGGGCCGACTGCGCTTGCCGCTCTCGAGACCGGGACAGAGGTCAAGTTCACGCTGGCCTCCGCGCCCGATTATCACTCAAGCCAGGTCGGCGGAGTCGACAAAGGCCGGGCACTCAGCCCTGCACCCTACGATGCGCGGCTGCTCGGCCCCGACTTCGATCTGATCGGCGACCCCATTCGGGTTGTGCTCGGGGGGATGATGATTTCTTCCAGCGAAGTCCGAAGCTTCCTGAATCCGTTCCAATCGTTTGCTTCCCTCAAGCATGTCTTGCGTCGCGTGACTCGCTACGCGCGGGATCGCTTGAGCTACAGGCGCGGCACCGAGTTCAGCGGAGGCAATGCCCTGATTGCGCGCCTGCTCGTGAGTTTGCGGAAGTTAGGCGTAGAAATATGGCCGGCGTCTCCTCTCGTTGAGCTCGTCATGGAAGACGGGCGCGTCACAGGGGCAATCGTCAAACGCGGCAATTCTGAGATCCGCGTGCGCGCATCCCACGCTGTCATTCTCGCGACCGGCGGCTTCGCGCGCAACGCGCGGCTGAGAGCCGAGCTGAGCGGCCCACACCAGCATGACGACACGCTGGCTCATGCCGATGTTACAGGCGATGGCATTAACCTTGCCTCGAAGCTCGGAGCTGCAATCGACAAGGACGTCGCTTCTGCAGGGTTCTGGACTCCAGTCTCGATGCTCAGGAGTGGGACAGGCTCCCAAATCGTCCCCTACGGATGGCTCGACCGCGGACGACCCGGCGTCATCGCGGTTGCCCCGAATGGGCAACGTTTCGTCAACGAATCCAATTCATACCACGATATCTGCCTCGCGATGTTTGGAAACGGATATCCCGCAGACAAGCGGTTCTACTTCGTTTGCGATCAGGAGTTCGTTCGGCTGAGGGGCATGGGACATCTGCTGCCTTGGCCATGGACGCTGAGTATCCGAAAGTACGCGCGGCTCGGCTACGTCACACTGGGCCGAACGATACCGGAGCTAGCCATGCAAATTGGGTTGAATCCCGGCGAGCTCCAAAGGACGGTCGAGGAGCATAATGCGCACGCCGCCACTGGCGTCGATCCGCTCTTCAAACGCGGTGAATCGGCGTTCAACCGCACGCTTGGCGATCCCTCGGTAGGAACGAAAAATCCAAATCTTGGGCCCATCCAGAGTGGCCCCTTCATCGCGCTGCCGATCGTTCCGGCAACGCTCGGCACAGCCGCTGGCTTGGCGACCGATAGCTACGGCAAGGTTCTGGACGCAGAACGCGTGCCAATCCCGGGTCTTTATGCCTGCGGCAATGATATGACCTCACCAATGCGTGGAATTTATCCGGGAGCAGGCATCACCATCGGCCCCGGCATAGTCTTCGCTTACCGGGCAGTTTCGAACATTCTGGCATCCGCTCATCGCGTGCAGAAGGCGCCTGCATCCGCAACGTGAAATCGCGACTCACGGCATCTGTATCGCGACACGAGGTCAATTCGGTCATCTTGTGCCGTCGATTTTGCTACTTTGGGAAGCAAGGACCATGTCTTCATTCTGGCGGCGTTCTCCTGTTCGAATCTCTGCTGGATGCCTCCCGGACCGCGTTGAGCCGGGGTGATCAATTTCGCCTTCGGCGCAGGTGCATTGTGGCGGCGGGATGCGAGCCCATCACGCGAGAGTCTGAACGCCATCATCGAAGACTGACCTTCGCATTTTATTCACACGCGTTTCATCCTCTTACGTCTGGAATCAACATGCGTCGTTCGCGCCTCGCCAAAATCGTTGCGACCGTTGGTCCGGCGACAGCTGCACCAGAACGATTGCGTGCTCTCTATCTCTCCGGCGCAGATACGTTCCGACTCAATTTCAGTCACGGGAGCCCGGACGATCACGCACGGGTCTATGACTCGATCCGCAATCTCGAACGGGACTTCGGCACGCCAATAGGCGTCCTGCAGGATCTGCAAGGACCGAAGATCCGCATCGGCGCCGTCGAAGGCGGCAAGCTCGATCTACGCGCCGGCGAGAAGGTTCGATTTGTGCTCGACGGAGCTACGGGCGGAACGCAATCGATCCCACTACCTCATCCGGAAATATTCGCGGCCGCACGTCCGGGCCAGACTCTTCTCGTCGACGACGGCCGAGTGCGCCTGCGCGTTGAGAGTCCGGGCGATGGGCAGATCATCGCGACAGTTCTCGTCGGTGGAGCGATCCGCGATCGCAAAGGGGTAAACCTGCCAGGTTCGCTGCTTGCTATATCTCCTCTGACGAAGAAGGACCGCGGCGACCTCGCCTTCGGCCTCGCACTCGGGGTCGACTGGGTCGCCCTGTCGTTCGTCCAGAAGCCTTCCGACCTCCTAGAGGCGCGCGGGCTGATCGGCGAGCGTGCCGGTCTGATAGCGAAGATCGAGACGCCTATGGCGCTCGATCGTATCGACGATATCATTCTCCTGTCAGACGGCATTATGGTCGCACGCGGTGATCTCGGTGTCGAAATCCCGCCCGAGGAGGTGCCGGGCCGACAGAAGGAACTCATCCGCGCCTGTCGGCTGACCGGAAAGCCCGTGATCGTCGCAACACAGATGTTGGAGTCGATGGTGGCTGCACCGACAGCGACGCGCGCGGAAGCCTCAGACGTCGCTACCGCCATCTACGATGGAGCTGACGCGGTCATGCTGTCGGCTGAGTCGGCAAGCGGCGCCTATCCAATCGAGGCAGTTGTCATGATGGACAAAGTAATCAGAAGTACTGAACGGCATCATCTCTATCGGTCGCTGGTCCAAGCCTCGCAAGCCGACGAAGAGATGTCCCCACCGCATGCAGTCGCCGCCGCTGGTGCAGACCTTGCGGTGACCCTCAATGCGAAGGCGATCATCGGTTTCACCGCAAGCGGCACGACGGCGGCGCGCATCGCGCGCAAGCGGCCCCCGGTGCCGGTTCTTGCTCTCACTCCAGATGAGAAAGTCGCGCGGCGCATGTGCCTGCTGTGGGGAGTGCACAGCATCGTTTCAGACGATCCCGCCACCGACGAGGAGATGACGCAGATAGCCGCAGCGGTGGCGTGCAACGAAGGTTATCTTGAAGCAGGTGATTTGATGATCGTCGTATCCGGCGTGCCGTTTGGGCAAATAGGTGCAACCAACAACGTCCGTATTGTCACCTGCTAAAATGGTTCAGGACAATTTCGCTACATCTGCCCTAAGAAACGAAGCACTGCGGGCCGAACAATGATCGCCGACAACGCTCTGATTCTTCATCGGTGAGACCAGGAGCTGACCTTGCTTGGGCTCGACTACAGCATTCGGCTCGTTGATTTGCTCCCGGTTATCGAAGAAACGCTTTCGGTCGAAATGGCGCAGTGATGCGGCAGGCCGGATGCAATGCTCTGGCATTTTTTTGAGCTCCTCGGAGGTTCGAACAGGCAGTGCTTGATTGCGAGTAGCCGGTGTCAGCCGTGATATACGGCGTACGGGAACGGCGTTCCAGCTTTTCAGAGTCTTAGCGTCGAACGAGATCTGTAATGAAAAACAACTTCTTGGTGCCGGACGTCAACGAGTTCCTGGAGCTCTGGGAGCAAACCTTCAATGTGCACGCGCCGGAACGTCTGGTTGTGCTATACGCCGATGATGCGCTGTTTCAGGGTACATCGAGTGCTAAGCTCTGCATCGGGGCTAAAGAGATAGGCACTTACTTTCATGGTATCGCTACCGTAAGAATGGACGTATGGCATTCCGTCACGTTGGCGTACAACGTTGTTTTGGTGGTGGGACATTATGTCTTTTCACGGATGCGGAATGGTCATGAGGTGTCGACGCCGGCTCGGTTCACCTTCGTATTACGTCTCGAGGACGGCGTGTGGAAGATCGTACACCATCACTCATCTGCCATCCCCGATTGATCGCCGAACCAAGCTTTGCGGTATCGGAGTTTGTAGCTGAAGTGGCATACTCAAGCTGCCTCTCGCCCCATCGTGCCTCTGGATCGCCCAAATTTGTCGAACAGCGCTCGCAACGAGAAACAGGACGGCAGCGAGGTAACGCCTGTTTTGCTGAAGCGAGTGACGGCAGAAGGGCAGTCCCTCGATCGAACGAAGCGACGCCTTCGAGCTGGTGCGCGACCAGGCCGCCCACCCACTTATCCGACCAGAGCTCCATGCTCTCGCATATCTGCTCTGCTCGGCGCTTGTCGGCCGTCACAAGACGAGGCGTGGTGTTCGTGATATCCGGGCGGCGCATCGGCGATCGGATAGGTGGACATGCAACAGGAACTACGCGCGGCCGTCGAGCGAGCGATTCACGCCTACGTTGCCGATACCTATGGCCTAACCGGCAGGGTCTCGACAGTTGTGAAAGGTGCGAATTGGACGTTCGTGGTTCGTGACGGCGCCCAAGATCGGGCTTTCGTTCGTCTGTATCGAACATGGGGCCGCTCCGCTGCCGACGTGGCCAGCGAAATGGCCGTGCTCCGAGCCCTTCAAAGTACGCCTGCGCTTGACGCTTCTCGGCCCCTCATCGACCATGAGGGAAGGTCGTTCTCCACATTCGAATTGCCTGACCGCACCAAGCGCCTTCTTGGCGTCTTCGCGCCGGCTGCGGGGCGGGAACTCGCGGCTACACCGGCCGATTGGTATCGCGCCGGCGTTGCCCTGTCCGATTTGCACCGCCAGACCAGGCTCACGAAACTGGCGCCGAGCAGGGAAGTTCTGAGCGAGGCGAGGGACAAGGAGACGCTCGCGATGATCGCCGAGAGGTCTCCAAGGCTTGCCGACGACATCAGCAAATCACTAAGTCTGCTCCTGGGCGCCGGTGCAAGCCAGTCGATTGGCCCGACAGGGCTTTGTCATGGCGATGTCAGGCCGATGAACATGCGGGTTCAGGACGAGCGCGTCACATTCTTCGATTTCGATGATTGTGGCCGCGGCCCTCAATGGCTCGACGTGGCGGCCATGGTGCTTTGGCTAGAACTCACGGCCGATGACCGTGTTGGCGCACTGTGGAAGGCCTTCCTGACCGGATATGGCGTGGACGAAAATGAGTCCTTTGTCTATTTTGTGTGCCGGATGGTGGCTGGACACCAGCTGCGCATACTGCGGTTCTTGTTTGACTATTGCGAGCTCGACGGCGCGCTGTGGGCTGATGTTCTGACCCAGGCCAAGACGACCGTGATCAAGGCCGCCCACCGCCAGCTTCGCGCATTTGTCTCCTGATGCGAGGATCTATTCGTGATTGCCTGCAGCACTCGAGGCTACTCAGGCGTAAACTGTGACCGCCCCGACGGGCGGGTTTTCCGAGATCGCTTTCAGTGAGCCAACGAGAGAGATGCACGGGTTCCATTCGCAAGTAATGCAGCGACGTTGCTTCATTGGCTTTTCTTCCATCTCCTTCTTCATCGTCGGCGCCGGAATTGTCATGCCGGCGTGGGTTGCGTTCGATGTGGGCGGATCGAACCTGGTGGGCCTGGTTCTGCTGGCCTCCAGTCTTGCCGGTTTTGCCCTGGCGCCGCTTAGCGGACATCTCGTCGACCGTCACAATCACCTCAGGGTCACCGCATCGGGACAACTCGTCAGAGCTTTGGGCTTGCTCATGTTGGCTCCGGTACAAGTTTTGCGCGATGCGCTCTCGCGTCCTATCCTCCTTCTATCAACAGTTCTCGGAGCTTTCGGCTACGCGCTTCTAGCAGGCGCGATGAGCGGCATCCTGCAGTCGCTGATTCCCGAGACCGAGCGCATGCGCTTTAACCTGCGATTGTCGTTCTTCAATCAGGCGGGGATGGCTTTGGGCACAGGTGCGGCCGGCTACGGCATCGCTCACGTCGGCAGCGCGACGACCGCCGCCCTGTTTGCCTTCGTCGCGATCTCCGTTCTGCCCCTGTTGAGGAATCTGACCTATCCTACGCGCACACACGCAGCGAAGCGCCTCAACCTGTTTTCGGCTTCTCGTGAAGCGATCAACTATCTTGTGAACGAGCCCCAAACCTTATCCGCGTCGGTATCAGTGGGCCTGGTATTTGCCGTCATTCAGATCACAAACCTGTTGTTACCTGGATTCGTCAGTCATTCGCTCGGCGGAGGTAGTCGCCTCTTCGGTACACTCGAGATGACGGCTGCGATTGCGGGCATGGCCGCTCTAGCCGCTGCGGGGATCCCAGCCGTGGCCAGAAGAATGGCTCGTATGACGACGCCCCTTGTGGCCGCCGCGGCGGGCTCGTTGCTCGTCCTGTCCTTTGCGACCGACCCGCTTGTCGCAATTGTGCTCTATGCGGCGGCTGGGATGCTGTGGAACCTATCGCGGGCGGCGGCGAACGGACATCTCTTAACCGTGGTCGATTCCGCGCTAATCGGACGCGTTCAAGCTTTTACTAGTCTTTTAACCGGAGCGATTGGTGCGCTGATCTTCCTGCTTCCCACTTTGCTTCCGAGTACGACGGAAGCTCAGCTCTACATGGCATGCGGCGTGATGATCCTAGTCGCGACCGCGCTCCTCGCTCTCTGGACTCGCCGCGGCAGACCCGCTCGCACCTGACAGGTCAGCATCGACGATGGGCGATGCCGCCGAGTTCTGGGGCCGAAGGGCGACATCGTGGACGCTCGCGGACGATATCCTCCGGCATACTTTTGTCTATTGCTGATTTTTCTCCGCTTGCTCAACGGCGCCAATACTGCCGCCTGCGCCAGTTCTCCCGCGCCCGTCGCAGTCTTGTTTCACGCCAACATCCGCCCCCGCAGCCCTGATGAGTTTTCTGAGCTCTTGAGCCGTATTAGCGACCTTCCATCCTTGCCGGTCGGACATCTGGCGCACCTCCTCATCGGTGGCGGAAAGGATTTCCACGCTTAGCGATTCGAACAATCGCTCCAGATCGAGACTCGGGTGCCAGCGTGTCATCACTTGTTCCAGTACTGGTGTTGGCGCAGCAACGTGCGCCTCATCCGTCGTCGTGTCGTGTCGTAATCGAGCTCAGCCATCTCATGGATCTTGCAAATCTCTCTAGCCGCCAGACCATCAGCCATGCCTGCGATGATTTTCAGCGCCAGTGGATCACCCTCAAACAGCCGATAGATGTTGGCCAGCGTCTGTGCGGCAACCAAGATCCGCTCCGGATCGGGCACCTCGTCGGCATCTCCACCGGGCCCGCTCCGCTGGTCCTCGTTATCGCGGCTCACGAACAGCCTTTGCTCAAGCCGCGCACGACGCCAATGGTCGTTGCAGATGCTGCGCATCACGCCCGACAGGAAGCCCAGGATGGGCACGCCGGGCGGCCAGGGGCGCGAGCCGTCGAGGGTGCGTGCAATCGCCTCGTGGAGGATGTCGGTCCAGGAGAGCCCTCCCGGCAGGTCGCGGCTCCACAATCGTGCAAGAGCTTTGAGCCGCACGAGATCGATATCGGACAGGGCATCTATCGCAGATGCGACATCAGTCGCATGGGCGACCGCGTTGGCAGGATGGGGAGTGATAGTCAATGGTTCCATGTTCACAGTGCTATGCGCTCCAGCCAGCCCAGTGCGGACAGCCGAAGAAAGACATTTTTGACGTGTCTGCCCGACCGGAGTTCAGACGCATCGTCTGTATCGCAACAGGAGAGCCTTCATGGACGACACGTTGGCAGCGGCGCGCCGCTGGTATGCAGAAGACCTGGGATACAAAGTCCCGGTCCTGCGTAACCCGAAGCTGATCGAGGCCTTCGCCACCGTTCGGCGCGAGCAATTCGTAGGCCCTGGGCCGTGGAGCATCATCTCCGACCCATACAGCGACCCATTTCTGACCCCTGATGACGACCCGCGCTGGCTCTACCATGACGTTCTCGTGACGATCGATGCGAGTCGTAACCTCAACAATGGGATGCCCAGCTTCTGGGCCCGCAATTTTGATAATCTTAACATCGCCGCCGGCGAGCAGGTACTTCAGGTCGGTGCCGGCACCGGATACTATTCGGCGGTGCTGGCCGAGATTGTCGGACCCGCTGGTCGTGTGACGGCGATCGAAACCGACACAGAGTTGGCGTCGCGGGCCCGAGTGAACCTCGAGAGCTGGCCCCAGGTCGATGTCGTCTCGGGCGACGGCCGGGCGGTAGATGTCGGCAAGGTTGATATCGCCATCGTGTTCGCCGGAGCCACTCACCCATCCCGTGTCTGGCTTGATCGCCTTGTCGAAGGTGGCCGGCTTCTGATGCCTATGACCGACGATACCTGGAAAGGCTTTCTTCTCCATGTGGTACGGCGTCGAGACCATTTCGAGGCCTCTTCCATTGGTGCCGTCTCTATTTATCCTTGCACGGGTGGACGCGATGAGGACGCTGCAAGACGTCTACATAACGCGATCGACGGGTTGCCGCTTCGCAACCTTCCAATTCGCGCGTTGCACGTAGGTGAGCCGAGATTTAACGACTCAGAGAATGTGTGGTTTAGCGGGCCGGGCTTCTGGCTCGAGCGTGATCCTCCATGCTAAGACGACCTACACTGATCGAGCGCATACCTGTTCAGCCAAGTTGAAGATCACCGGCTCCGACGAGAACGCGCGTGGTCGAGCAATTTTACACGTCGGCGTTTGCTCCACGAGTAAGGTCGTGATGCAGGATCACTTCTTTGCTAATGAATGATAGGAACTTCTCGGCAAACTCTGGGTCAAGGCTAGCTGCCTGTGCGAGCGTGCGTAGTCTTTCTACCGTTCCTCACGAGCTGGATCTGCCGAAGGCAATTGAAGTCGCGCTTTTAGTTTTCCGACCTGCCGAGTGCACCTGAAACGTTCCGCGAGAATGTGGATAAGGGCCGCGTCGAGATTGTCGATGCTGCTCCGCAGTTCGTTCAATTCGGATGGAGTTTCCAAGTTCGCATCTCCTTTCTATGCAACCATACTTTCCAGCTGGACACCCGGGTCTCTGGCTGAAACATTTTCAGGCTTTCCGAGTCACTGGGCCCTAACAGCCCGGTCTGATTGAACTAATTCGATCAATCTCAGTACGCCACCTCGGCATTGAAAGCATTTCTGACTCGAGCGCAGTAAATCAGTATTGGCCCATGTGGCCATCGAGGTCTGCGGGTCTTGGATAGCCAGGCGGCCAACAATCTCAAGAACCACGTACGTTACTGCACTTTCAGGCTCGGCATAATAACGGCATCCGCGGTGCCTAGCCAGCCGCCGCGGTGCGGGCCAGCGCGACCAGGCCACCGCATTCTTAATTTGGGCGCGGTGAAGGATCGTCGAGCGTGCCAAGTGGTGGATGCCCTTGCTCTATGAGGTCTGGTCATAGGGTGGTATGCCTTAGTCGAACCCACGGACTGCCGGAGTGGCAGCTTCTGCAGCTGCAACTTCACTCATAAAGGCAACAGCCAGTCCGAAGCCGATGAGGCCAATCAGGATCGACCCTGCAGCAAGGGATGTGACCCCGCTAGTTTCGACGAGGATACCGCCGAGAACGGCCCCGATGGCTATTCCTGCGAAGGTGGTCGAGCTGTTCATCGCCAAAACTAGCTTCGACCTCTCCCCGGCTAGATCGAGAAGCCGGTGCTGGATCGGAACGAGATACATGTAACTCGCGTTGCCCCAAAGAAATGCGATGAGCACGGTTAAGGCACCATGATGCCCGAATCCAACCAGAGCTACGAGAACGATTAGTTGTGCGCCGATCACCGCAATGAGAACTTTGTAGGGGCCGAAGCGATCGGTTAGAAAGCCGCACGCTGCGTTTCCTGTCACAGCTCCGAAACCGTACGCAAAGAGCGCGGCTGAAAGCAGCGGCACGCCTGTAAGCAGAGAACCGGTGATAATGACGCTCACATAGGAGTAAACAACGAACTCGGAAATGACCACGAATAGGGTAACCGAAAGAACACCGTAGATAGCCCTGGGAAAGTCTTTCGAAGCCGGGCTTTTTCCGCGCTCCGGCGCCTTTGCAGAGACACCGGACATCATAGGGGCAAAGATCAGCAATGCCAGGAGCCCCGCAACTGCCACAAAACCGAAGGCAAAACGCCAGCCGATGGCATCAGCGATCCAGCTGGTCGCCGGAACACCCGCAACTTGTGAAACGGTCATACCACCGAAGATAAGGGACAATGCCGACCCTTTGCTACCGGGCGGCAGCAGCTCGGTTGCCAATGCGGTGGCCGCCGGGGTGAACATGGCTGCGCCGTAGGCTGAAATGACGCGAGCTGCAGCAAGGGTTGCAAAGTTCGGAGCGATCGCACAGATCACGTTGCCGATGATGAAGATTGAAACGGATAGGATCTGGACGTTGCGGCGGCTTGCGGCCCGGAACATCCAGGCATTCAGCGGCGCAAATACAGCGTAGGAGAGTGCGTAGATTGAGATTATCCATCCCGCCGCACCGGTTGAAATGTTGAGGTCACCAGAAATCACTTCTAGTGCCCCGATGATGACAAACGTATCTAGGCCAATAGCGAACGCAGCGATCATCAGAGCGGCAAGGATTAGCTTTGTTCGTTTATCAGGAGGAGATAAGCTCATGATCCTGGCCATTCAGTTCATCGCGAGGTGTTCAAAGCCGTCATGCAACTCAGGATAAGGGGCGGCCGATGGTCGTGCCTGAATACCCGGGGACGACGGCGCTGCCACGGCCCCAGCACCTCTCCACATCCTGTGTGATCTCAAGTTCGGCGGGATATTCGAGCACCAATCTGCGTAAGCCCCGCATCATACAAGCCTTCCAGGAGGTTTTTCGCTACAACCGGCGCTGTTGTTTCGAAAAGCGGCTTTATTTGATGCTTTCGCGTCGATCTACCCCACCCCGGCGAGCTCGGCGAGTATGACGTCTCGCAGCCTGGCCCCTTCGAAGTGGAGATATTTCACGCTGGCATGACGCGTACATCTTCTCGCCCGGCAGGGCGTGCAAATGCGGAGCGTCAGGATGCAGCGATTCGGTGCACGCGACCCGCTACAGATCACAATTTGGCTCATCCCGTTGCAAGTTTTGCGGGAATGCTGCGGCCACAATCTGAGATAAGTTTTGGTGAATGGTTGCGAAGGAATCACCAATGAGCAGCACAAAAGTTGATGGCGAAACGGTATTGCGCGCGGCTTGCACTGGCGATGCCCAGGCGCTCTATGACGTGACGGCACAATCGGTTCAAGAACTGGCAATCACCCATTACAAGCCCGAGCAACTGGAGCGGTGGATGGGAGAACGTACTGCCAAATATTACGAGGATGTCATCGCTGCGGGCACCACGATCATAGCCGAGCAGAACGGCGAGGTATTGGGGTTCGTCGACTCAGTTCCTGGCGAGGTGACCCGCCTTTTCGTCTTGCCGAAGGCAGCAGGCCGCGGAATTGGTGAGCGATTGCTCAAAGCTGGTCTTGAAGCCGCGGCAAAGGAACACTCAAGACCAATCAAAATCGAGTCAACCTTGAACGCGCAACGGTTCTATGAACGTCATGGCTTCAGGGCCATCCAGAAGGGCTACTTCTCTCATGGGCTTGGCGGAGATCCGATCGAGATTGTCCTCATGGAAATGGCACGATAGAGCCGCGGGTGCGACTTCGCTATATTGCGCGGCGACTCGGGATTGGTCATTCATCGCTGTTTGCGCTGACTCTGGCTGAATTCCAAAGCATAAGCTTTCGCCTCAATGCGCCGTTTGCTATGATATCATCGGAATGATGACGGAGTGCGCTATGGAGCCTCAGTGGCTGACGTTTGGGAAACGATTGCAAGCTATTGCATCTAGTGGGCTCCATTTTGCGCGAGATCAATTTGATCGAGAACGTTACGAGGAGATTGCCTCTATAGCCAATGAAATGCTCGCCGACTTGGGAAGTGTTCCCATCGAGAGGATAGAAAGGCTCGTCTCTGATTTCGCGAAGGGCTATGCGACACCGAAAGTCGATGTGCGCGGAGCGATCGTAGAAGAGAACAAGGTTCTTCTGGTCCGTGAGAAGAGCGATGGTCTTTGGGCCTTGCCTGGGGGCTTTGCAGACGTTGGCCTTTCTGCTGCCCAAAATATCGCAAAGGAGTTGTACGAAGAGGCCGGATTAAAAGTGTCTGTTCGTCGCCTCTACGGGGTCCGACACAAGGCCGGCGCTTCCTATTCGCCTGATGTCCGGGATTTCTACAAAGTTTTCTTTCTTTGCGATAGGCTCTCAGGCGGTGAGACCCGGCCCAGATTGGAGACGAGCGAGGCGACTTTTTTCCCGAAAGATCGTCTACCTCCGCTGTCGCGAGGTAGAACTATCGAGAGTGACGTTGAAGCAGCCTTCGCATTCGCAGCTGACGCGAACAGACCTGCCTTCTTCGATTGAGAGCTCGATCCATTCTCTCGGTCCGCACTCTTTCCTCCGTCAGCAACGATTTTGCCGAATGAAGAGCTCCGCATGACAGAGAGAATCATTCGGGCGCCATCAACCACGGCGCCTTGCGCGTGCTTTGAAAGTCGGTTGCTGGTCGCTATCTTCGCTTTTAGTGAAGATCGCGACCGAGCCCTTCGGCACTCATTCGGTGGTGTAGAGCGGTCGGTGCGCAGAACGCTCAATGGTTTCGGTTGCGTCATCGCAGCCCAACGTAGCTGATGCTGGTCAAGCAGCTTCATCAGCGATCACGTCGACCAACAAACGTAAGGGCGCTGAAACTCGACTGCATTGGTGACCGCCTCTATGCCACGCTCAAATGCGTTTGCCCCGTGCTTGGGATGGGCGCCGATGATCGGGAGGCTGTCCACGCGCCGCGTCAGCGGTCGGCGAGGGGGATCCCGCAGCAACCCGCATCTGCCTCGGCATGTCCTTCAAGCTCTGCGCGAAATCCTCGTCCGGCACCCAGTAAACGTCGTTTCTGTCGCCTGACGTTGCGACCGGCGAGCGGAAGACATTTACGCCACGCAATCCGTCGCGGAACTATACTGTCGATCAATCGCAAGAAACCGTGTTTGCTCCCGCAACCTGAACTTACTAGCCCTTGGCGAACGACCGCCCATTTCTGCCGACTCTCCAACACTCGGTCCTTGGGATTGCGTCGGTTGACGCGGTCGGCCGCCCTTCGCGTAGAACCGGACCTTATTATCGGTCGCGTCGATTTAGAATGAAATAGTTGGCCAGCCCGATCGTTAATAGCAAGAAGGCCGACACGACTGTACGAATCAGGATGGAGTCGATCTCGGACTTGAACACGGCGTTGTTGGCTTCAGCACCTGTTGAGAAATCGACATAGGACCCGGCGGCGAGGAGGAAAATGGCCAAAAGGCTGGAGAGGAGAAAGAACGCCGTCTTCATGTCAGCTTGCTGTTCGCGAGTCTGGATGTGGGTGCGGAAACAGTCTCAGGCAATCGCCTTGACTGCGCTGGAGTAGACGCTGGCCGGCCGCGCGAGTCCGTAGTGCTCGCGCAAGGTCGTGCCGGTGTAGTCCTCGCGGAACAGGCCGCGCTTGCGCAGGATCGGGATGACCTGCTCGGCGAAGGTATCGAAGCCGCCGGACAGCCATGGCGGCATAACATTGAAGCCATCGGCCGCGCCGCCCTCGAACCAGGTCTGGATGTTGTCCGCGATCTTCTCCGGCGTGCCGGCAATGACCCAGTGGCCGCGCGCGCCGGCGAGGCGCTGCACCAGCTGGCGAATGGTCGGCTTCTCGCGGTCGACGATATCGACCACGAGCTTGAAGCGGCTTGCGACTCCGCGCGCGCTCGCTGTGTCAATGAGATCCCGGGGAACCTGGCCATCGAGATCGTAGCCGGTGAGGTCGAGGCCGATCAGCTGACGCAGCTGCGTCAGGGAGAATTCGGGCTGGATCAGCTCGTTGAATTCGTCCTGAAGTCGATCGGCTTCAGCCTGCGTGCTGCCGATGAAGGGGCTGATGCCGGGCAGGATCTTGATCTCGTCGGGACTGCGATCGAAGGTGCGGGCCTGGCGCTTGATGTCGGCATAGAACGCCGTCGCGGACTCCAGTGTCTGATGCGCCGTG
Organism: Bradyrhizobium sp. 197; assembly: GCF_023073375.1. Classification (NCBI taxonomy): domain Bacteria; kingdom Pseudomonadati; phylum Pseudomonadota; class Alphaproteobacteria; order Hyphomicrobiales; family Nitrobacteraceae; genus Bradyrhizobium; species Bradyrhizobium sp. 197. The sequence goes on along the minus strand of NZ_JADPJJ010000146.1, from coordinate 8,378 downwards.
AAAATTGCCTCCGCGAACCGGGCGGCGAACGCGCGGCCGTCGTCGGAAGAGCCGGCCTGTACGTAGACCGGCCGTCCCTGCGGCGCCCGCGAGATGTTCAGCGGGCCACGAACGCGAAAATGCTTGCCGATATGGTCGAGCGTGTGGATCTTGCTGGTGTCGGCGAAGATGCCAGAAGCCGGATCGTTGACGAGCGCGTCATCCTCCCAGCTATCCCACAGCCGGGAGATCACGTCGAGATATTCGCGGGCGCGCTCATAGCGCTCGTGGTGAGGCGGATGTTCAGGCAACCCAAAGTTCTGTGCGGCCTGCTGCGCACCGGTGGTGACGATGTTCCAGCCGGCGCGACCCCGGCTGAGATGGTCGAGAGACGCAAACAGCCGTGCCAGATTGTACGGCTCGGTATAGGTCGTTGACGCCGTCGCGATCAGCCCGATACGGCTCGTGACGGCGGCAATCGCTGCGAGCCAGGTGATTGGTTCGAAACGAAGGCGCTGGGCGTACCGAACGTTGTCGGCCAGCGCCGGCCCGTCGGCAAAGAAGATGGCGTCGAATTTGCTCGCTTCGGCCCGTTGCGCCAGCTCCTGATAATGGGTGATGTCGAGGATGCGGTCCGGTTCAGATCCCTTATAGCGCCACGCGGCTTCGTGATGGCCGCCCGGATAGATGAAGAGATTTAGAACAAGCTGGCGTTGGTTGCTCATGGTTCGTTTGTCCCGATGCGATGGCCAATGGTGAGACTTGAACGATTAAAGACCCGGAGAGGAATCCCGTGGCTCCGGCTTTCGAGCGAACGCGAAGCGCAGATATCGCTCCAGGCGGAGGCTCTCCGGGGTGCGCTTCGCCTCGACCAAGCCAGCAAAGGCGCGCTCGATCGCTTCCCGTTCCGCTGTGGAAAAGCCGCCGAGGAAGTTACCGAATGCGCTAGCCTCGGACCATGCGAGCGCCGAACTCACGTCGTCATGAAAATCGACCAGTGAACGCAGGTCGCTTCGGTAATCGACGAGACCAGCCTCAACGAAGAGCATTTTGAGCTCGTCGTCGGTGGCTCCGAGGACCCGGTGCGCTTCACCACTCCTCTCGGCGAACCCAGCCTGTTCGATCGCCTGCAGAAGCACGGTGCGGGACTCGTGAGGTTTGGTCGGGTCCTGAATGTTCAACCCGATCCGGCCGCCCGGCTTGAGAACGCGGTGGATTTCGTGCAGGGCTCGCCGCTTGTCCGCGATCCAATGGAACACGCTGTTGAGATAGACGGCGTCGAAGTCCGCAGGTTCAAAGCGCGAAAGGTCTTCGGCACGGCCGACCGCGAATGTCAACGTCTTCGACGCGCGGAGACGCGCGATGGCAATACGGTTCTCGAGAGGATCGATGCCGGTCACACGGCCGTCAGGGCCGACAAGTTCTGCGACGAATTCGGTAAGGCGGCCCGTACCGGCACCGATATCGAGCACGTGATTCCCGGCCTTCAATGCGAGCGGGCCGACGAGGAATTTACCGTGATGAAATTGGAGGATGCCGGCCTGCTCATAGGTGCGAGCATGCTCGGGTGTGTCTCGTTCAAGGCTGATGACGCCGGAGGTCGACATCGTGCTTCTCAAATCTCCAACGGGCCGACGAGACGGCTTGATTGGACGACGTTTATGTTGTCGGAACGAGGAATGTCGATGAAATTGATTTGCATTGTTCGGTGTGATGCGAGCATGAATCTAGCGGCGCGCATCCCTGGAAGAGATGATGTTGCAAACTGATCGTGCCAATTGGATGCCCGCGCATGCCGAGCGTCTCGCCCGGTCTCTGGCTCGCTCCACGACACTACGCAAATCTTTCAACACGCCGTAGCCCGGCGATGGGTTCGTTGTGCGGGTTGAAAAACAAAGCCGATTCCATTTCATTGACTGAGTATCGTTCGCTTCTACGATTTGACCGCATTTGATGCTGAACAATCGAGGTGCGAATATGTTTCAGTCCGATGTCGACACTGCGGCGCGCGAGACCTTGCGCCTGATTGGACCCGATCCGCAGAACTGGATCCCTGACCGTCAGGGGATCGATCACAACGTCGCCATCATCGGCGGCGGGCAATCCGGAAGCGCGTTCGCCTTTGCGTTGCGTCGTGCCGGCATCGGCAAGGTCACCCTGATCGATGCCGCCGGCGACGCTGCTTCGTCCGGCCCCTGGTTGAGCAGCGCGCGCATGAACAAGCTGCGTACGCCGAAGCGGTTGCCCGGGCCTGAGCTCGGTTTGACAGGCTGAGTTTCCAGGCCTCGTATGAAGCCCGCCACGGCGCCGCCGCGTATGAAGCGATCGATCGCATTGCCCGGGTGGATTGGGCCGCCTACCTCGACTGGTATCGCAGCACGCTTCGCATCAACGTACGCTACCGGACGCGGCTTCTCCGTGTCGAGCCGGCCGCTGACCATGTGCGGCTTCATCTCGACCTGGCCGGCGAAGCGCGAACGGAAACGGCCCGCAAGATCATTCTTGCCAGTGGCTTCCCCAGTAACGGCGGTCCGTCCGTCCCCGACGTGCTCTCGCGCAATCTGCCAAAAGAGGTTTACGCTCATGCGCTGGAAGCGATCGATTTCGAGAAGCTGCGCGACAGGTCAGTCGCGGTGCTGGGCAGCGCGGCCTCCGCATTCGACGCGGCAGCGGTGGCGCTCGAAGCCGGGGCGAGGGAGGTGCATCTCTTCGCGCGGCGCGACGGGTTTGCCTCGGAGCCGGTGATCAGGACGCGCGGCTAACCGGGAGCTTACGACAATTGCGGATCGTTGCCGGACGCTCTTCGCTGGCACCAGGCCATCCGTTTCCGCCGTGCCGGATCCACGCCACCGCCTGATGCGGTCGCGCGCGCCGTCAAGTTCCCGAATTTCCACCTTCATCTGGCGGCGCCGTGGACGTCGGCCAAGCCGTTCGGGCGGCGGCTGCTTGCGACCACGCCGCATGGCGATATCGCATTCGATTTCGTGATCGCCGGTACGGGTTATCGGGTCGATCTCGCAAAAACACCGGAGCTGGCAGCCTTCTCCGATAACATCCTGTTGTGGCGCGACCGCTTTTCGCCTTCTGCGGACGAGCAGGACGAGACCCTAGGCGCACATCCCTATCTCGGGTCGGGGCACGAATTCCTCGAGAAGGCACCCGGCCGCGCGCCTTATCTCCGTAACATCCACGTCTTCAACCCTGCGGCATTCGTGAGCTTCGGCTTGCCAATTGGAGACGTCCCGAGCTTCAAGCGTGATATCCCGGCCGTCGTCGCGCAAATCAGCAGGGATCTCTTTCTGGACGATCTTGCCTCGCATGAGGCCCGCATCAATGCGCCGATCGCCGACGATTTCGAACCTGCACTTTATGCGCCTGCGGTGTGGCGCACGCAGAGCGTCGTCGCGGCTGAATAGCAGAAAGCGCAGATATCAATCGGATACGTCGTGCGGGTGCGTGCAACTATTTTCCACCTTCGTCCAACTTTGGAAGCTATTTCCGAAAGTCTTGAGTTAGCATCCTGTGACTGAGCGAGAGGCTGCATCGATGCCGTCTCTCGGGGAAGATCCCGCCAGACCCGATCGCCGCCAGAGCAGACGGCGATACTGCAAGAGGATCGATCACGACCATCAGCTGTGTATTTACTCCGCCATCGCATCAGCGATCGGCGAACGGCGGAGCCTTGTCCAAACGGGATCGCGATCTTGGGGAAAATGACATGACGGACGCAATCACCATCGACAACGTCATTCCGCGCGCGGATATCGTCAAGCGGTCGGCACGTATCGGCGCGGAGATCAGGAACATCAAGCTCTCGGGCGATCTCCCGGACTGGACAATCGCGGCGATCAACCAGGTTTTGCTCGAGCACAAAGTCGTCATCTTCCGCGACCAGAACCATCTCGACGACGCGGGGCAGGAGAGTTTTGCCGTGAGGCTCGGCAAACTGGTTCCGCACCCGACGATCGGCGCGACCAAGGGAACGGCGTCGATCCTGGAACTCGATTCCGGACGCGGCGGCGGCCGCGCCGACCAGTGGCACACCGATGTTACCTTCGTCGACGCCTACCCGAAGATCTCCGTGCTGCGCGGCGTCGTGATCCCCGAGTTCGGCGGCGATACGATCTGGTCAAACACCGCGGCATCCTATCTCGATCTACCGGCGCCGCTGCGCAAGCTCGCGGACGAACTCTGGGCGGTGCACAGCAACGCCTATGACTACGCCGTCAAGACCCGCGCGAGCGAAGCCGACAGGAAGCACTTCGAGGAGGTCTTCACCGGTACGATCTACGAGACCGAGCATCCCGTCGTTCGCATCCATCCCGAGACCGGAGAACGGACGCTGGTGCTTGGCAATTTCGTCCAGCGCTTCGTCGGCCTGTCGAAATACGACAGCCAGAAGCTGTTCGACCTGTTCCAGTCCCACATTACTGCGCCCGAGAATACGGTACGCTGGAGCTGGCGCCAAGGAGACGTGGTGATTTGGGACAACCGAGCCACCCAGCACTACGCGGTCAACGATTACGGCGACCAGCATCGCGTCGTCCGGCGCGCAACCATCGACGGTGAAGTGCCGGTCAGCATCGACGGCCGCAACAGCGTCACTCGCGTCAAGTCATCCAAGCCGCAGGCGAAGGCCGCCTGAAACGAGCAAGGAGTGAATACAATGGAAATCGCTATCTCTGCGCTGGGTCGCCTGGTTGCCGGTCTGCGTGCAAGAGGACAGCAACTTGGCCTCGCCGCTCTCGGGCTTACGGGACTCGTCGGCAGCGCCATGGCCGAGCCGCAGCTCGAAAAGACCGAGATCCGCTACCAGGGCTGGGCCGGACAGGTGACGTTCGTCGAGCTGGCCGACGATCTCGGCTATCTCGCCCCGCTCAAGCTGAAATGGATCGGCAACACCATTAGCGGTCCGCAGGACATCCAGACCGTGGTGACCGGTGACGTCGACATCGGCGGCGCGTTCTATGGGGCGATCATCAAACTGATCGCGGCCAGGGCGCCGATCAAGGCAGTGGTCGGCTACTACGGGTCGGACGACAGCACCTACAACGGCTATTACGTGAAGGATGACAGCATGATCAAGACCGCGCGGGACCTGATCGGCAAGAAGGTCGCGGTCAACACGCTCGGTGCACATCTCGAATTCGTGCTGCGCGAATACTTGGCTCGTAACGGCCTTACGCCGGCGGATGCGAAGCAGGTGACGCTGGTCGCGATCCCGCCCGTCACCGGCGAGCAGGTGTTGCGGCAGGGACAGGTCGAGGTGGCCACGCTCAACGGCGTGTTGCGCGACAAGGCGCTCGAACGCGGCGGCATCCGCAGGCTGTTTGCCGATACCGACATCTTCGGAAACTTCACCGGCGGGTCGTACGTGCTGAGGGACAAGTTCATCAAGGACAATCCCAACACCTCGCGCAGGCTGGTCGAGGGCGTGTCGCGTGCCATCGCCTGAGCGCAGACGACGCCGCCGGAGGAAGTTCGCGCCCGTTTCGAGCGCATCATCGCCGATCGCAAGCGGAACGAGGACGCCACACCGATCAAGTACTGGAAGAGCACGGGTGTTGCGACCAAGGGCGGCGTGATCGGCGATGCCGAGCTGCAGGTGTGGATCGACTGGCTGATCAAGGATGGTCTCTTGAAGCCGGACCAGCTCAGGCCGTCTGATCTCTACACCAACGAGTTCAACTATTTCCGCCCCGGCAAGACCGCGGAGGCGAAATGACTACGACCAAGATCAGATTCGAACATGTACGGAAGGACTTCCTGGTCCGGGGCAAGGATGGCGGGCCGGCGCAACGCTTCACCGCGCTGGACGACATCACGCTGGATGTCCGGCCCGGCGAGTTCCTTGCGCTGGTCGGGCCGAGCGGCTGCGGCAAGTCGACCTTGCTGGACCTGCTCGGCGGCCTTTCGCTGCCGAGCAGCGGGCGGATCCTGCTCGACGGCAAGGCCATCAACGGGCCGGCGCGCGACCGGGGCATCGTGTTCCAGCAATACGCGCTGTTTCCTTGGCGGACGGCCGCGCAGAATGTCGAGTTCGGACTCGACATCGCCGGCCTGAAGGCCAGGGCACGGCGGGAGAAGGCGCTGCACTATCTCGATCTGGTCGGGCTGTCCGGCTTTGCCGACCGCTATCCGCACGAGCTCTCGGGCGGCATGAAGCAGCGCGTCGCGATCGCGCGAAGCCTCGCCTACGATCCCGAGGTGCTGCTGATGGACGAGCCGTTCGCGGCGCTCGACGCGCAGACGCGCGAGACGCTGCAAGGCGAACTGTTGCGGATCTGGCGCAGCACCGGAAAGACCATCCTGTTCATCACGCATGGCATCGACGAAGCCGTCGTCCTCGGCCAGCGCGTGGCGGTGATGACTTCGCGTCCCGGCCGCATCAAGCAGATCGTCGATATTCCCGACGAACTGCATAGCGAAACCGAGGACGTCCGCTCGTTGCCTCAGTTCGGGCGTGTGCGGCACGAGGTCTGGTCCTTGCTGCGCGACGAGGTGTTGAAGGCGCAAGGAGCTCAGGGCCCCGCAGCGGACGGCGAGGGCGTCGCAAAGGCGAAGGAATTGGCTCATGTCTAATCTGGAGGTGCTGACGCTGCTGGAGCTGGCCGAGGGAAGTCCGAAGGACCGAGCCGCACGACGCGCCGGCGCGCGTACCGCGGCGCCGGGCGACTTCGCGCGATGGTTCGGTGCCATCGGGCAGCGATCGCTGCTGCTGCTGCTGTTCCTGACCGTCTGGGAGACGGCGCCGCGGTTGGGTCTGATCGACGTGACGTTCCTGCCGCCGTTCTCCGAGGTGATCGCCGCGGGTTGGCAGCTCGCGCAGAGCGGTGAACTCTATGAGGACGTCGGCGCAAGCCTGCTGCGGGCGCTGAGCGGATTCCTGATTGCGGTCGTTCTGATGGTGCCGCTTGGCCTGCTCACGGGCTGGTACGCCCGGCTTGGCGATCTGCTGAACCAGACCATCGAGATCGCGCGCAACACGGCGCCGCTGGCGCTGCTGCCGGTGTTCATTCTGTTGCTCGGTATCGGCGAGCTCTCGAAGGTCACGATGGTGGTCTATAGCTGCGCCTGGCCGCTGCTGCTCAACACCATCGCGGCCGTGCGGCAGGTCGATCCGCTGCTGGTCAAGTCGGCGCGGACGATGGGCGCGACGCCAAGCCAATTGTTCCGCAAGGTGATCCTGCCGGCGTCGCTGCCAACCATCTTCGTCGGCATTCGGCTGGCAAGCGCTTCCGCGATGCTGGTGTTGGTCGCTTCCGAGATGGTCGGTGCCAAGTCCGGGCTCGGCTATCTCATCATCAACAGCCAGTACAGTTTCCTGATCCCGCAGATGTATTTCGGCATCCTCGGCATCACCGTGATCGGCCTCGTCTTCAACGCGATCCTCGAGGCGCTGGAACGTCGCTTGATGCGCTGGAAGGCGCCCGTAGCGGCCTAGCCCGTTGTTGCGGGCCGTAGCCGGCGTCACGAAGCTGTTTGGCGGCGCATCTTCGGTCACCCAGACGTTGCCCCCAATCGTCGAGCCGCGGCCGATCGTGATCCGGCCGAAAATGGTCGCGCTCGCCCGATGAAGAGCGCGGCGCGATGGACCTGGTCGCACAGGCTGTCGAGCGCAATGCTGAGGCGGTTGAGGAGAACGACATGCAGACGCGCCCCGGTTCTGGCCTAGGCTCAAAAGTGCTACGTGCTCGCGAAACAGTGGGCTCGAGAACGAAGATGACCTTACCTACGAGCTGCTCCATGACGACGTCGTGACGGCCGATCACCTCCCGCCGCAAAGCATCACGGCGGCGGCTTTCAACATTGTGTGTACGCTGTCTGAGATGGACGTGACTGTGGCGAGCGAGCTTCGCCGTTGCGACTAGCGCCCATTGCTCAAACGATGAGGGGCGACTCTTGGCTGCACTGCAACGCCGATGGCGCTGCACGATAAGGATGCGGAAAGGACAGGGTCGCGCTCCTATCGCTTGGGAAGGAGACCTGATATTTTGTCGTCGTAACCTTTTGATCGAAATCTTTGAAGACGCTCCATATTTGATCGTACCCCGGTGGGGAGTTTTGTTCATGCAAAGCGATTTAAGGTGCGCCGGGCGTCACGCGGCGAGTGCCGTTGAGGTGGAAGAGCTCGCCGCCGAGCCTCTAGCAACCGGCAGGCCCGAAGCTGCAAACGATAACAACGAGGACGGCCCCTCGCTCCTCGTTCCATTTCCTGACGGTTGGTACGCAACTTGTTGAAACATGGTCCGAGATCGGGACCTAGGGTCTGTACCTGATTAGCGAGTTCTGATTCCCTCGTGCCAAGTTGATTCGGCACGGGGGACTTCGATGCGCAAAGGACTGTTCTGGCTCAACGACAAGCAGTGGGCTCAGATAGAGCCGCATCTGCCAACGAA